>NZ_JAHLKN010000020.1:0-206118 GCF_021498065.1 Mycetohabitans sp. B3 | reverse complement strand
AAAGCACGAGCGGCTTGGACGGCATCGCTGGGTAGTCGAGCGCACGCACGCCTGGTTTGCCGGTTTTGGTAAGCTGCGCATCCGCTTCGAGCGGCGTCTGGACATTCATATCGCCTTGCTCCGCTTGGCCGCCGCCATTATCTGTTCGCGCTTCGTGGACGACTTGTGTTAGCGACTCTTAGTCAAATCGCCCTTCTTGACGGCTGGATTTGCCCCCCGTACTTCCCGGGCACGTCCCTACTCACCAGAGTCAGGTCATCCTGTGTTCAGGCACTTAAACTGAACACGGATAGCACACAACAGTTTAAACTACCACGTCATGTTCTGCCCTTGCTATAGGTTCGCGTATCTGGTATCCAGCTGTTCGGGCTATGCTTACGTATTGCATGGACATTGTTTGGCGGGCCATCTTGGCAACCAACGCATCTCGCTTAAATGATTGCTTGATCACCATACGCTTGAATTACACTACAGACTTGCGTGGATACCTCCTGTGGTGACCAGTCGTTTAAGACACTTTGTCATGGTACCGCCGACTGAAGCCCGGTCACGGGACACTCTGCGGTTTCAGGCCGCACCGCGCACACGTAAGCTTGTAAAGCCTTGAGCTTATCTATTTCTCGCTGGTCGTCGTCAGCGACCCGGAAAACGCGTTCTGCAACCGCTGGGTCGAGGTCTGCGTAGGTGGGGGAACCATTGCCCATTCCGGTGGCGGAGGCAAAGTCGGACACGTCACGGCTACGGGTTGAACAGTTGGCGACCGACACACGCAACCGCTCAGTACCAGCAGCAATAGCATCGCGCAGACGTTGATTTTCATTCTCATGGGCTTGACGCTCCTGACTCAGTTGTGCATCCAGTGTTTCGATCCGGTGGGTCTGAACTTCACGCATAGCGGTCGCTTTCTGTTGCGCGGCCAAGGCTGCGTCTGAAATCGCTTTTATTTGTTCGGCATGCTGCTCATGATCCCGGGCTCGCACAGCTTTTTCCTCAGCCAGCCGCCTACCAGCGATGACCGAGCTCATGCCCCAACCCAACGCAATCCCCACAATAAATAGAGCACTATAGGGTGCGATCCATCTCAGCAAATGCTGCATTGCACTCTCCTTGACCGTAGCAGCTGTGTTCCCCGCCTAAGGCACGTCGACTGCTATCCCACAAAGATTTCTGCTCCTGCCTGTGTACTAAACCTATCCCATGCACTCATGCAGCCGGAACGCTAGACGGGCTGAAAAAGGCAAAAACACTATATACCGAATTTATCTCATCGTCCAAACGAATCATGATTTAAACCGCCATCATTGAAAGAGTTAGCAATGCAGGCATAGCGGCCCTACTTCAGAAACAAGCCATCGAGAAACAATGCACTTGACATCGCTTAATTAAGTGCAATCATGACGTCATCATGGACACGTTGGTGATGCGCACAATGATGCAAAAATCATTGGGCATTGCACTGTCTTGTGAACCGCGCCGGGAATCGTGGAGGCCGGTTGGTTTAAGTTAATACGGGCACGTCAGCGGTATTTCTGAGTTGCCTGTAGTAGTTTGCTTCAGCGGGTGATCCGTACGCTACGGCAGACCATCAATTGGCGTGGCAGGCCGAAAGTGATTCGGTGTGGCAACAGGCCCGAATACCTGATCATGGCGATCAACGAATGGGCCCAGCAGTATGGCATCAGGCTTGACTCCATCCAGCCGGGTAAACCTAAGCACAATGCGTATGTCGAGCGATTCAACCGGACCGTGCGGTACGTACGAATGGCGTCGTTGTACCACTGGGAAAACTTGGACTACGTGCAGCGTTTCGCGACCGACTGGATATGGACTTACAATCACGACCACCTGAACATGGCCCTGGGCCGATTGACGCCAAAGCAGCGGTTGGCCATGGCCGCATAGTTTGCACTTTTGAACCCCATGGAAACAGAGAGATTACCACACGATCAACATAGGAGCACGAAAATCATGACGCCGGAAATCTATCGAGAAAACGGGCAGCCCTTCCTACTGGAAGGAAATGAAGTGGGTGTACTGCTGTCACACGGCTACACCGGCACGACGTCGGGAATGCGGTATCTGGGCGAGTATCTGCACAACAAGGAAGGCTGGACGGTCCACGCGCCGCGGCTCAAAGGGCATGGCGACTCGCCTGCCGCGATGGCTGAAACAACGGCGACCGACTGGATCCGCTCGCTGGAAGACGGGCTGCAGCTGCTCTCCAAGCGGTGTACGACGATTTTCATAGCGGGACTGTCAATGGGCGGTTGCCTCACCTTGTACATGGCCGCACAGTATGCTCAGCAAATCAAGGCCGCCGTGCCGATCAACGCGTGCCTTTATTTCGGAACCCACACGCTGGCTGAGCTGGCATACCAAAAAGATGCGCCGGACTACCTTGTCGGTGTAGGCAATGACGTCAAGGATCCGAATGTTACTGAGGTGGCATACCACGAAATCCCGGTGTCCACGATCAAGGAAATCTACGGCTTGATGAACGTGACACGAGATCTGCTGCCAAAAATCATCTGTCCGACTCTGGTTATGGTTTCCCCGGAAGATCATGTCGTACCGCCAGCGAATGGGCAGGTCATCCTGAATAGCATTAGTTCGACGGACCGACGGCTGTTAGTGCTTCAAAATTCTTTCCACGTCGCGACCATCGACTTTGACAAAGAAGTCATCGCCGAACGTACCCGCTCGTTTTTCTCGGAGCAACTGCGTCGGTTGTAAAAACAGGATCGTCGGCATGTTGTCCTAGCGCGAAAGCAAACGCCGCATCAAGCGGCGCCTCGTATCCAAAAGAGTACATCTGTCGAATACGACAGATCTAGCCAGGCGAGCTATCGCTACAGTTGGTAGATGCGGTATACGGTTGCGTCATGTCACGTCCTGCCGGCGCGGCATGACGCATCACCGGCGGCAACCGCCCCGCTCTACTGCAGCAACGCTAGCGCAGCGCGGAACAGTTCGCTGGACGGATCGGCAAGCTCGTTGATGAGGTTGAAATGATTGCGATTCGGCTGCTGTACCAGTCGTACTGGCAATCCTCTTGCAACCAGCAGTTCGTGAAAATGATAGGTCTGGTGCTTGAAGCCGGCTGTCTCCAGGCCTCCGACCGCCAATACCACCGGCGGTCCGTCGTGCGGCAACCGCAACGCCGGGCTGAGCAACGCCGCTTGCTCCGGATGGAGCCGTAGCCATTCGTTGACGTTGATGTCGCATAACGGCCGGATATCGTAGAGTCCGCTCAGGCCGACGATCCCCTTGATGACATCGGACGAAACTTCGAACGCACGTTGCCAGTCGTCGCCATACAGCATGCCGGCCAGATGCGCTCCCGCCGAGCTACCGCAGACGATGATCCGCTGAACATCGATGCCATATGTTCTACCATGGCGATACAACCATGCGACCGCGCTGCGCACTTCGCGAACGACTTCGGCAAGCGTCGCTTCAGGCAACAGTGTGTATTCAACCATCGCCACTGCCACGCCGTGGCTCGTCAGCGCTTGCGCCATCGAACATGCGTCTTCCTTGCGCTGCGAACGCCAGTATCCACCGTGGACGTAGACGAAGAGCGGCGCGGGCTGGCCGGCCGCGACGGCCGGAAAGATATCGATGCGCTCGGCCTGCCCCATGCCATAGCGTTGGTCGAGTATCGCCGGGCAGGCTTGCCGGGACCGTTCGGCTAGCTGCGCGTATAGACGCATTTGCGCATCGAAGTCGGCCACGGATGCGCGAGCATTGTACTGAACAGCGCGCTCAGCGAGGTCAGAAAACGTCAAGTCAAACGGCATGATATTCCCGCTGTCAGTTCGAAATGATACGCTGCACCGGCTGCCGCGTCGCTAGATGCTTAGGTGCGCACTCAACTTGTCCGCCTGCGCCCGCAGTTGTGCCGAGTCGCCGTGCCAGACCACGCGCCCCTTGGACATCAAGTAGTGATGGTCTGCAATCGCCAGTTGCGACGCGAGGTTCTTGTCGATGCAAAGGATCGCTAATCCGGTCCGCTTCAGTTCAGCAAGGCATCGCCAGATTTCCTCGCGGACCAACGGCGCCAGCCCTTCTGTCGCTTCGTCCAGGATCAGCAGGCGCGGATTGGTGAGCAACGCACGGCCGATGGCAAGCATCTGTTGCTCCCCGCCGGACAGGTTTGAAGCGAGATGACGCTCGCGTTCCTTGAGCCTTGGAAACAGCTGGTAAACACGCTCCAGCGTCCACAGCCCCCCTTGCCGCGGATAGCCGGCGCGTGCTGTCGCGACAAGATTCTCGCGCACCGTCAAGGTCGGGAAGACGTGTCGGCCCTCAGGCACAAGACCGATGCCGGCCCGCGCGATCCGATAGGACGCACTTGAATGCACCGACTTGCCACCAAGCCGGACGACACCCGTGCAATTGTGCAGCAAGCCGGTGATCGACTTGACTGTGGTGGACTTGCCCATCCCGTTACGACCCAGTAGTGTCACGAATTGGCCGTCGTCGACCATCAGATCAACGCCGAACAACGCTTGACTGCGGCCATAAAACGCTACCAGCGATTCGACTTCGAGTAATCGGCCCGTCATACGTGTTCCCTTTTGCCTTGCGGTGCCGTGTCATTACCAAGGTAAGCTTCGCGTACGCGGGGATCAATGCGGATCTCGTCAGCACGCCCCGTAGCGATTGGCTTGCCGTAGACCAATACAGTGATCCTGTCGGCCAGTGCAAAGACCGAGTCCATATCGTGTTCCACCAGCAACATCGCATGACGACCCTTGAGTTCGTGCAGCTGTGCCGTCATGTTCTCTGACTCGGCCTGGCTCATGCCTGCCATGGGCTCATCGAGCAACAGCAGCTTGGGCCGGCCGGCGAGCGCCATCGCCAGCTCCAACTGGCGGTGCTCACCATGCGCCATCTGCGCCGCGCTCACGTGCGCGCGCTGCGCCAACCCAACACGCTCGAGCAGCTCCAGTGCGGGCTCGCGCACGCGGCTCTGGCGCGCGAGCGCGCCCCAGCAGCTGAAGCGCCGCGGCCCGAGCGCATTGACTGCGAGCATGACATTCTGCAGTGCGGTATAGTCCGGGAGCACAGACGTGATCTGGTATGAGCGTGTTAAGCCGAGCCGCGCCCGTTGACTGATGCTTGCCGATGTCACATCGCGGCCGTCAAACTTGATAGTGCCCGCGTCCGGGCGCAACTCGCCGGCCAGTTGCGCGATCAGCGTGCTCTTGCCTGCCCCGTTCGGCCCAATGACCGCATGAATCTCGCCCGGTTCGATCGTCATGCTGAAATGATCGGTCGCGACAAAGCCGCCATAACGCTTGGTCAATCCCGTCACCTGCAACAAACTCATACCTGCTCTCCCGCCGCACGGGGGCTGCGGCTCATGCGTGCACCGAACGACTCGAGCAGTCCTGCCAGCCCGTGGCGATTGACAAGCACCGCCACCACGATCAACGGCCCCATGACGAGCATCCAGTGTTCCGTCACAGCCTTGAGCCCTTCTTCTGCCAACACGATCGCAAACGTGCCGAGCACTGCGCCGATGAACGTGCCAGCGCCGCCGATCACTACCATCACGATCAGGTCACCGGACATTGTCCAGGACAGATACGACGGAGCCACGAATTGGGTCAGGTTCGCGAATAGCATGCCAGCGATGCTCGACAATGCCGCGGCCACGACATAGACAGCCCGTTTGCATTGCGTAATGGGTATGCCAAGCGCCTGCATCCGGCACTCATTGATCCGGATACCGCCCAGTGTCAGGCCCATGGCAGTGTGTAGGAAATGTCTGCCGAACGCGAGCAGCGCCAGCAGCAGGCATGCAGATACAACGTATAGCGTGAGCGGATCAGTCAGCTGCACGGCGCCGAACTGACTGCCGGCAGCCAGCGCGAAGCCGTCATCGCCCCCATACTCGCGAAGACCGACTGCAAGAAAGTAAAACATCTGCGCAAATGCCAGCGTAATCATGATGAATGCGATGCCGCGGGTACGCAACGCGATGGCACCAGTCACCGCAGCTACCAGTGCACTGACCGCGACCGCGCAAAGCAAGTGCAGCCAGCCGCTGCTCACGCCGTGTTGCGCGAGCATCCCGGTGGCATAAGCGCCCAGCCCAAAGAACAGCGCGTGTCCAAAACTCACAAGACCGCCGACGCCCAATATCAGATCCAGCGACATGGCGGCGATGGCGAGAATCGCGATGCGCGTGACCAACGTCAATAAGAACGGCTGCTGGGTTGCCTGTGCGTAGAGCGGCACCGCGATCAACACGGCCATGACCAACCATGACATCTTGCCGGCGAGCGTCGCGCGCGCGGCTGGCTCGTGGCTGCTCAATGTTGAACGCGCCGTACGGCGCGCGGCTAATGGGATCGACATGATCATCCGCCTGTTCAATATTTGACCGGAAAAAGCCCTTGTGGACGCCACGCGAGCACGGCCGCCATCAGGATATAGATCAGCATCGATGCGAGCGCAGGCCCGGCGCTGTCGGCGGCGCTGCGCTCCAGCAGCTCGCGCAGCGCTACCGGCAGCAGCGTACGGCCGAGCGTGTCCACCACACCGACGATCAGTGCCGCATAGAAAGCACCGCGGATCGATCCGATCCCGCCGATGACGATGACCACCATCGTCAGGATCAGAACGGGCTCGCCCATGCCAGACTGCACGGACAAGATCGGGCCGGCAAGCAACCCTGCAACGCCCGCTAACGCAGCGGCAACGCCGAACAACAACGCATTGAGTAATCCCATGTTGACGCCTAGTGCGGTAACGATGTCACGATGTGTCGCGCCCGCACGAATCAGCATGCCTATGCGGGTGCGATGAATGACGACGTAGCAGCCTAGGGCAATGCCAATACCGGCGACCACGATGAGCAGCCGATAGGCAGGGTAGTTGATGCCGAATACGTCGATGGCGCCGGACAGCGAGGGCGGCACTTCCATATAGTAGGGAGAAGGACCCCACAAAGTGCGGGCCAGCTCATTGAAGAACAAGATCAGCCCGAACGTGGCAAGCACCTGATCGAGGTGGTTGCGTGCATAGAGGCGGCGGAATATTCCCGCTTCCAGCGCGATGCCCACGACCATCATGGCGGGAACGACAGCCAGCGTCGCCAACATGAACGAACTTGTCAGGTTGTACACCAGCGCGCCGACAAAAGCGCCTATCATGTAAAGCGAGCCGTGCGCCAAGTTGACGAAGTTTGCAATACCGAACACAAGCGTGAGGCCGGCCGCCATCAGGAACAATAGGATGCCGAGCTGCAGGCCATTGAGGCACTGCATGATCGCCAACGTCAGGTTCATCGTGGCATCCGTTCAGTTCATTTTGCACTGCTGCAAGACCGGCGTGCGGGACTTTGGCACGATCAGGTTCTTGCTCTCAAATGCGGCACCGGCGGCAGTGCGCACGACGTCGACGCGATAGAAGCCGGCACGGGGAAATTGATTGGATTCCAGGTTGAAGGCGCCCCGCACCGATTGAAACTGCGCGGTGCGCAGTGCGACACGTAGCGCATCGCGATCTGCCACGTTGCCCTTGACGGCCGACAGCGCTGCATCGAGTAGATTTGCCGCATCATATGACTGCGCTGCGTACATGGATGGCTTGCGCCCGTACTTGGACTCGAACGACGAGGCAAATTGCGCGTTCTGGGCGTTCTTCAAATCAGGCGCATACGGTGCGACGGTAATCGCGCCGACTGCGATCTCTTTGAGCGCTGGCAATGTCGTGCCATCGATCGTCGAGACCGAAATCAACGGGATCTTGCCCAGCAAACCGGCCTGCCGATACTGCTTGACGAAGTTCACGCCCATGCCCCCCGGATAGAACACATAGACGGCGTCCGGACGCGCAGCCTGCAACTGAGCCAATTCGGCCGAGTAATCAGGCTGGTTGACCTGCGTGTACACCTCATTGACGATCGTGCCGTGGTAATCGCGTTTGAAGCCCGTGATCGCGTCACGTCCCGCCTGGTAGTTTGGGGCCATCACATAGACGCGCTTATAGCCCAAGTCCTGCACCAATTGCCCCCCTGCCTCATGCAGTTCATCGTTATTCCACGAGGTCGAGAAAAACAGCGGCGAGCATCCCGGACCAGCAAGCTGCGTGGGGCCGGCATTGGAACCGATCAGGAACACGCCGGCGCTGGTCACCGGTTTGTGGATTGCCATCATCACGTTGGAGAACGTCACGCCAGTGATGATTTTCACCCCATCACGATTGATCAGTTGTCGTGCTTCCTGGAGCGCGACATCCGGTTTGAGCTGGTCGTCCTTGCGCAGCACTTGGACCGGTACACCGCCCAGCTTGCCGCCTTTTTGCTCGACAGCCAGCATGAATGCATCGTATTGGTCCTGGCCGAGCGCGCCGGCTGGGCCCGACAATGTCGCGAGGAAACCGATTTTCAGCGGCCCCGGCTCGACCGCTTGCACGGGCATTGAATACAGTACGGCAGCGGCCAGCGCAATCAGCATGTGAGCGCCGCGGCACCACGGCGAGGAGTGATCGACTCGGTCGGTCATGCGTGGGTCTCCTGACGAGGCTGTTATATCGATTCAGCAGACGGAACGGCGGCCCGCTCCCGGTAGGTCGCCGCATCGTCGCAGCGACCTGCTCGAGCCGCGCGTCAGGTCTAAGAATCAGATCAGTGCAGCCAGTCTAAGCGGCGTTGAGCATAAACAATAATAACCTTTTCAGGATGCGCTATTCCCTATCGTTATAGCGATCTATCCGCCGTTGAGCACGCCGTGAACTAGGGCCGCACTTTCACGAAGGCAGGCGATGAAGCGCATGCATGCAGGGCTAATTTTCTTGTTGGCCCGGACCGAAAACCCCACGGCGCCAAAGTCCGCCGCCTCGGTGATCTTGACAACCGCCAACAAACCCGCATCGACGAACTGACGCGCGGCAGCGCGCGGCATTAGCGCCGCGCAGGGGCGCTCGAGCAACAGGCCGAGATTGGTCAGCATTGACAGCGACTCGACGCGATCAGCCGGCATCGGCAAGCCGGCGTCATAGAACAGCCGTTCAGCTCGCAAGCGGACTGGAGAATCGCCAAGTGGCACGATCCACGGCAAGTGCATTAAGTCAGCAAGGCTCGGTTGTGCGGACAGGCCTGCCGCATGCTTGGCACCGACCACCACGCACATCGATTCCTCGAACAGGACCTCGTGTTGCAGCGGGAATGCATTGGCAAGCGGCAGCTCGCGCTCGGGCAGGCGGCCGACCACGATATCCAGGTCGCCGGTCGCCAGCGCCGGGAACAACTGCGCAGTTGCCCCCTCGCGCACCGTGACCAGCATGTCCGGCGCCTGCTCCTTCAATTTGCAGATCGCCACCGGCAGCAGCCGGGCCGACGCTGATATCAGCGTGCCGACGATCACGTGCCCGGCCGTACCGCTTTGCAGCGTATTGACCTCATCGGTTAGGTAGCGCAGTTCGGTGATCATCGATTTAGCGCGACGGCCCAGCAGCCGACCCAGTTCCGTCGGCACGACGCCGCGGTTCGTGCGCTCGAACAGGGCCTCGCCGAAGAATGCCTCCAACTCCTGGATGGACTTGGTCAACGCCGGCTGCGTCATGCTCAACTCATTGGCAGCGCGCAGCAGTGACCCACTGTCGATGACCTTGGCAATCAGGATCAACTGCTGCAACTTGAGTTTGCGCGACAGTGAAACGTGCGTGAGCTTATGGGTGCGCGGTAAGGGTTGGCGTACGTTTTCATTCATCGTGAAGTCCCGTCGATCCTCCATATCCATATATCGGCCCAAGTGAGGGCACGGCCCTTGTCCGGATCCCGTAGCGTAACGCAGAAATGCACGATCCCAATCATCGACGTACAGCGTGAGCCTTCCCGCAGTGTGTGCCGTCGATCCGACCCATCGGCTGATATTACCGTTTGGACTATAACGGCCTTGAATTTTCATTATTTTTTGTGCACCGGCCCCTAGATTGGGCGAGCCTTTCCGACACATCCATCGGTCTGCGTGGGTGCCGGCGGGCATCTACCTGTCAGCCCCGCTGATGCAAGTGGGCATTGATCGAAGGGATCGTGCAGCAGGGAGTACGAGGCCTGTCTCACTGGCGCGTTCGCTACGACTGAGGCTAAGCTAAGCTCAAGTCTTAGCACGGACGCACCTGCTATCCGGGGCCATCGCCGCTACCGCTACGGGGGGTTTAACTTGTTTCGACAGTGCAGTATTATACGAATCATATACAAAACATATATTCAAACAGGTCACCGATGGGCATCGTCAAAATCTCCGAACAGATGCACAAGTCGCTGCGCTACGCAAGCGGCGCGCTGAGCCGCTCAATCAACGCGCAGGCTGAACATTGGCTGCGCATCGGGATGCTCGCGGAATTGAACCCAACGCTCGACTACACCGGACTATGCCGGCTGTTAATGCAGGCCGAGGCGGCGGGCACGCCTTGGCATACTGCCGGCTTGGACAACGACGTCAGCAAGGCAGCATGATGCGGCGCGCTGCCCGAGTCCCACTCCGTTCGCGCGCCGAAATTGCGATGGCCCGTCGTGCCGGCATGCTGGCCGCGGACGTCTTGCAGATGATTGGCCCTTACGTCAAGCCCGGCGTGAGCACCGACGAACTCGACCGGCTGTGCCATGACTATATCGTCAACGTGCAACGAGCGACGCCGGCCAACGTTGGCTATCACAGTTATCCGAAGACGATCTGCGCGTCGGTGAACCACGTGGTGTGCCACGGCATTCCATCATCGCGCCCGTTGCAGGACGGCGACATTCTGAACATCGACGTCGCCGTGATCAAGGACGGCTGGTATGGCGATACGAGCCGCATGTACTTTGTCGGCGAGCCAGACGATGCGGCACGGCGACTAGTGTGCACTGCGTACGAAGCGATGATGGCGGGCATTGCCGCTGTGCGTCCGGGCGCCACGCTCGGCGATGTCGGCCATGCGATCCAGCGCGTCGGGCAACGCGAAGGCTTCGGTATCGTACGTGAGTATTGCGGCCACGGGATCGGACGCGTCTATCACGACGAGCCGCAGGTGCTCCACTATGGACGCCCGAGAACCGGCCTCGAACTGAAGCCCGGCATGATTTTTACGATCGAGCCAATGTTCAACGCCGGGTCGGCTGGCACGCGGCAACTGGCGGACGGCTGGACAGTCGTGACGCAGGATGGCTCGTGGTCCGCGCAGTGGGAACATATGGTCGTGGTGACGGAGACCGGCGCGGAGGTACTCACACCGTGGCCCGAGGCGCATGGTGCCATGCCGCAGCCGTTCGGCCTGTGCGATGCCGTGCCCCACCCCACCTAACACTGACCTTGCCAACGTTACGTCAGCACTTTGACGAGCTTGGTCGGCACCGCCGCCGGACTGTTGCATCGGTGGCGCGACTCGCTTCCCCTGCGTCGCCGCTGGGTCCAGTGCCACCGACGTCGGTATCGATCAGGATGTTACCGCCACACCAGCCAGCACCGTCTCCAGCCGGTCCAGGTCTTCGTCCGTGTGCGCAGCCGACAACGAGATCCGCAACCGGGACGTGCCAGGCGGAACCGTCGGCGGCCGGATGGCCGGCACCCACAGACCCGCGTCGTCCAACGTCGCCGCGTCACTCGCGCCTACCATCGCATCCAGGGTCTCGGTATCACAATGCGGATAGATCTGCACGCACGCGCGGGATAGCCGCGTGCCGTCGATCAGCGAAGCATGGTTCAGCGCATCGGAGACCCAGCAGGTGAGCCCCCCGCTGCCGGCACCATAGCGTCGTGCGCCGTCGCCCAACACCTAGATCAACGCTGGATGCGCAGCAAGTCCCAGGTAGCCGTTACTCGCAAAACCCACGATGCGTCGCCCGTCCACGCTCATCCGCGCGCTGCACGCACTGTCGGCAATGCGCCGATGCCAGCGCAAGTGGTTTGCATCGAGCGCCGACAAGCCGCGCCCAAGCGATTCGAGCAGCTTCATGCGAGTGTTTCTGGAGATCATTGCCGTGATTTGGCGATCCATTGGATCGGGGCCGATTCCTGGCTCGTCGCGCCAAGCCGGTCGATCAGCTCGCGGTCCTGATGGGGAGCCGGATTGGGCGTGGTCAACAGTTTCTCGCCGATGAACACTGAGCCGGCGCCAGCAAACAGACACAGCGCCTGAAGCTCGTCGCTCATGTGCTCACGCCCGGCCGAGAGCCGTATCACGGACGCCGGCATCACGATGCGGGCCACCGCGATCGTGCGCACGAACTCCAACCCGTCGACGTCGCGCTCGTGCGCGAGCCGCGTGCCTTCGATCCGCATTAGGGAATTGACCGGCACCGACTCCGGGTGTGCTGGCAAATTGGCCAATGTCTGCAACATGCCGACTCGATCCTCGCGCGACTCCCCCATGCCGACAATGCCGCCGCAGCAAACCTTCAGGCCCGCGTTGCGCACGTGCTCAAGTGTGTCAAACCGCTCCTGCAACGTACGCGTGGTGATCACGGATGGATAGTATTCGGGACTCGTGTCAATGTTGTGGTTGTAGTAGTCCAGGCCGGAGTCGGCTAGGCGCTGCGCTTGTGCGTCGGTCAGCATGCCGAGCGTCACGCAGGTTTCCAGCCCCAGCGCCTTCACGCCCTCCACCATTGCGCAGACCCGCTCCAGGTCGCGCTCGCGCGGGCTGCGCCATGCGGCCCCCATGCAAAAGCGCTGCACGCCGGCGGCCTTGGCCTGCGCAGCGGCCTGCAACACCGCGTCCACGCTCATCAATGCGGTCGCTTTCAGGTCGGTCTCGGCGTGGACCGATTGACTACAGTAGCCGCAGTCCTCCGGGCATCCACCCGTCTTGATGGACAACAATTGCGAAATTTGCAGGCCGCGGCCGGCATGATAACGTCGCTGCACGGTATGCGCGCGATATAGCAGGTCATCGAATGGCAAATCGAACAACGCCGTAATTTGCTCGCGCGTCCAGTCGTGCCGGATTGGCGCTGCGTCGTCGCCGGACAAACTGGAGGAATGAGCCGACGATTCTGTTGGCCTAATCGACATATGCAGATACTCCTATGCGGATGGGATCCAAACGACCCGGCGGCTACGGGTAGATGTGACACGCGCCGCTGGCGCGCCACGGCCGCAGTGGTCTCGACCACTCAGCTTATTTAATAGATAATCTACCGACTTCCCAAGCTCACGCCGATTGCGTCCTGGATGTTATAACGAAATTGGCGTCAGTTTACCTACTCATGAAAATAGATAATCTATGAAATGGACATTGGGCGCCTAAGCGATACCCGCACGCCGAGCTTGGTCGAGCATATTGTCGACCGGTTGCGCGAGCGTATTGTCAGCGGGGAGTTAGCCGGCGGTACCGCGCTTCGACAGGACCACATCGCCAAGGAATTTGGGGCGAGCCATGTACCTGTGCGCGAAGCGTTTCAACGGCTGCAGGCAATCGGACTGGTAACGATTCTGCACAGACGCGGCGTGCGCGTCACCGCATTGGATCGTGCCGCCATCAAGGAAGCCGTTGACATGCGGGCGGTGCTCGAGCCGCTTGCGCTGCGCCACGCCATGCCACACTTGCGCGCCGAACATTTCGAGGCGCTTGAAAGTGCCCACGCCGCGTGCGACGCTGCCAATTCGCTTGCGTCGTGGGATGCAGCCAACCGTGCGTTCCACCATGCGCTGGTGCGCCATTGCGCGATGCCCCGCCTGCTGGCGACACTGGACGTGCTGCAATTGACCAGTTCGCGCTTCGTACTCGCCGTCGGCCGGGCGCGCGGCTGGCAATCGCGCTCGAACCACGATCATCAACTGATCATCGACGCGTTGAAAGGCCATGATCTCGAGCGCGCCGCTCAATTACTGTCACGCCACATCAGCACCATGGAGCGCGTCGGATTTCCGGTCAGTTAGCGCGGTGATATCCGTCGCGCCACCGACCATGACTGTTGATCACCGACGGCTTTCGTCGCGCAATGGGAGCTCAGCGAGATCAACTTGGCACTGAAACTAGCACTGTCGCGGCTCACCTACGAGTTGAACGCGCTGACCGACCGTATAGCAGGCATGCACTGACCAGGATACGCGCGAGCCTCGTGCGCCGCATAATAGCGCGCCGGTTCGCGCTTTGCAGCGCGGTGCGGCCTGCCTGTCCGCCACAAACGGAGCACGAGGGTAGTTCACTTCTGGGTCCCCGCTTCGGCAAATGGCAGTTCGTGTTGCACCGGCGCGCGCGCCAAGCGCTGCGCGTGCGCCGGTCGCAGCGCACTGACCCGCACACCGAGCAGCCTAAGCCGCTTGTCCAGTGGCACGCGCTTCAGACATTCGGTGGCGGCGCGCCGAATCAAGGCCGCATCCGCGGTGGGCTCCGGTAAGCTGACATCGCGCGTAACGGTGCAGAAATCCGCATAGCGCAGCTTCAGCCCGACCGTGCGTCCGACATAGCCCTTGCGCGTCAAGTCTTGCGCCACGCGCACGCACAGGTCCGTGAAGATCGCCGAGAGCGCGGCGCGGTCGTGGCGCACGTGCATATCACGCTCGAACGTGGTTTCGCGGCTCATCGATTTCGGCTCCGACGTGACTTGCACCGGCCGCTCATCGATGCCGTGGGCGACGTCGGCCAGCCAGGCGGCATAACTGTGGCCGAAATGCGCTTGCAGCAGTCCGGGATCGGCCTTCGCTAAATCGCCGACCGTGGCGATGCCCAGCGAAACAAGTTTCTCGCCCGCCTTCGGGCCGATACCGTTGATCTTGCGCACCGGCAGTGGCCAGATCCGCGTCGGCAGGTCCGCGATGGACAGAATTGTCATGCCGTCCGGCTTGTCCAACTCCGAGCCGATCTTTGCGAGCAGCTTGTTCGGCGCAACGCAGATCGAGCACGTGAGACCGGTCGCGTCGCACACCGCCTGCTTGATGCGCATCGCCAGCGCTCGCGTGTCGCCGGGCAACGCGGTCAAATCAATGTAGATCTCATCGATCCCGCGATCCTGGATTTGGTCAGTGAAAGTCGCCACTGCGGCCTTGAACAGCCGTGAATAATGGCGATACAAGTCGAAGTCAGTGGGCAGCAAGATGGCGTCGGGCGCGAGCTGCGCGGCCTTCATCATGCCCATTGCGGAAAACACGCCGAGCGCGCGCGCCTCATACGTGGACGTGGTGACCACACCACGTCCAGCGTAATCGCGCAAGCGGGCAAACCGGCGCGTGCCGTCCGGCAGCGTCTGCGGCGCCGCCTTCCGGCCACCACCGATCACCACCGCCTTACCGCGCAGCTCGGGATAGCGCAACAACTCGACGGATGCGTAAAAGGCATCCATGTCGAGATGGGCGATCCGGCGCGTCGGAACCATGGTAATTGGAATGGCAGCTGTGCGATGCTAAACGGCGATAGTATACCTGTATATTTATACAGATATACAACGGGAGCGTATACGCTTCCTAGGCAGCGCACTGGCCGTCGGTGCCGGCAAGCCGGGACCCGCTTCGGTCAGCGTGAATGCATCGTCGTCGCTCACACTGATCTTCAGCCTCGGGTTGAACTACGCGCACTGGTCATTGACCGTGTCGGTGTCGTACATGCCGCTGACAACCTATGCGAGCACGACGATTAAAGCGGCGGACGGCACCACGCTGGCAATGGCGTGAGGCGCGCATTGATTGCATCCCAATCCTCCGTGGTTACGTTGCGCGCCGGCCCGTCGCCGTCTCCTGCTGTGCGCACCGAGATCGAGCGTATACGATGGCTCGGTTGCGCGGGCCGCAACAGCGGCATGCTCAGACCTTCGCCCACACCTCCGACTGACCCGGCACGTCGCCTTGCGTCCACCACTTTGCGCGATACGTCACGCCGTGGTACTTGACGGTCATGCCGGTTGTATAGATTTGCGAGCTGGACCATTGCGCACTTGGCGCCGGTTTACCACCATTTGAGCCACCACCATATGACGGATCCTGCGTCACGCCAGTGCCCCAGTGCCCCTTCAATTGCCGGAACACCTGCGTGAATGCATACGGTGGCTGCGAGACGCCGGAACAACTGGGTGATGCGCCACCGCCATTACTCGCGCAAGCCTTATCCCGGCCGATCGACCAGTTGCTGAGCAGTCCGATACCCTCCGAGCGAGCCTTGTCGAGCAGCGCCTTTGCGTCTGCCAGCGAGAACGTCTCGCCTTGCACGTCGTTCTTGCCGATCATCGGCGTCACGCCGATCATTTGCCACAATTGGGCGTCGGTCTTCGGGCTGCCCGCCGCCTTGTACGCCGCATCTAACTGCGCGTAGACCGACGTGGCAGCCCGCTTCGCCGCCGCGCCCATGTCAATTGTGCCATTGCCATAATCCATTGCCATGATGTTGACCGTGTCCAGCGTCACACCATTGTCCAGCGCTGCGTTGAGTACGCGCAAGCCATCGGCGGTAAGCCCCGATGGCATCACCGGGAGTGTCAACGTCACATGCAGTGTCTTGCCGTTGGTGTGCATCGTGTGCTGCAGTTGCCGTACCGCCCGGAAATTGCGCGTCAGCGCCGCGCTGTCCGTTTGCGCCGCGCCTTCGATATCGAAATCGATATGCGTCAACGAATACGTATCGATCACCGTCTGATATGCCGCGACCAATGCTGATGCGCTGCTACATGCCTGCATCAACGGCATGCCAGCTTGGCCGCCGAACGAAATCGACACCTCACCGCCCTTGGCTCGATAATTGTTGATTGACTTAGCGATGGAAGTCAGCAAATCTGACGTCTGGCCGCGTCCAATCGGCTGCACGCCGCCCCACGACGGCACGCATTGGTTGCCGCCGGACAACACGAACGCCATCGTGAACTGCTGGATCCCTTGCTGCACGCCGATCTCGTCCAGCGAGGGCGTGGGCCATGCCGTCATGTCGACATAAGGCGCATACACGCCTTCGCCGAACGCCTGCCCGCAGAGACCAACGCTCATGGCTGACAGGGCTATCGCTTTCAACAGGTGCTTTTTCATTGTTTCTCCTGATCGATGAAGAGAACGGTGATCACCACAGGCACGCTGGCTGCATCGCTATTAACACTCGACAATACAGATCTGTCTGTTCGTGATAGTCGCTATGAACAACGTACGAATTGATTCTCGTGGCGTTTAGAACAAAGCTGAAGATCAGGTTCGGGAGTCGACACGTTATTGCGCCACTGCGGCGGGCCGAAGCAGACTGTTGCGTCGCGCCGTCCACGAACGTTGCCGGATCATGAGCGAAAGTGGGCATTGATGCATCGCAGGCGCGAGCCGGCATCGCACCTGGCGAAGGCATGAGAACGAACAGTCATGCGGCAGACCTCTGACGCCCGCGCTGTCGCGCCGTCACCTGCAACTGAAGCGATCTACCGGGACTTCCCGCTCCCCAGCAGTCAATTGGAACACGTGCTCGACACCACGTCGTCGTCCGAGTTGGACGTCGTGGGCGAGGTAGGTTCGGACGTTGGGGTGGCATGTCTGCTATGAGTATTGGATTCTGGACAGCAGCTAGCCCAGTAACCGGTTATGGATTAGGCGCTGGTGCGGACGCCATACTTAATGGCATATCTTCAGGAGCGGAAGGTGTGCCTGGCGCTCCCGGAGAAATGCGCGGCCGTTCTGATAGAAGACGGCCGCTCCCACGACCGCAACAAGCGCCGCTTGAACCGGCTGCGCGCTCAAGAAGCGCAGGCTCGATGCAACAGGCGTCAAGCGCAACCTGAACAGCAGGTTCGGACCGTGCAGCGCCTTACCAAACGAGCGCGCTTTTTATATTTTTATAAATAGCGCTGTGCGCCAGCCCACACGCCGCGCACCACGCCGGCCGCGGGGACCGCTCGCGCCATTGCAGCAGCCTGCCCCGCCCACACCTGCATTCGGTGATAGTCGCGCGCCACTGCGCCGGCCTTTTTCATCGATGCGGTAAGCGCGCGCTGTACCGGATACGGTGCCGGATGCGGAGCATCCGGCGCCGCCGCTGCAAGCACGTAATCGGTCGCCACCGAACGGCCGAGGCGGCCGGTAAACACGCGCGTCGGTACGGTGTCCTCCGGCTCCAATCCGTCCAGCGCGTCCGCCCATGCGGAGTTCAGCGCCGCCTCCGGGCAACGCAGGAAGGCAGTACCGATTTGCACCGCGCTCGCGCCGAGAATCAGCGCGGCCGCCAACGTGCGGCCATCGCCGATACCGCCGGCGGCGATCAACGGTACGCGAATATGGTCAGCCAGGCGAGGCAACAGCGCAAACAGGCCAACGGCCTGCCGTTCCGCCCGGGCCGCATCGAACGCGCCACGGTGACCACCCGCCTCGAAGCCTTGCGCAATGATCGCATCGGCTCCCGCTGCCTGTGCCTCGCGGGCTTCGTCCAGCGTCGTGACCGTCGCGAACCAGGCAATGCCGTGGTCCTTCAAGCGCTTCACGTACGCGGGCGGAAATACCCCCATAATCGAGGTGACGACATCCGGCCGCGCCTCGATCAGCGCGTCGCATTGCGCGGCGAAATCCAATGGCACCGCCTCGCCTGCTGACTCGGGCACGCCAGGCCCCCACTGCGCCAGGAATGCGCGCACGCGCTGCTCGTTGTGCCGGTCGCGTTCAGGCGGCGGATCGGGAATCCATAGATTCAATTGGAAGCGCCCGGTGCTGCCGCGGCGAAACGCGTCGGCCCATTGCACAATACCTTCCGGTGGCGTCAGCAGTGCCCCCATGGCACCCATGCCGCCTGCATTGGCCACGGCAATCGACAATGCCGGCGGGCACGCGCCGGCCATTGGCGCCAGCAGGATCGGCGCCGACAGTCCAAATTGGCTACAGAACGCGGCCGCACGGCTTCGAGCATCGCCGGTGTTTGGTGAAGAAGGCAAAGGGTTCATGGTGGTCTCCTGGTGGCGGATCGTACCAATGCCTGGCCAGATCGGTGCGTCCGGCAGCACGGACGCCGGAAGGGCATGTTCGTAGCATACGGCCTCAGCCGCCGGCGACCCAATGAAAATGCAAGATGCAACCCTCGCCAAAACAGATCCGTCGTATCGACTAAGGTGAAATCGGGCGGCGACCACGCCGCGCCCGAGAAGATCGTAAATGGCACCTCATTGCATTTCCATCAAGTTACCGATCGCATACCGCGTTGGCACGCAGCGACGTAGTCAACGCCATCGGCATACTTACAGACATCCTCCTGTATCGAGAATCCGTGCTTCGATATGATCGAGCCGAGACATCGATGACCCGCTACACGAGTGGCTTCGCAATGATCGCTGTCTACACCGTGATTGACGCCATCGGCGTGCGGCTCGCCGGCGACGCCGCGGACTATAGCGTCTGGATGTTTATGTTCTTCTGGTTGATGCCTGCGCTTTTTATCGCAATGCGCCGGCGCTCGCCGTTCGATGCTCCCTGCCCGACATCGGCACGTCGATGCTCGGCGGCGCAGGCGCTTTACTCGCCGGCGCGTGGGCCGACGGCATCCGAATCCATTGCATCAGGGCTTGGCGTCGGCGCCCACGGTACCTCATTGCCGAACGGGGGTACGCCGCGCGAAGCAGCCGGTTCCGGCGACGACGGGCCGGGCGACGTGGCCGGCCTGCCGGCTGCGCCGCCAGAGCCGACCGACGCCGCTGCACCCGGCGCCCCAGAGGCCGCCGCCGGCGACGCAGCAGTCGCGACGGGTACCTCGGATGTCGAACCCGGCGTCGATGTCGGCGGCACGCTGGCCGACACGGCCGACGAGGCCGACGCGACGGATGCCGCCGATGATACCGGCGCGCCCGCCGGCAGCCCCATGTTCGCACCGTCCACGGCGACGCCACTCGCCGGCGTCGGCACGACAACCTCACCCGCTGACGGCTCTATCCGTCGTGGCACCCGGCGCGGCGGCGCTGGGGGCTCGGCCTGGTGCGTCGCAGGAAACACTTGCGCGAGCCAGGCACGAATCTGCGCGAGCGTGCGCTGCAAGATACCGGGCGGCGGCTCGCTCGCGAACCGCAGGCGCGGATCGATCAGCCGCGCGCGCAGCGCACGTCGATAAAAATCGCCAACGATCGGCAACGCACTGTGCGCGCCCTGTCCCCAGTCATCGCTGCGCAGCGTCACACGGCTGTCATTGAAGCCAACCCATGCGCCGGCGACCAACTGCGGGTGCATCAAGATGAACCAGCCATCCGCGTTGTCTTGCGTCGTGCCCGTCTTGCCGGCTACGTCCGCGCGAATGCCGAAGCGGGTGCGGATCGCGATACCAGTACCCCGATCGATCACGCCCCGCATCACATCGAGCAACGTCCATGCAACGTCGGCAGGCAGCACCTGCTTGCCTGCATCCGGCGCGAATTGCGCCAGCACGTTGCCATCCCGGTCCTCGATACGAGTGACCATCATCGGCCGCACATAGCGACCGCCATCGGCGATGGTACTGTATGCGGACACCATTTCCTTGAGCGTGACGGGACTCGTGCCGAGTGCCAGCGACGGCACAGGGTTCAGCATGCTGTCTCGCACGCCCATCGCCTGGGCAAGCTTGGCCACCTTCGCGGGCCCGACCGATTGCATCAATTGAGCAGTGATACGATTGCGCGAGTACGCCAGCGCGTCGCGCAGCGTCATGGGCTGTCCACTGGGCGGGACGTCGTCGGCGGGACGCCAGATTTCGCCTCCCTCCAGCGCGATCGACACTGGCTGGTCGACGATCGTATCGTCGGCACGGGCGCCCTGCTCGAACGCGGCGGCATAGACGAACGGCTTAAACGTTGAGCCGGGTTGCCGCCGCGCCTGTTGCACGTGGTCGAATGGATCCTTGTTGAAATCGCGGCTGCCCACCCATGCTTTGATTGCGCCATCGCGCGGATCGAGTGCGACAAAGTCCGCCTGTACACGTGTTTTCTCGTCACACAGCGCCTGCATGAAACCGCGATCGGCCCGCAGCCGCTTCAGCGCCTGCGGGCTCGTCAACCCCGCGTCGAGCGCCGCCCGGTAATCCGGTGTGTCGCGCACGAAAGTCTGTACGAAATCGTGACTGCCCACGCACGCCGAAGCGGTCGACCAAGCAGCGTTGGCAATGGCTTGTAATTGATTGCCGTGCAGCACGACGGATTGCATGGCTATCGCCTGCAGCCGCGAATCGATGGTTGTGCGCACGACCAAGCCGTCGGAGTAGATATTGTAGTCGTGGCGATCCGCCCACGCGATCAGCCATTTGCGTAATTGCTGCGCAAAATGGGGGGCGGGGCCAGGCGGCTCGACCTGCCGCTCAAAATCCAGCCGCAACGGCCGGCGCGCAAGCGATTCGTACGCCTGCGGCGCCAACTTGCCGTACTTGGCCATCTGCGCGAGCACCGTGTTACGCCGCTGCAACGCGCGCTCCGGGTTGATGACCGGGTTGTAGTAGCTGTTGCCCTTGAGCATGCCGACCAGCGTCGCACTTTGCAACACATCCAATTCACTGGCTGGCTTGTCGAAATAGGTGCGGGCCGCCATCTCGATCCCATACGCGTTGTATAGGAACGGGACGGTGTTCAGATAGGTTTCCAAGATCTCGGCTTTTGTGTACACGGCCTCGATCTTCAAGGCGGTAATCGCCTCCTTGATTTTGCGCGTGAGCGTGGGCGCCCGCCCGATTTCATCTGGGTACAGGTTGCGGGCCAGCTGCTGCGTGAGGGTCGAGCCGCCTTGCCGGTCGCCGGAAAACGTCTGTGCGGCCGCCGCTGCCGTGCGTCGCCAATCCAAGCCATGATGCTGATAGAACCGATGGTCCTCCGTCGCAACCAACGCATCGAGTACGTGCGGCGAGATGTCGGACAAAGCGACCCATTCACGATTGGACGGCTTGAACTGAGCCAGTAACTTGCCGTCCGCGGACAACACCTGCGCCGGTTGCTCGACCTTTGCCTTGCGGATATCGCCGATGCCGGGCGTGAACGGCACCAGGATCAGCACGTAAGCAGGCACCACCGCGGCCACCCAGGCCAGGTCGCGCCGGCCCGGATGCCGCGCACGCCGCCAGAATCTCGTAGCGAGCGGCCCCATGCGGGCCAGCAGGGCGGCGCAACCCGCGCGCAGCGGGGCAATGTCCGTGCGTCTCACAGTCGGCTACCGTTCGATGAAAGACTGAATCGTACCAAAATAGGCGGCAATCGCACGTCGGCTCGGATGCTGCATGTACCAGGGGCACGCCTTGTCACCGGTCCCGCCGATTGACCACTGACTTACCGCCAATTTGCTTACCGCCAACTTGCCGCTGATCCACCGCCGACCTGCACCTGCGTCGAGCGCCTCCTCTTGAAATTTCGTGTGGCAGAACTATGTTATGAATCACTTGGGCAGTCGCGTATTACGCACTGCGTGTTTCGATTTGTTTGTCGACGGATCCAGTGTTGACGGGCGGACTGGAGCGCGTAGCCCGGTTCGGCCCTTCGACGAAGGATCGAAGGAGCAAACCATGAGTGATTTGTTTTTTAGCACAGACGTCTTCAACGACATCGATCGTCTACAACGGCAGGTCGCGAACCTGTTCGCCAACATGCCGACTAGCCTGCGCGCGTCGCGCGTCGGGGCATTCCCGGCGGTCAACATCGGCAGCACGGACGAGTCGATCGAGATTGTCGCATTTGCCCCCGGACTCGATCCGGCGCAGATCGATGTGTCGATCGACAACGGCTTGTTGATCCTCAGCGGCGAGCGCAAACGCGTGCAAACGGAGCGTCCCGACGACACGCGGACCTATCTGCAAGAGCGTTTCAGCGGCACATTCCGCCGCATCATCGAATTGCCGCACCAGGCCGATCCAGACAAGGTCCAAGCGCGCTATGTGAACGGCTGCTTGAGCGTGACCATCGGCAAGCTCGAGGCATCTAAGCCGCGATCGATCACAGTGCAATGACCTATTGACCCGCATTGACGCAAACCAGGAGCACACCATGAGCAACACCACCGAACTGGTCGACCGTCCCGCCCAACAGAACGCCAGCGTCGCCGCACAAAGCGCAACGGCGTCGCAACCACGCCGCACGACAGTGGCGCCGGCTGTGGATATTTTCGAGGATCGCAACGGCGTCACGCTACTGGTCGACCTGCCCGGCGTGCCACGCGACAAGCTGAGCGTGAGCGTGCAGGACAGCACACTGTCACTTGAAGCCGAGGCCGTCGTGCCGACGCCCACCGGCTTGCGGGTCCAGCACGCCGAATTGCGCGATCCGCATTTCGCCCGCACGTTCGCGCTGGGTGCGGATCTGGATGCGTCACGTATCGACGCGCAGTTGCGCGACGGCGTGCTGAAGCTGGCCATCCCACGCCGCGACGAGGCCAAGCCCCGCCGGATCGACGTCAGCATCGGCTGAACGCCGTCAGTCATCGCGCGGACCGGCGTCCGCTCGACAGCCCGCGCCCCGATGCGTAATCTCGCCGGGGCGCTGGGCGGCCGCTGCTATCGGCCTGTCATCTCGCTGCTTTATCTTGTGATCCTAGGCGATAGGATCGCAGCCTCATGAACGATTTGGAGACGAAGATGCTGAGCCCACACGAATTCGCCACGTTGATGCTGATCCGCAACGCACCGGAGCAGATCGACATGAACCGCGCTGAACTGGACACGCTGCTCGAGCGGCAACTCATCGAGTTGGAAGAGCTCACCGAAGGCCATCGCCGCCCGATGCTGACGCCAACCGGCCAGTCGCTGCTAGCCGCAGCGAGCCGGCTGAAGGCCACCCACACACCGCCGCAACAGCACGCCGGCGCGGAACACACGCTCTAGCGCAGCAGACGCGGGGGCACAACAATGGTTCACCGCTGTTGCGCGATCCGTGCGAGCGTCTCGCTATCAAGCACTTGCCGTATCTCGGCGAAGAGTGGATGGGTGCTCGTGTACCGGCGTCCATACGCCAGATTGAACTGATAGTCGAAATCAGGCGGATTGCGTCCCTGGTTATGCTGCAGGATCGTCTCAAGCTTGTCCAGCGCCTTCACCGCCAACGCCTCCGCCGACTGCGCGCGCTCGTATTCGTCGCACAGCCAGTGACGGTGGCGCCACCGCATCGCGCCAGCCCAGTGTGTCTAGTTGCGCCTCCTGGTGTGCGATCTGCGACGTCGAGTAACGCCACAAGGCACGCCCGAGCAGTTCACTGACAGGCACGGAGAACTGGGCAGCACGTGCCGCGGAGCACGCCAACAACTGGTGCGTCAAATCGCAAATCAAGTGTACCGGCAACGGGTTGCCGCGGACCAGTCGCGCAAGCGCATGATCAGCCGCCGAATCGAGCCGCGCCGACAATGTATGCGCCACGCGCCGCCGCTCGGCCAACTCCATGGGTTGTAAGCCCGCCTCCCAGCGAGAAATCGTCGACTGGCTGACACCGAACAGCTCGGCAGCATGCGCCTGCTTAATGCGATGCAGCGCCCGCCAACGCCTGAGCTGGCTGCCCAATTGGGCGCCTGAGGGCATATCCGACAAAGTCTCGTTCACGAGCGATCCGAATGGCGACTCGCCGGGGGGCGCCTTCAACTCAGCGCGTCAACCACGATACGCGTGGCTTGCTCGATCGCCTCGTCGCGCGCCGGCGCATCCTGCTGCGGCTGGGTGAAATAGATGGACAGCACAATCGGCGCCCGCTCGGGCGGCCAAAGGACCCCGATGTCGTTGGTAGTGCCGTACTCCCCGGTACCCGTCTTGTCGGCAACGCGCCACTGCGCGGCCACGCCGGCACGGATTCGCTTGTCGCCTGTGCGATTGCCCAGCATCCATTGCTGCAATCGCTGCTGCTGCCACGGACGCAACACATTGCCCAGCATCACCGCGCGCAGCGTGTCTGCCATCGCCGCCGGCGTCGACGTGTCGCGCACGTCCCCTGGTATCGCTGTGTTCAACTCCGGCTCCCAGCGATCCAGCCGGAAGGTAGCATCGCCCACTGAACGGGCAAATGCTGTTACCGCATCAATTCCGCCAAGCACCTTCATCAACTGATTCGCTGCCGTATTATCACTGTACTGCAGCGTTGCCGCGCACATTTCGTCAATGTGCATTCCGGCGCCGACATGTTGCCCGCTGATCGGCGAATAACTGACCACATCAGCCGAGCCATACCGAACGCGCTGCGACAACCAGTCGGGCGTATCCCCGCTGCGGGCCAGTACGGCTGCCGCAAGCACCGCCTTGAACGTACTGCAGAACGGAAAACGCTCCTCTGCACGGTGCACGAGCCGCGCACCGCTACCCGTGTCGATCGCGCAAACCCCGAGGCGCCCGCCCATGCGCGCCTCCAGTACTGCAAGCGCTTCGAGTTGCAACGCGGCTGGTCTTTGCAATGTGGCCGGCCCTCGCAACCTAGATGGCCCCGGCGCTGAGGCGCTCGGTTCTTGCGCCGCGCACGCTGCCAGCGTCGGCATCCATGGGAGCATTGCACAGGCACGCAGCAGCGCGCGACGGGAGCGACAGTAACGCATTAGCTTTCCTTTTGTTAGTTGATGCAGAAAATGCTGTTGTCTAATTGTATTGACCGAGAAAGAGAACTATCGGTTTTTTTCCTTGTGTAGGCAAGCAATGGTAATTACTTTACGCGCGCGGCGGCCGAGTCCTGCGCGTATTCGTACGCGACCGTTCCCCTAGAGTGCCGGTACCAGCCCGGATCCCGGTAGTCGTCGCGGCCCAGGCCCTCGCGGACCTTCACGATGGTGAACATCCCGCCCATTTCGAGCGCACCGAACGGTCCCTGCCCGGTCATCATCGGCAGCGTGTTATTTGGCAATGGCATCTGCATCTCACCCATTGATCCGCCGGTGCTGCCCATTGCCATATAGTCGGGCACCAGCTTGTTGATACGCTTGACCAAGTCCTGTTGCGGCACGCCGATCATGTTCGGCACCTGGTGGCCCATCGCATTCATCGTATGGTGCGACTTGTGACAATGGAACGCCCAATCTCCCGGGCGCGATGCCTCGAACTCGATTACCCGCATCTGGCCAACGCCGACATCCACGGTCACTTCCGGCCATCGCGCTGCCGGCGCGATCCAGCCCCCATCGGTTCCCGTCACCTCGAAGGCGTACCCGTGCAGATGGATAGGATGATTGGTCATCGTCAGGTTGCCGAAGCGAATCCGCACACGATCGCCGCGGCGCACCGGCAGCGGGTCGATACCAGGAAACACCCGTGCATTCCAACTCCAGACGTTGAAATCCGTCATCTCGTTCACCCGCGGCGTGAAGCTGCCAGGATCGATGTCATACGCGGACATCAAGAATACGAAATCCCGATCGACTGGCATCACGCCACGCGCTTTCGGGTGGACAATAAACAGGCCCATCATGCCCATCGCCATTTGCACCATTTCGTCGGCATGCGGGTGATACATGAAGGTGCCGTGCCGCTCGAGCTGGAACTCGTAGACAAACGTTTTGCCGGGCGGGATATGCGGCTGTGTCAGACCGCCCACGCCATCCATCCCGCACGGCAGCGGCATCCCATGCCAATGCACGGTGGTGCGCTCGGGCAAGCGGTTCGTCACGAAGATGCGCACCTTGTCGCCTTCAACCGCTTCGATCGTCGGGCCCGGCGCCTGTCCGTTATAGCCCCACAGGTGCGCTTGCATCCCCGGTGCGATCTCGCGCACCACCGGCTCAGCTACCAGATGGAATTCCTTCCAGCCATTGCGCATGCGCCAAGGCAGCGACCAGCCGTTGAGCGTGACGACCGGTTTGTACGGCCGGCCATCGCGCGGAGCCAACGGCGGCTGGGTCGCGACACTGGCGCTGGATGGTGCCTCCGGCAAAGCCGCCGCGCCGGCTTTACTAACCAGCGCCGCGCCCAGCAATGCGGCGCCGGAGCCATTCAAGAATTGTCGGCGTGTGACCATCTCAGTGCCCCTCCCGCGGGTGAGCAGCAGCCGGCTCGTGTGTCGTTGGTTGACTTGCTACAGGAACGCTTGCCGCCGCCACCGCCCCGGCGTGCTGCGCTACTGCCGTCGGCAGACGGCCGCCGAGCGCACGCTCCAGCTCCGTTTCGGCGAGCCAAAAGTCTTTCAGTGCGTCGATAGATGCGCTCACCGCGTCAGCCTGGTCGCGGGCGTCAGCCAGCAGATCGAACACGCTGGCGAGCATGCCGTTGTAGCGCAGCAACATCTCGTTGGAAATCGCCTTGCGCACAGGAAGTACCTCGTCGCGATAGTGCCGTGCGACGTCATAGCTCGTGACGTACGCGGCATAAGATTGCCGAACCTGCGAGCGTGCCTGCAGCGCCACCTGTGCGAGCCGCTCAACCGCCTGCCTGTACGTCGCCTCGGCACGTGCTACCTTTGCGCCGCCCCAATCGAATAGCGGCACCTCGACACTGATCTCGTAGCCATGCTCGTGACCTTTGTCCGTCTCGTTGTTGTCCATGTAGCCGAGATCCAAGGCATTGACCATCTTCGTGGCGCGCGTCAGGCCAAGCGACGCGGCGACGCGGCGCGCCTGCAGTCGTGCAGCCTGCACGTCCAGACGCTGATCGATCGCCCACGGTTCCAAGTCGACAAGCGCCACGCGCTCAGCGGGCAGCGCCGGCAGGCGGTCGGGTAACGCGTAGTCGATCGCCTCGCCCCACAGTCCCATTACGCGGGTCAGCTTCTCGCGCTCGGTTGACACTTGTAGCTGCGCCTTGGCTAGCATCGCGGCCGCTTGCGCATAGAATGCCTGCTGCCGCGCATAATCCAGCTTGCTCCAATTGCCTGCCTTGTGCAGTCTGCGCGCCAACTCTGCCCCTGCTTGCGCCGAGTCCACCACCTGTTGCGCATATTGCAGTGCTTGCCGTGCCGCCACTGCCTCGATGTAGGCCCGGCGCGTGTCGGCTGCGACGGCCAGCATCGCGTCGGCGAGAGCTAAATTGGTTTGCTCCACGCGCGCCCCCTCGATACGTATCACCGCCGGCATCGTCAGCGCGCTGAACAGGCCGAGCGAGAATGTACGCTCGATGCTCAAGTCGTTGTTCGAATGCGTCCGGCTAAAGCGAAATCCGGGGTTTGGCAGGCGACTGGCCTGCGCCAAGTCCGCCTGTGCAATGCCCAGATCGGCATAGGTGGCCTGCAAGCCGGGATGATTGAGCAACGCCACCTGGACGGCATCATCGATCGACAGCGGCCGTAAAAGTAGCTCGCGGGTACGTTGCGCCGCCGCTTGCCGATCTTCGTCGGTACGCACCCAGACAGCTTGCTTGCCAAGCCGCTTGGACGCGGCGTCAGCGATCGCGCCAAAGCCTCCATCGGCTGGCGGTACCGCGCAGCCCGCCAGCATCGTCGTGGCCAGCGCCACAGTCAATACGGCTCTGCATCGAGCGCGCCGGGACCTCATTGCGTATGCTCCTGATGACCGGTGTGATTTGTGTGATTCGTGCGATCTGTGTGATTAGCACGACCCACAGAATCTGTGTAGCCAGCGTGGCTGATACGGCCGGTGTGGGTAGTCTGGCCGTCGTGGCCGGCACGGTCAACGTGGTCGGCGTGGTCATGCGCCGCGGCCCGCCCCTGCGGGGTGGAACGGCTCGGCCCGGCCAACTCGCCGCGGCCCGGCGCGAGCGCACGATTCAACCGAATCCACTCGACGGCGTCGCTATCGTTGTACTGATGATATCCGGCAAAGGCCGGTGGCACAGTGACAGCCGGAACCGACGCACTGGCGTCGGCCGGCCCGGGAAAGGCAGGCTCGGCGTGGACGAGCTGCGGCACATGAGCCACGGCGCACGCGAGCGCTGCGAACAGCTTGCGCATGATGATCTCGAACAGGTCCAAGGGCCAGCGTGACGGCCGGCCGACAAGTCACCGCTTCGCCAGCACTGGCGAGCGGACAATGAACTTAGACGGGATACGCGCTCGGAGGTCGCTCAATACCGCCAGTCAGGAAGCGGATTGCGCCAACGGATGGCTGAGGCAACAAACGGAGGTTGACAAATACACGAATGTCGGCAATCGTGCCGACACACGGCAGCGGCGCGCCGACGCAGCAGTTTGCGCCACCACTGCACTGGCCCGCGCCATGATGTGATACGTGGTCGCCATGGCCTCGCTGGCCGGCACGCGCGCCCGCGGACGCGGCCACGTATGAAGCGTCCGAGGATACCGCCCGGGTGTCCAACACCGCATGCGGATTGATGTCGCATACGGCGGTCTTGACATGTGCGGAATGTGCATGCGTGACCGGCGGCGTGAACTGCGACAGATCGCAATTCACGGATGCCACCGCAAGCCGGATCGGCAAACCCAGCATCAGCAGTAAGACGATAGAAACTCTGCGCCAGACGGACATACGCGGCAGTTTAGCATGAACCAACACCTGCTAAGCGGCGACCACGGGGTTGCGGCCTTGTGCCTTCGCCACAGACAGCACCGCGTCGGTGCATGCTGTATCGCACCGCCACCTCACCGCCGTCATGATCCGTTGCGCCTGCCCGCTGGTCGGCACCGGGGTCGGGCATGGCCTCGCCAGGAGTCGAGATGAGCAGGAACGACTTGCTGAAATGGATTCGCCACAATGGATCAGTCATCGTCGAGTAGTATCTGCCAAACGGCGCAGCGTTGTGTTGGACAAGTTGTTCGTCGGCCGCCGTCACGAAGTCGATATAAACCGTTTTCTAATGTTTTATGCCGTCCGGGCGCTGCTGCGGCAACATGGCATGGGCTCTTTCCAAATCGGACTGGGAAACCGGTCGCATCATGGCCCTGCTGGACGCCTGAAACCCGACGTTTCTCGATCAGCCGATATGCAGTACTCAGGGCAGCCGTGGGCGACGGTGCTCAACCGCGCATATCGATCCAATGCTGGGCCCAGCGATTCGAATAGCGGACCGCCTCTTGTTCAGAACTAAAATAATCGAGCGAGTAAAAACAATATAACTTTGCTGCGGTCTTCGCCGCCGTCAATGGCGAGGACATGGGCGAATTTGCCCGTTCCAGCGTGACGTTAGAAGAAAAACAGCCATCGGGTAATCGATGCGCGGAAGGCTGCACCGCATAACCGCGGTACATCCGAATAGTTTGATTGTGCATTGTCTTTATGATGTGACACAGCCGGCCAATGGCCACGAATGGGCAACACCCAGGGTGGACGAGCGCATTCAGAGGGGAGCGCGAAGCGCTGGACCGACGGCCGCGCGGTCGAAAAGACGGCACGGCGCGGAAGACTGGCGGGCAATACTACTGCCCCGCGGACGCGAGGCAGCCTGTCGTCCGGACATATCCGGACGTATTGAGCTTACACGTATGAAGCTTACAGCGGCTTGATGTTCGCGGCCTGCAGACCCTTCGGGCCACGCTTGACCTGATAGCTGACGCGCTGGTTCTCCACCAGCGTCTTAAATCCCTCTCCGGTGATTTCGGAGAAATGCGCGAACAGGTCTTCACCACCCGCGTCCGGCGTGATGAAACCAAAACCCTTGCTGTCGTTGAACCACTTAACGATACCGGTATCCATGGACGAATCCCTCAAAAGAAAAAATAAATGTTTCCCGCTTAGTGCGGCAGTACGGAAGCGATCAAGAGGGAGAGGACAACGAGCGTACCGCGTGGGTCGCGGACAGATGATGAACAGCAATCGGACATCTTGAAAACTTCAGTCAGCAAAGATACGCGAGATGATGCATACAGTCAAACGTTTTCGCGCGCGGTCATGCTTAAAGCAATAAAAATTCTGATAGTGTTCGCCTGGCGCGTCGACGGACGCCAGCAAACGGACGCCTCTATTGCTGAACAGGATGGTTCCTTTTTGCGTAATCTATATAACTCAACCGATAGGCTACAAAAAAACTAAGCACTGATCGTGCCCACCCTGCTCGTGCACGGTGCAGCGCCGTGTCTCGCGTCTGACGCAATATGCGCCCAGCGGTCAACGAACTGACGCGTTCCGCCTTGCCAGTGCTTATGCCGTTGCGCCTACACTGCGCTACCGTGCGAGCCCCGCGCTGTCCGCCACCGCAACCTGACGGCCTCAGTCGCAAATCTTTCGTCACGAGAGCGGCTCGAACGCGGTGGCCCTTCCGATGCCGCGCCACTACGAAACCTCGTATGTACCGGTTCACGACACTTCTGGAATACTCATAAGTTGTGTTTCCGGCGCCACGCACGCCGACTCCGAAGGCGCCAGCCGGGCAGACGCGGTTGACGACACCAAGCCTGGTACGGCGCTACAAGGATAGATGCGCCGCCGGGCGCACCGCCATGACGGACCGCAGACCGGTACCTGCAAACTTCGCCATGTTGGTTCACTATACGGTCGCAGCGCGTTGCTCGCTACCCGAAGTTTGACGACGCTCAGGCCCGCCCGCCGAACGCTGCTCCCCGCGTCGGCGCGTGCCGCCAAGCGTGTGTGATTTGCTTGCTGCACCCGTATAAATCGAAAAAAGATCGTTAGATGTTGCAGTCCCATCATCACGACCGACGCTGGAGCCACCGTTCCATGGAGCAAGAATGCGAAACGCTGCCGTACTGGCTTACCCGGCCAGCATCCGGTGAACAGCCAAACCCGTCTGACGGCGCAGTGGCTGCGACGGCTCATGTAGCGCTGCCACCCGGCGGCTTCCTTACGCTGTTTACAGAGCAAGACATCGGCGCCCCGAAGGCTGATCCCCGCCAGCCTCTTACGACCAGCCCCCTGCTGCGCTATACCAGTGTGCAAGATCGTGTGGAATTCATGCGGGGCAAGCTTGCGCAATTGGGGTTCGACTCATTCAGCTATATCGTGCCGCGCAAAAGCAGCGATCACAAGTCAATGTTCGTGCTGACGGACTACGAGTCGCGCAGTTGGTTGTCACGCTACTTCCGCGAGCGCTATTTCGATTTTGACCCAAGGATCCATTGTGCATCGTCCACTGGCCTGCCGTCGCCGTGGAGCGCCGCGCAACTGCGCGTGAATTTGCCTCGCGCACCATCGCGCAGCCAACGCATCAGACAACTGATCGAGCTACTGGAGGAAGACAAGCGGCGTAGCGGACTGGTGATCCGCTTCCCGCTGCCGCGCGTCGATACGACGGCCTGCCTGTGTTTCAATTCATCGATGGATGACATCCGCTGGCTCAGCGATACGCTCGTTGCCCAGACATTGATGTTTGCGCATGCCATTCATGAGTTCATTTGGACGCACGCGCAAGGCGCGATTGGCCTGGCGCCGGCACCACAACGTGAAGGGATCGCGCTGTCCGAGTTGCAGCAATCGATCCTGCAAGCCGTCGTGCAAGGTCGTCGCGACAAGGAAATTGCCTATTTCCTTGGCCTGTCGCCACACAACGTCGACTATCACATGCGACGATTGCGTACATTGTTCAACGTGCGCAACCGGGTGCAGTTGATCAACGTCGCGCGCGCATACCTGTGACCGGCACGGATCATCGTGACTCGCATGACGAACGCCAAGTCATCGTTGCCGTAACGGCTCACGGACGAGCACTGAAGCAGCAATCCCACTCTGTGCCAGGCAACATTGCTTGTGCGCTCGCTTGTCCGCTTGGCGGTGCTAGCGATCAAGCAACAATTGGAATGGCTGGCGCGTGCGCTGAACCGCAACGCGTAGGCACCAGTCAGACATGACGCGCACGACACGCTACTAACGGCTTCGTGGCCGGGCCAGTGCATAGCGCAAAGCGTCTCCGAGCAGGTTGCGCCATACGGCCCATGTATGGCCGCCGTCGACGATGCGCAGCGCTGCCGGATTGCCGCACGCACGTAAGTTCGCGTACAATTTGCACACCTCGGCCTGGATCGCAAGATCGTCGTCGCCGGACGCGACGAACATGGACACACGCAACGGTTGCCGCAGGTAAGCACGCCACTGCGCTGGATAGTTCAACGCGCGCCAGACCTGCGGGTCGAATTGCGCCGCGCCGAATACCCCGACCCAGCGCGCCGCCGAACTCGGCGGCGGTTCGTTCGCGTAGATGGCGGGACTGAGCAGGATCGCCGAGCCGAACAAGTCCGGCCGGGTCATTGCATAGCGCAGCGCGCCGAATCCCCCCATCGATACACCGCCGATTACCCGCTCGTCACGCTGCTGGGAAACCCTGAAACGCGCGTCAATTTCCGGCATCAGCTCGGAGAAGAACGCGGTTTCGATCGCCTCCTTCCGGTCCACGTACCATTGCGTACCACCCTGCGGCATCACAATGACGATCGGTGCGATATCTTTGCGCTCGATCAGCGCGTCGACGGTAGCCTGCACGCGCCCTTGTGAGATCCAGTCGTTCGCATTGTCATTGTTTCCGTGCAGCAGATAGACAACCGGTAATCGTGGGCCGTCGTGATCATAGCCGGTCGGCAGGTAGATTGTGTACGACCAGTCCCGGTTCAGGGTTTCCGAATGAAACGAGCGGATCAGCACGGTACTGGCGATCGCAGGCGCCCCAGCCATCAAACCGAGCACCGCTGTCAGCCACTCCAGCAAGATGCGCATCGAGCCTGCCCTCCTCCCTATGATACGCGCGCGCTCAAGCAGCGCCGGCCGTGCGGCGTGCAGCGGCTGCACCGAACCACCGCGTGAGCGGATCCGCACAGCCAGCCACGAGCAGCAACGAGGCGATCGCCACCGCGTCGGCGACGAGCCCGAGCGGCACATCGAGCAACCCGTCGGTCCACCAATAGAGTACCGAATCGACACCGAGCGAAATCACCGTACCCGCCACGAAGCATAACAAGCCCTTGCGGCCAACGGCGCCGATCCACGGCACCGATCCGGCCAGCCGACGCATCCAGCCATATTGCACCATGTTCGCCACCAGCCAGGCGAGCGCGATAAAATTGACCACGCGAGGCCACTGCAAGTCGCGCTTCATGACACTGTCCGACGCCCCATTGATGGACAATTTACAGTACGCGCAGATGAGCACCGTGAGCAGCGCGACGACGCTAATGATCCAGCCTGCGCGCGAACGACGCAGGCCAGCGTAGATCGGCTGGCAGCGCGCCAGCGCGCCGAGCGTGAACATCGCTTGCCAGGCGAACGGATTGAAATCCCACCGGTTCCCCGGTGCAGCCGGCAGCAGCCAGTATGCGTCACCGGCCAGGCACCACAGCGCGAACGAGCACACCGCCAGCAACCAGGGCCAGCCGCGTGCAAGCGGGATAATCACCGGTACCGCCAGCGCAAAGAACGCATACATCGGCAACACAGACGCCAGATAGGGCTGCCGCCGGAACAATAAGATGTCGCGCAGCACCACTGCAGGCGAGTCAATCAGCCCGTCCAGGTCAGCCGACGCCATATTGGGCGCGTCGATGCTGAACGCGCGCAGAATCGCGCTGACGAGCAACATCAAACCAGCGGTAACGAGAAAAGCACGGTAGATTTCCCACGCACGGCGGATGAAACGTCGACGCGCGGCGGCCTCATCACGACGCGCGGCGAGCGTGGTCCACGCGATGGCGGTGGCGTAGCCGCCCAGGAACACGAATACCTCGGCAGCATCGCACAGCGCATAGGTGTGCAACGTCACACGTGACAACATGCTGCCGCCGATGTGATCGACGACGATGATCAGTAATACGAGGCCACGAAAAAAGTCGAGCTCGGCCAAGCGAGCAGTCGATGGCTGCATCAGTACAAAGAGGGGATGGGTAAACAGGCAAGGCGGGCCGGGAACCCACCGCGCACCGCCCGTCACCCAAGACGAAGCGCTGCGCAATGGGTACAAACCGTATTATGCCATTGAGTTTCGCGTCTTCACACGCCATGCCTTCACACGTCACGCGCGAGCAGCGGGCGTCGTGTCAGCGTCCGTGACGTCGGCCTCGCGCGTTTCGGGCATCGCCAGCCACACTATCAGCACGGCCAGCGCGCCGGCCACCGCCAAGCCGATGAAGCTTACGCCGTTGCCAAAATGGTCCGCGACCAGTCCGGCGAGCGCGGTGCTCAGCGTCGCGCCGATGCCGGCGGCCAGGCCGAATACGCCAATGCACAGGTTGTAGCGCCCCTTGTCGCCGGCCACATCGGCTGCGATCAACGGCAGCATCACGCCGAATACCGCGGCGCTCAGCCCGTCGAAGATTTGCACCGGCACCAGCAGGCTCGGTGTGGTAACGCCAGCAAACAGCAGCGCCCGCACCGGTAACGCGGCAAAGCCCAGTAACAGAATCGGCCGGCGTCCCCATCGCTGCGCCGAGCGCCCGACCCACGGCGAGAGCCATGCCACGATGAACTGCGGCACGATGATGCAAGCGGCAATCACCAGTTGCACGTTGTCACCCATATGCGCGGTGACTTCGCCGGCCGCCAGATTCAACATGGCCGCATTGGATAAGTGAAACAACACGATGCATGCGGCAAACGTCAACATGCGCCGATCCCGCAACAGCTCGCCAATGCTCTCGCGCGGCGGCGCCGGCACAGGCCGCTGTGGCAGTTCACGCGCGGCGCGCGCCGGACCCAGATGAAGGGGATCGATCATGTATAACGCAATAATGGCTGGCAGCGTCAATGCAGCCGTCAACCAGAACACCGAGCGCACTGATACATATTCGCCGCACAATCCCATTAACCCGGCGGCCACCGCGCTGCCGATCGAGGCAAACCGCGCATTTCGGCCCAGCCGGTCGCCCAACGCGTGGCGGCCGACCAGCGCAAGCGACAACGCCGCGAGGGCCGGCGTCAACATGCAACTGGCAAAGCCGTGGAACACCTCCGCAGCGAGCACGGGGATCGTGGTCGGGCTGCCAGCCAACAGCAGTGCGCAGATCGCAATCGCAACGATCGCAGCCATCGCCGCGGCACGCTTGTTCTGCGTCGCGTCGATCAACGCACCGGCCGGCACTTGGCTGACCATTGCCGTGATCGTACCGACCGACAGCGCGATGCCGATTTCTCCTTGGGTCCATTTGTGCGTGGCCAGGTACGAGGCGATGAACGGCCCGAACCCCGTCTGGACGTTTGCAAGGAAGAAGTTCAGGCCATCCAGCGCACGCAGGCTCCGTGCATTCGGCATGACAGTCTTGTTCATCGGGATGCCCGCCCTGCCGGGGCCGTCGGCTGTCGTGCTACGGCCGGCGTGCCGCGCGCGGCGATAGGCGCAGGCGATACCGCACGGATCGGCTGGTCGGCCATATAGGACGGCGAAGCATCAAGCTGCTGATCCGATAGGTCCAACAGCAGTTGAATGGCCTTGTCCCGAGCCACGAAGCGCAGCGCTGACCAATCGGCGGCGATCCGCCGCCGGTCTGCGCTAATCAGGTTACCCAGCTCGAGCACCGCAGCCTGCGGCCGCAGCCCCGCATCGATCAGCACGTCAACGACGCGCCCCACCTTCGAACCGTTGGTGCGCTGCACGGTGGTATCCATCAGCGGCACAGCGCCCGATGTCGGGCTGCCGGCTTGCGACGGCTTGGCCGGATCGATCGGCGGCGTGCGCGATGGCACCCATTCCAACGCCCCGGCCACACGCGGCCCCACTGGCTTGACCCGCAGCGCGCCAACCGGGAAATCGACCTTGCGATCCCCGACTCCCATGAACCCTGTCAGGTTGACGACGATCTCGCGCAGCATCCCGTTGGCATCGACCACCAAGTCCACGGCATGGCCGATGGCCTTGCCATCCGGCCGTTGCACCTCGGTATCGAGCAGGCCCTTGACCTGGCCCGGATACAGCAGCCGCGATGCAATCAGCGGCGCCGGCATTGGCTGCACCGGCGGCGGCGAAGACACGGTCGCCGTAGCGCGTTGCGGTGATCGGTGCGGCTTTTTCGGTGCCGCACGGTCACTATCCGTCTTTGCCTCACGCAGCTCGAGCTCAGGTTGCACCGGCGGCGCAGCCGGTTCCGGCGGCGCCGCTTCAGGCAGGGGCACTGCCTGCGCCATGCCTTCGACGATCGGTGCCGGGCTCTGCTGATCGAACGTGCTACAAGCGACGAGCGCCAGCAGCATGCTAAACAGGCATAGACAACGTAAAACCAGAACGGGATGATTCGGACGGCAAGCGCGTCGGGAAAAACCGCTCATCAGGGACAGGGCTGATTGGCTCAACTCTTGCATCGCGCGTTCATCCCAGATGAGTCTGCCTCGATACATGAGTAGGACCGTCCATGGCTGCCAAACCGCGCATGATGCCACAATCCTGAACGGACCGCGCGCCGTGACACCGCTCGCGGAGCGCGCTCAATTGTGCGCGCAGCTGCTGCAGTTCGTCGATTCGCATGCTGACGTGCCGCAAATGCTCATCGACGAGCGCATCGATCGCGCCACAATCGCGCGCCGGAGCGTCCGCGGCCTGCAGCAACACACGAATCTCGTCATGCGTCATGTCCAGTGCTCGGCAATTGCGCACGAAGCGCAAACGGTCCAAATGCGCTTCGCCGTATGCGCGGTAATTGGCGCCTGTGCGCGCCGCCACCGGCAGCAACCCTTCTTTCTCGTAGAAGCGGACTGTTTCGGGCGTGCACCCGGCCCGCTTTGCCAATTCACCAATTTTCATCATTGTCCCGCATAGATCCGCTTGACCTTAAAGCGGCTTCAAGGTGTGTACTACAGCATAAATCACCTGAGGAATCCAGCATGGTCGATCGCCACTTCGCCAGAAGCCCACAAGCGACATCAGTCGATATCGAGCATGAGCGCCGCTCGCAAGCGCCGTGCCATGCCCATGCCACCACCCGGGAGCACGACACATGCTGTGCCAGCCCGCACACCGGCAACCGGTCGCACGCCGATATTTGCCATGCCGATGCCGTTACGCAGGCAGCCTACAGCCCGGGTGCAGATTCGTCTTCGGCGGCACGCGCGCGCGACGGCGACGAGATGGCCGCTACCGACACGGTACGCACGCGCATCCTTATTCGGCAAATGGACTGCCCGACTGAGGAAACGTTGATCCGTTCGAAGCTGCACATGATCGTTCCCGCCGAACGTCTCGAGTTCAACCTGTTGCAACGTGTATTGACCGTTGAGCACCCGCGCGACGCGTTGGACGACATCGTCGCCGCGCTCACTTCACTCGGCTTCACCCCCGAGATACAACCGCATGACGATACGCGCACCGTGCCGCCGCCGGCGCATACGCATACAGCACGGCGCTGGCCGCTCGTGGCGGCCGGCATCGCCGCGCTGTTGGCTGAGGCGTTGACCTGGCTGGGTGCACCCGGCTGGACTACGGCGGCGCTCGCGGCGCTCGCCGTGCTCGGTGCTGGCCTGCGCACCTACCACAAAGGCTGGATCGCGATTCGTCACGGTAACCTGAACATCAACGCGTTGATGAGCGTCGCGGTGACCGGCGCCTTCGCGCTGGGCCAATGGCCGGAAGCCGCTATGGTGATGGTGTTGTTTACGATCGCCGAACGCATCGAGGCTGCTTCGCTGGAGCGCGCACGACGTGCGATCGAGCGTCTGGTTGCGCTCGCGCCCGATAAGGCGAGCGTGCAACAAGCCGACGGCAGTTGGCGCGTCGTAGACGCGCGCACCGTGCCAACCGGTGCACGGGTGCGCGTGAAGCCAGGCGAGCGGATTGCGCTTGATGGCTGTATCGTGTCGGGCCGCTCAGCGGTCAATCAAGCCTCGATCACCGGCGAGAGCCTGCCGGTGGACAAACAGGTCGGCGACGCGGTGTATGCTGGGACGCTCAATACATCGGGTTCTTTCGACTATTGCGTCACCTTCCCCGCCACGCAAAGCACGCTGGCCCGCATTGTGCAAGCGGTCGAGCAAGCACAGGCGTCCAAGGCGCCGATCCAACGTTTTGTCGACCGCTTTGCGAGCGTGTACACGCCGGTCGTGTTGGCATTGGCACTGCTGGTCGCGGCCGTGCCGCCGCTGCTTGGCCATGCCGTGTGGACGGCGTCGGTCTACAAAGCACTGGTGCTACTGGTCATCGCCTGCCCATGCGCGCTAGTCATCTCCACCCCTGTCACGATTGTCAGCGCGCTGGCGGTCGCCGCCCGCCACGGCATCCTAGTCAAAGGCGGCCGCTACCTGGAACAAGGGCACCGCCTGGCATGGCTCGCACTGGACAAGACCGGCACCTTAACCGTGGGGCGTCCGCAGCAAACCGATTTTGAGCCATGTGCGACAGTGGATGCCGCGCGCTGTCGCCAGTTGGCGACGAGCCTTGCCGCCCGCTCAGACCATCCTGTCTCCGCCGCGATCGCCGCCGCCGGTGCCGCCGGCCCGCAACACTTGGTCGTCGACGACTTTGGCGCGCTGCCCGGACGCGGCGTGCACGGCACTATCGACGGCGTGCGCTACTGGCTCGGCAACCGCCGCCTGGCTGAAACGCTCGGATGCCGCTATGCGAAGCTTGATGCAAAGCTGGACAGCTTGGAACGGCAAGGTAAGACGGTCGTGATGCTCATGGACGAACGCCGCGTTCTCGCCTTATTCGCACTTGCCGACACCCTGAAGCCCACCAGTCGCGAGGCTGTTGCACAGTTGCATCGGCTCGGCGTGCGCACGCTCATCCTGAGTGGCGATAATCCGCATACCGCGCAGACCATCGCGGCCCAGGCTGGCATCGACGAGGTTCGCGGCAACCAATTGCCAGACGACAAGCGCCGCGCGATTGAGTCACTGACCGGAACGCGCCATGCGGTGGGTATGGTGGGTGATGGCATCAACGACGCGCCTGCGCTCGCGCGCGCCGATATCGGCTTTGCCATGGGCGCATTAGGCGCTGGCGCCGCGATCGAGACCGCCGACGTCGCACTGATGGACGATGATCTGCGCAAGGTTGCCGTATTCATCCGGCTATCGAAGGCCACGCGTCGCATCCTAACGCAGAACATCGTTGTCGCGCTGGGGCTCAAGGGCGCATTTCTGGCGCTCACGCTGGCCGGCTACGGTACGATGTGGATGGCCGTATTCGCCGATGTCGGTGCAAGCCTGTTGGTCGTGGGCAACGGGCTCCGGCTGTTGCGTCGCTAGGCGGACTGCATCGCAGCTCCATTGACACGGAGCTGCGATGCAATCTCATGGACGAATCCCGCTGCCGCCCTCGCATTACTCGATCGGGCGCATGATGCGGCCAGCCGCTGACGGCAATCCGCCGCGCGTGCGCCCGCTTTAGCGGCGGTATGGGGCGGATTCGGCATACAGTCGATCAAACTCTGCGGCGTAGGCGCTGGCCAGCGCCGGCGCACCACGAAACACGTTGAAATTCTCCGCGTTCTTGCGGTCACCCGCCCGGGTAAAGTTCATCGAACCAAACGCTACCACATCGTCCACCACGATGAACTTGTGGTGCATGATGGGATAGCGCGAGTCGATCCGCACGTCGATGCCGGCATTAGCCAGATAGGTTGCCCCACTATATTTGCCGGTCTCGTTAGATTTGTCCAATACCACGCGCACCTGGACACCGCGCACACGGGCGTTGCGCAAGGCCTTTGCGATGTCGGGTGACGTGAATGCATAGCCAGCCAGCCAGACCCGGCGCTTGGCACCGTCGATCAGCGCCGCCGCGGCGGCGCCCGCTCCGCCATCCGGTGAGAAATACGTATCGACCGTCGCGTTCTGAATGCGCAGGGGCGCCGCTTCGGTAAGGGTTGTGGCGCACGCGAGGGCCACGAGACAATGGATCAGTACTTTCATGGGCGGCGATTTTAGCCGGATATGTTGTCCCACGAGAACGTCCTTTCGCATCCCAGTTCGGCTAAACCCTACGACAAACGACTGCCGGTCCATGTACCTAGCGACCACGCTGGACGAAATAGTTCGTATAATGTTTAGTTAGCGATGCGGGGGCGGCATGCTGGTTTACATTTTGTTGCCGACGGACATCGCCGGAACCCAGCGCCCAGTTAGAGGCCCGGCTGCGCCGCGCATGCATGCTTACTTTGCACGGACCGAACATTCTCACGTTGCGCTGACAAATCTAACACCGCCTCCTTGTTTAGCATTTTCGATGCTGGTAAAATCGCTTGTTCTCGGAGAGATGGATGAGTGGTTTAAGTCGCACGCCTGGAAAGCGTGTATAGGTTAATAGCCTATCGGGGGTTCGAATCCCCCTCTCTCCGCCACCGACACCTAATCGATTGAGCCCAGGACGTTTTTCAATCGGCTCTCGCCATAGTCTCCCTGATTTGGGATATCCGCACTATGGAAGTTCCTCCCGCGTTGCAAGACGCCGGCACGGTGTCTACGATTTCCCCATGCACTAAAACCGAGCACGGTCGCCGCAAGGAGCGGCGCGTGTGTTTGAACACCGAGGAGCCGGTGTTTGCGCATGCCGCAGCCATTAAGCTCTCGAAGAAAATGCAAAAGGCGGCATCTCGGTCGAGAAGCTCATCCAGCTATGTTACTCACAGAGGGACAAGCTCAAGTCCAAGACGCTCTACGAGTATGGCAACTATCACCGACCTCTTCCTGTTCTCCCGGACACATCGACGTGCACCGCTCAGTTCGCGGCCATGCGCAGGATGGGCTTTAGGGTGACCCCCTTGGTACTGTCTTCAGCGGCCTGATTGATCTGTTCTAGAGAATAGAACTTGACCAGGCGGTCGAATGGGAACCGGCCCTGCTGATAGAGCTTGACTAACTGAGGGATGAACACCGAAGGTACGCTGTCGCCCTCGACGATGCCACGGATGCTACGCCCGCCCAGCAGCAGATTGTTGACGTCGAAGGTGGCCCGGGTGCCAAGCTTTGGCGCACCGACAATACCGATGGTGCCTAAGCCACTCAGCGCCTCGATGCCAGCTTCGAGCACTTCCGGCCTTCCAGTGGATTCGAGTGCGAAATCGGCGCCGCTGCCGGTTATCTCACGTACTGCCTCGACAATATTAGCCTCTCGGCTGTTCACCGTATGGGTGGCCCCCAGTTCTCTCGCCAGTTCCAGCCGCGAAGACACGACATCAATAGCAATGATGGTGGTCACACCTACCACGCGTGCGGCCATCACCGCGCTTAACCCCACCGCACCGGCGCCATAGGCGGCAAAGCTGCTACCCAGGCGCACCTTCATCGAATTGATCACCGCGCCTGCGCCGGTCTGGATGCCACATCCCAGGGGACCGAGCAACTCCAGCGGGGCATCAGTGGGCACCTTGATGGCGTTGTGCTCGCGCGCGAGCGCGTAGGTGGCAAAAGAGGACTGGGCGAAGAAATGATCGTGTAGCGGTTCGCCCTCGGGTGTCTGCAGCGCGGTATGGCCATGGGCATCGCTGCTCCCGAAGTTAAGCGGATAGAAATCCTTGCAGTAAGCTTTGTGGCCGCTGGCGCAAGGGTTGCAATGACCGCAGGCACCGTAGGTCAGCACCACATGGTCACCGGCCTTCAAGTTCTTGACGGTCGGGCCGACCTGCTCGACGATCCCCGCGCCTTCATGGCCGAGTACCGCCGGCAGCGGTACAGGGTAGTGCTGGTCACGCATGATTAGGTCAGTGTGGCACAGGCCAGTGGCAACCACACGCACCAGAACTTCGTCCCCCTGTGGCCCCCGGATGCGCGCCGGTTCGATGGTGAAAGGCTGTTGCGGAGCACGTGCCACCGCCACCGTGATATTGTGCAAACCTGTCGACGCATTCATGGTCTAGTCCTCTTCAGAGTAGGCAGGCAGATGCCTGTCCCTTAACGGTCAGCCACTGCCTTTGAGTGAACTCCTCCTAGTTTGCCGGGCCGCCGATACTGCGGCCGTTGCCCGATGCGCCGACGCCGTCAAACGGAGTGACCACCTCGTCGTTGATGGTCTGATCGTTGATGTGCAGCAAGCCCGCGCGCAGGCGCTCGCCCAGCTTGAAGGCGCGCCCGACATCGCTGGACACAATCGCCATCGACAGACCATACTCGCCATCCCCGGCGCCGAACGGCAGTCGCAGCTCGCGTATTGCAATGCGTGCAGGCCTTCGGGGGATTGCAGGCACGACGAATTGCATGGCAAACCTATCGCATACAAAATGTGACACACGCTTCTCATCAATGTCTGAATAGGAAGCGATGTGGATGTTTGCTAAGGTTCCCGTACAGCCATGGCGCCGGCAACGGTGCCGCACGGTGAGCCCTGCTTCACGATTGCGTATCGCCTCCCACGAGATGGAACACGATATCGACGCCACGCACAGTTCGCTCGAAATCATCCGCGGCATAGTCGATAACCGTCGATGCACCCAGATTTGACGTATTCAAGGTTGCGTGCCAATGCCATATTAACGACTCCCGCCCCGGCAATCTTCGCGACTTGCACAGCGGCACCGCCCACGCCGCCCACCGCGCCGTGGATCACGATTTTCTGTCCGGCGCGCAGATTGCCGTGGTCATGCAGTGCCTGCCACGCGGTCAGGACCATAGTGAGAATACCGCCTGCTTCAAGCACGTTGCGTCCATGCATGATGACCGTTCCTGCCGCGTCTACGCCCGGGGTAACAGGCAACGGCAGGGGAATGAACGCCTTCATCATGCCCGTGGCTATCCTTTAGTCGACCGAGTTGACTGCGGTGCTAGCCATGTCGATCAGCACCTCCATCGTCGGCAAGCGGCTCTTCAACGCCCTGCAGCACGAGCGATTCGGGACCGCCGTAGGCTGCAACACGGATAGCTTTCACGAGCTTTTCCATAGATGATCAATACCGCTGCTCAGTCAAGGCCGACAATGGCAGCGTCGAGCGCCTTCGCGGCCTGTATCGGATCAAAATATTCGCGCAGATGCACGATCTTGCCTGCTCGCGCATCCAAAAATACCACGTACTCCTGCTGATACACTCGGCCGGTCGGTTTGATCAATCCCTCGGCGCATACCTGCGCAACTGCGTGCTGGGGGTTCGCCCCAGCGACAATACGCAGATCAAAGAAACGAAAATCAGCGACCGCGCCAACGAACCAGAAGGCGTGGCTAAAAACCTCTTCCCGGCCGTTAAGCCGGGTTGGATGTCCGATACCAGCTGCGTAGGGCAATTCCCACACTATGTCGTCGGCAAACAGCTTCTGCCACCCAGCATGGTCGTCAACAAGCAAATGGAGGTGCTGCTGTAGCAATTCAGCGGCGGTGCTCATGGTATTTCCTGGGTCAAAAGTTGATTAAATCTCGAAGCTGCCGATGGTCATGCCCCCACCCACTACGAGCATGTGGCGGGCTATCGCTTCGATGTGGCCATACGAAGAATAATAGAGGATCGGAACCTTAGCCATTGCAACTCTTTGAGTAGTAGCGCGTTCCTGAAAAAGGTCTCCGGACATTGCGAGATTCTTGAGGAAATGGAACATCGGCTTCCGATCGCCCATCGACTAATCGGCAACCGCGCACTCGAGTTTTGAGATGCATTGCTTGGTCGATGGGATATCCACACATCAAGACTTTAGGTTTGATTCCTCCTACCGGGGCAGCGCCCGTCGCCGGGCACTGCCAGGCCGCGCTGCTTGCGCAGATGCGCAAGCGCGTGCCGTAGAACGGTTAGCGATGCAAACAGTTGACATCGAAGTGCTGTCGCGCCTCGCAAAATCTTTCCTGCCTTGTTCATCACCATTCTCCAGACATAAGTTATACGAAATAACATTCAAGCAACCATGAAATGGAGCTTTAGGCCTATCGTTACTTGAGCGCCACGCTCATTCCACCATCTGCCATCACGACTGCGCCGACGATATAGCTGGCTTTGTCGGACGCCAGAAAGGCGATCACTTCGGCAATTTCGCGCGGCTGCGCCGCGCGTCTGATCGGCGCATTCTTGCCATGCTCGGCGAGGAATGCGGGACCATTCTTGTGGATGTGGTTCGTGATATTCGTTACCGCGTCGCCGGACCCTACCGCATTGACGCGAATGCCATGATCGATCGCCTCAAGCGACATGGCACGCGTCAACTGGGCTAGCGCGCCTTTGGACACTGCGTATGCAGCGATAAGCGGGAACGCCTGGTAGCAAGCGTATGAACCCACGTTGACGATGACGCCTGTGCGCGCCGGCATCATCGCGCGCATGGCCTCACGCGAGAACAGGAATGCGCCCGTGGCATTCACGGCCTGCACGCGATTCCAGTCCTCGAGCGTCATGTCAACGACTAGTTTGTTGATGATGATCGCGGCGTTGTTGACTAGAATGTCGAGCTTACCAAACTGCTGCATTGCGGTAGCCACCGCGCGTACCGCACTTTCCTCGTGCGCGACGTCGGCAATGAGCGGGATGATTCCCGGCCTGGTCAACGCTTGGACATCGGCGCACCGGTCAACGGCGATCACGCTGGCGCCTTGAGCATGCAGCAGTTCCGTGGTGGCGAGCCCAATGCCGCTGGCGGCGCCGGTGACGATAGCGATCTTGCCGTCGAAAGACTGCATGGCGGAAGTTTGTGAAGTCATGAGAATGCTCCTGAGGGGATAAAAATTTCAATAGGGGCTTGCGGTCGGGCGCACCACGATCTCGCTGACGTCAACGTCAGCCGGCTGCTCAATCGCATAGGCCACGGCACGCGCTATCGCGTCGGGTGTCAGCGCGATGCGTCATGCTGTGTGCCCCATTTCATAAGCTGTGGAGGTTCGCTTGATGAAGAAGCCGTGTGCCCTTTCCATGAACGGACGAGGTAGCGGTTGCGGCGTCTTCCGGCACCTAAGCTGAACCGTGCAGCCGATGACCCATCTTAAAAACCGCGGGCGCGAGCGCGAATACACGTGACGATGACGGTATTGCCTATTCCTATCAAAATAGAGGCGTGCCCATCGATTAGAGCGGTTACAATTTTCTTCGCCTCAGCCGCCAGGAAAGACCCTCGTGACAGCTACCGACGATCCGATTTCCGTAAAGATGGTGAACCTGCTCGAGCGGCTGGCGCCGAACGAGGGATACACGCAGTCCGCCCTGGAAAGCGTGCGGTTCATGCGCTCTAACCGGCCGTTAGGGCGCACGCCCGTGTTATATGAGCCGAGTATTGTGATCGTCTGCCAGGGCCGCAAGCTGGGGTTCCTTGGCGATCAAGTCTATGTTTACGATGCACAGCACTACCTTGTCTTGTCGGTGCCATTGCCGTTCTCCACGGAAACTGAGGCGAGCGAGTCGGAACCAATGCTGGCCGTATCGCTGCGGCTCGACTTGACCGAGTTGGCCGACCTCATTCTGATGATCGATCAGTCAGGTTGCCATCAGCAAGAAGCGCCGCTTGGAATCTTATCGACGCCGTTGGACGGCGATTTGGCCGATGCCACCTTCCGCCTGCTTCGGGCATTGACGTCACCCCTTGATGCACAGGTATTAGGGCCCACGATCGTTCGTGAAATTGGCTATCGGGTGCTGGTCGGGCAGCAAGGCGGAGCGCTGAGGGCAGCACTCGCCCATCAGGGGCGATTTGGAAGAGTGGTGAAGGCGCTGCGCCGGATCCACGCCGACTATGCCCAGCCATTGGATGTCAGCTCTCTCGCAAACGAAGCCGGGATGAGCGTGCCAGCTTTTCATGCCAACTTTCGCGCCGTCACGCTCACCTCGCCGATCCAATATATCAAATCGACACGTTTGCATCAGGCTCGGCTGATGATGATCCGCGACGGCTTGACGGCTGCGTCCGCGTCGGCGCGCGTGGGCTACGAGAGCCCATCTCAGTTCAGTCGGGAGTTCAAGCGGTTTTTTGGGCGATCGCCCGTCGAGGAAGCGCGGGATATGCGCGCTTCGTTCGCCCTGTCACCTGCAACTCAACTCGACGTTTTCGCAGCGCCTAATTGACGGGAACGCCTATTGACGGACCAGGGCGCGAACAAAGGTCGATGGCATCTTGATAAATCGGTCTGGAGGTACCTCAAGCGCTCCCACGCTGGAACCGGACAATCTTGCCAATTCGGCCTGTTGACGGGTGTTTATTTTGAGCTAGCATTGTGACATTTGCGAATCCTTTGCTAGCGGCAGCAGTGGGTCGCTAGCGCGCATCGATCCACTCTGATATCTGGACCGACTATGCTCATTTCCTCCCTTCACACTAGAGCGTGGTCAGAGGCAAAGAAGGGCTTTATCCTGCTGCCGCGCCGATGGGTCGTCGAGCGCAGTCTCGGATGGCTCAATCGCTTTCGAAGACTCGCTCGCGACGACGAGCGTTTGCCTGAAACGCTCGTCGGCTTGCATTTCGCCGTCTTTGCTTTGCTATGTTCATGCGCGTTCATGCCGCGCCCATCTTGCAAAGTGCATAACACACTTTAGGAAATCACGGTGTCAGGTATTCACTGGATTGACTGGTAATCCCAAGGGTTGATAACAGTAAGCCCGGCCGCCTCGAAGGGACTGGTATCGCGTGTTGCTACGATAAATCCTTTGGAGACCGCAATAGCACCAATATATCCGTCTGGCGTCGGAAAACCCTTTCCGGCCGTACGGGCCTTCACCGCCAGCTCGGCATAGTGGCGAGCCGCTTCGGTATCGAATGTCAACACGCGCTCGCCAAACAGCTCGAGCAAGCCGTCCAAGGCTACGCCCGGGCCCTTCTTGCGCCTCCCGTCCGGAAGCACACCGGTGCCAAACAGCAACTCGGCCAACGTCACACTGGAAAGGTAAAGGGTTTCCGCCACCTGCTCATTCAACCAGGCCCGCACGGCCGGATCGGGTTCGGGTTTCATCGCCTCGGAGACGACATTCGTGTCCAAGACGATCATTCAAACCCCACCGGCTCCGCCGGCATCTTGTCGCGTACCTGGTCTAACAGTGCGAAATCATCGTTCGTTAACCCCACGCGGCGGCCAAGCTCCGCCAGCGCGTCGCCCATGCGGACACGCTTTTCCGACTTCACCGCATTTTCAAGAATCTCGCGGACCTCCGCCTCTGTGCTGCGGCCATGCACGGCGGCCCGCAGGCGCAGAGCGCGGTGCACCTCGTCGGGCACATTCCGCACCGTCAGGATGGCCATAGTCAAAACCTTTAATTTGCTTTCATTGACTGCAATTATGTTCTAATGACTGCAACTTGCAAGCATCAACACAACCGGCCTTTTTGACCTTGGGGTTTTACCTTCTTGGCCTCAGCCCAGCTTGCAACTTGGCCCGCCGGCGCTCCTCATAGCAGTCAGCCGGCGCTGCTGGTGTCTAGGCGGGCCGCGCGGCCTCTCCTCCGCCGATGCTTAGAATGTCGAGCTAGCTGAGCGTGCAAAGGCCGTTCCAGCGCTGTGGCGACGGTGTCTGACTAACTGTCGCGCCCCCTGGCCGCTTCACATTGGGCATGCCTGTCACCTCGGTGGCGATCCGCGCCAGCCGCTCCCACTCCATCGCCGGATCGGCAAAAGTGACAGAAAACTCGGAATCGACAGCCGAGCGAATGATCTGCGCGCTAAAATCGGCCGTGCCATTGACCGTGAAGCGGTCACCGTAGCGTGACACGGCAGGCGCAAGGCGGCTTGCAAGCCATCAAACGAGGCCCAGCGCGACAGCTGCGGGCAATCGCCGTCATTGCGCACGGCGCTGTCGCCGGCCCGGTAGATGAAGGTGACCCTCTTCGTGGTGTTGTCCACCACCGACGCATAACCGGACAGGGTTTGCCCTTCAGCCTAAAGGGTTGTTGCCCGTCCCCTTGTGGCTACCTGGTATTAGGCGCCAAGCATGGCATCAGAAACAACCCGTGCCATCGACTACGCCATAAAAAAATGGTGTTTAGCCATGTTCAAAATTACCAAGCCATGCCAGTCCGAAAACAAAAGCCCGCCGTTACGCGGGCTCAGGTGTGTTTCGGCGCTATAGCTACCAGTCGGTGCCAGACGTCACATCACTCCCACTCAATCGTCGCCGGCGGCTTACCCGAAATATCGTACACCACACGATTGATGCCCTGCACCTCATTAATGATGCGATTCGACACACGCCCAAGCAATTCATGCGGCAAATGTGCCCAATGCGCGGTCATGAAATCGTGCGTCTGCACCGCGCGCAACGCGACGACATAGTCATACGTGCGGCCATCGCCCATCACGCCGACGCTGCGCACCGGCAGAAAGACTGCAAACGCTTGGCTGGTCAACTCATACCACGACTTGCCGCTATCCGGATCCATCGTCGTGCGCAACGTTTCGATAAAGATCGCATCGGCTTTGCGCAGCAGATCGGCGAACTCGCGTTTGACCTCGCCCAGGATCCGCACGCCCAGCCCCGGCCCGGGGAAGGGATGCCGATACACCATCGACGGCGGCAAGCCGAGCTTGACGCCAAGCTCACGCACCTCGTCTTTGAACAACTCGCGCAGCGGCTCGAGCAGTTTCAGATTCAGCGTCTCCGGTAATCCACCCACGTTGTGGTGGCTCTTGATCGTGTGTGCGCCCTTCTTGCCTTTGCCCGCCGATTCGATCACATCCGGATAGATCGTGCCTTGCGCAAGCCATTTCGCGTCGGTCAGCTTGCGGGCCTCGTTCTGGAACACCTCGACGAATTCCGCACCGATGATCTTGCGCTTGTGCTCCGGATCCGTCACGCCGGCCAGCTTGTTCATGAATGCGTCGCTGGCGTCGACGTGAATCACCTTTACCCCGAGGTGCCGTCCGAACGTCTCCATGACTTGCTCTGCTTCGTTGAGCCGCAGCAAGCCGTGGTCGACGAATACGCACGTCAACTGATCGCCGATCGCGCGGTGTAGCAATGCCGCCGCAACCGATGAATCCACGCCGCCAGACAATCCGAGAATCACCCGCTCATTACCGACCTGCGCACGGATCTGCTCTACCGCCTCGGCGATGTAGTGCCCCATTTCCCAATCCGGCTTCGCGCCGCACAACTCGAGCACGAACCGGTTCAACATGTCGCGGCCCTTGAGCGTATGCGTGACTTCCGGATGCCACTGCAATCCGTAGAACCGGCGATCCTCATCGGCCATCGCCGCAATCGGACATGATTCGGTCGACGCCATGAGCTTGAAGCCGGGCGGCATCTCGATCACCTTGTCACCGTGGCTCATCCAGACCTTCAGCATGCCATGGCCTTCCGGTGTCGTAAAATCCTCGATCGCCTCCAGCAGCTTCGTATGGTTGCGCGCACGTACCTCAGCGTAGCCGAACTCGCGCACGTGACCGAGTTCGACCTTGCCGCCGAGTTGCAACGCCATCGCCTGCATGCCGTAACAAATGCCCAATACTGGCACGCCTAGATCAAACACAGCCTGCGGCACGCGGGGCGCATCCGTGTCGGTGACCGAATTTGGACCACCGGACAAAATCACCCCTTTTGGCTTGAATTCGTGCACGAATGCGTCATCAACATCGTAGGGATGAACCTCGGAGTAGACATGCGCCTCGCGCACACGGCGCGCGATCAACTGTGTGACCTGGGAGCCAAAGTCGAGGATCAGGATCTTGTCATGCATGGCAATGGGTGAATCTCAATAGAGTGAAAATGGAACGAGCTGCGCTGTGCGCGGAGCCGACGATAGCACGGCGCGCAATATAGCGGGAGGCACGTTCCAGTCGGTTATCGGGGCACCGTTTAGCCGCAATTCGAGGCGCCGTTCAGCCGCGATCTGTATCATTGTCGCCGGGCACGAGCGGCTCACGACGTTCGTCGGCGCTGGGACTACCCGCGGGTATCGACGCGGTGGGTGGCGATGCGTTGGGTGCCGATGCACTGGGTCGCGTCGTCGCCGGCGCCGCCGGCGTCCGGTCAGCTGATTTCGCTGGACTGGTCGGCACGTCTGCGGCCTGCGCCGGTGTCATCGTCGCCGTCGCGGCGGCACGTTTGCGCGCACGCTCCGCGGAGGCTGCGCCCTGCGCGGCCGCCCGGTCGCGCCGCCGTACCGAGGCGGCCAGCCGGACGTTGATCAGCCCATACAGCAGCAACGCAACACCTACCAGTGGTCCGATCCAAAGACCGAGGCCGGCCAGCGACGGTGAACGCACCGCGACCAGCCAGACGAGCATCAGCACGCCACAGACCCACAGCGCGTGGCCACTAGCGCCGGCAACCGGCGCGGTCAGCGCGCCATGAATCGCTGCGCGCAATTGCAATCCGGCCAGCGCTAACAGCACGATGCCGAATAACTGTCCCACCATCGCTGGCGACACTTGCACCAACTGCAGTGTGTCGTACAGCAACCGCCACGGAGTCGCGAACATCAACAGACCGAATGCCGCCGTCACCAGCGCATCAACGATCAGTACCGCGCGCAACAGGGCTTTCATGCGTTCGCTCACTCGACGTGGTAGTTCGGCGCTTCCTTCGTGATCTGCACGTCATGCACGTGCGATTCGCGCACACCGGCCGCCGTGATTTCGACGAACGCGGCTTTCTCGTGCAATTCCTCGATCGTGCGGCAACCACAGTAGCCCATGCTCGCGCGCACCCCACCAACCAATTGGAACAGGATCGCGTTGACACCACCCTTGTACGCGACGCGGCCTTCAATCCCTTCCGGCACCAGCTTGTCGACGTTGGCCGAATTGTCTTCCTGAAAGTAGCGGTCTGCCGCGCCATCTTTCATGGCGCCAACCGAACCCATGCCACGATACGATTTGTATTGGCGTCCCTGGAACAGGAACACATCGCCAGGCGATTCCTCGGTGCCGGCCAGCATGCTGCCCATCATCACCGCGTCGGCGCCCGCGGCCAACGCCTTCGATACATCCCCGGAATAGCGCACGCCACCGTCGGCGATCACTGGCACGCCGCTGCCCCGCAGCGCGTCAGCCACGTTCGCAATCGCGGTGATCTGTGGCACGCCGACGCCCGCGACGATCCTCGTGGTGCAGATCGAACCCGGGCCGATGCCAACCTTTACGCCGTCGGCACCGTGCTCGACCAGCGCCCTGGCCGCTTCAGCAGTCGCAATGTTGCCGCCGATCACATCGATATGCGGAAAATGCTGCTTGACCCAGCGCACCCGTTCTAGCACGCCCTGACTGTGCCCGTGCGCAGTGTCAACGACGATCACATCGACACCCGCCGCCGCCAGCGCCTCGACGCGCGCCACGTTCTCCGGACCGACGCCGACAGCAGCACCAACCCGCAGCTTGCCGTGCTCGTCCTTGCAGGCGTCCGGGTGCTCGGTCGCCTTCGTGATGTCCTTGACCGTCATCAATCCGCGCAACTCAAACGCCTCGTTGACGACCAGCACACGCTCCAGGCGGTGGCGGTGCATGAGCGCCTTGGCTTGCGCAAGCGACGTTCCTTCGCTGACAGTGACCAGCCGCTCGCGCGGCGTCATGATCGCGCGCACCGGCTCGTCCAGTCGCTCCTCGAAGCGCAGGTCGCGGTTCGTCACGATGCCGATAAGTTTCGCGCCGTCGACGACCGGGAAGCCGGAAATGCCATGCTGGCGCGACAGCGCAATCACGTCATGCACCTTCATATCGGGCGGCACGGTGATCGGATCTCGCAACACGCCGGACTCGAACCGCTTGACTTTCGCAACTTCACGCGCCTGTTCGGCCGGTGTCAGGTTCTTGTGCACGATGCCGATTCCGCCCTGCTGCGCCATTGCAATTGCAAGCCGTCCTTCGGTCACCGTGTCCATCGCCGCGGAAATCAGCGGCATGTTCAGGGAGATATTGCGAGTCACGCGGGTTTTGAGACTGGTGTCACGCGGCAGTACGTTCGAGTACGCCGGCACGAGGAGCACGTCATCGAATGTGAGTGCTTTTTGGATCAGACGCATGGCAAATCCTATAGGCGCAAAATCGGATTATACCGATAGTTTCCTGGATTTTCATTGTCCGAACAGCCAGTTACGCACGCGTCCCCTTTTTTAAGCCCGAGCCGCCGTGCGCATCGCGCCGACTGGAGGATTTGGCAAGTGGGCCAAACGGCGCCGCATGTTATGCTGCGCGCCTTCAGTGTTTGCCCACGCCCGCCGCTTCGCTCGCACACTACCGGGATGCGACACGAAAAACGGCGCAGCCGCATATGCAGCATAGAAGACGGGCGCACGCAACCGGGGCGCGGCGCAGCCAACGATGACAGGGGGCCAGCAATGCAACGTGGGGTGATGTACGGCCTGCTAGCGGGCGCGATGTGGGGCTTCGTATTTCTCGGCCCGAGCCTGTTGCCGGACTTCTCGCCGTTGCTGCTGGCCGCCGGACGCTATCTATTGTACGGCCTGGTGTCGGTCGCGGTCGCGCTGCCCAACGCGCGCCGGCTGCTGTCCAAGCTCACGCGCGCGGATCTCATGGCGCTCATCTGGCTCGCGCTTACAGGCAACGTTGTCTATTACATCCTGGTCGCCGCAGCGGTACAACTGGTCGGCGTTGCGCCATCGTCGCTGATCGTTGGCGTGCTGCCGTTGACTGTCACACTGGCCGGACGCACCGATCACGATGCAGTTCCACTGCGGCGGCTTGCGCTTGCACTGCTGATGATCACCGCCGGCATCGCCTGCATCAACATCGACGTCTTCACCGCACCAGCCGCCACGCACGGCACGATCGCGAGCCGGATCGCCGGTGTGTTGTGCGCCGCGGGCGCCCTGGCGGCGTGGACCTGGTTTGCCGTCGCCAATGCGCGCTATCTGCGCAAGGCAGGACATTTCGACAGCAACGAATGGTCGATTGCCTCGGGCCTTATCACCGGCATGCTCGGCGCGCTGCTATGGGCCGGGCTGCTGCTGGGGCCGAGTAGCGCAGTCGGGAAGCCGGCGCTCGATGCCGGGCGCTGGCAACTATTCTGGGCGCTTAACCTAGCCATCGCCATCGGCTGTTCATGGTGGGGCAATGCATTGTGGAACGCTGCGGCAAAACGCCTGCCCTTGACACTGTCGGGCCAGTTGATTGTGTTCGAGACGCTGTTCGCGCTCGTGTACGGATTCATCTACGCGCAGCGCTGGCCGCGCGCGCTCGAATGGGGCGCGATCATGCTGCTGGTTGCGGGCGTGAGCTGGTCAGTCCGCCAGCACGCGCGTCAGCCGTCGCGCCCGGGCTAGTCGCGGCATGCGATCGAAGAGAACGCGCCAGTCTCGGCGCACTAACGTGTCGACCGCCGCTGACGAGGACGCATCAAACGCGACGCGCTTCAGCGCGCGTCTTTTGCGCGCCATTTGCGTCCTTCGAGCGAGCCGCTGTGGCGAGCCTTATCGACGCGGCGCTGCCGTGCAAGCTTCGGATCGACGGTCAACGGCCGATAGATCTCGACGCGATCACCATTCTCGAGTGCCGAGTCCAGCGCGCGGATGCATCCGAACACACCAACGCGCTGCTGAGCCAGGTCGATCTGCGGATGCATCGTGACGATCCCGCTAGCATCGATGGCTTCACGCAGCGTCGCGCCGGGCGGCAACCGCACATCGACGAGCGTCTGGGTGTCAGGGAGCGCATAACACACTTGCACCTCGAGCATGGCGCCGCCATCGCCGCCCGGCAGCCGCGGATCAACGCTTGCCATAGCGTTCTCCGGCCCGCTTGACGAACGATTCGACGAACGTGTTTGCGATGTGATTGAACACCGGTCCGATCAATTTCTCCAAAATGATGCTGGAGAACTCATAGTGCAACGCGAACTCGACCTTGCACGCATCGTCTCGCAGCGGGATGAAATTCCAATAGCCAGTGAACCGCTTGAAAGGCCCTTCGGTGAACTCCATATCGATCCGTTCCGGGCGGCGTTGCGTGTTATGCGTAGCGAAATGCTGATGAATCCCCTTGAAGCGGATGTCGATCCGTGCTTCCATGCTTGTTTCGTCCTGGTGACGGATCTCGACGCCGCCGCACCAAGGCAGAAAGTTCGGGTAGTCGGCGACGTCAGTCACGAGGTCGAACATGCGTTCGGCGGAATAACGAATCAACACAGTTTTCTGGACGTCTGCCATAAAAGGGCACCGAGGAGGCGCGTGGTGCCACGTGCGTCGCGGCGAGCCCAGGGCACGCGCGGACGCAACGCGGCCTTCGGCGCCGGGTCGCTTTGCTAAAATCGTAATTTTATCCGAGTTGGTCAAACCCATTCATGAGCATCATCGACAACAAGAAAGCATTCTTCGACTACTTCATCGAGGAACGCTACGAGGCGGGGCTCGTGCTGGAAGGCTGGGAGGTTAAAGCGCTGCGCGCCGGGCGCGGCCAGATTAAGGAAGGCTACGTCGTGATTCGCAACGGCGAACTGTTCCTGATTGGCACGCACATCAGCCCGTTGCAGACCGCCTCGACGCACGTGCACGCGGATCCGGTCCGCACGCGCAAGTTGCTGCTCAACGCCGATGAGATCCGTAAGCTAATCGGCAAGGTCGAGCAGCGCGGCTATACGCTGGTGCCACTGAACTTCCACTACAAGAATGGGCGGGTGAAATGTGAAATCGGCCTAGCCCGTGGCAAGAAATTGCATGACAAACGCGAGACCGAAAAAAAGCGCGACTGGCAACGCGAGAAGGCACAGCTGCTGAAAAACACGACGCGCTAGCGGCGTGCGCCGCGACGCCGCCCGCCCCCGCGTGTGACACCCTGACGGCACGTGCGCCTGACGGCTTGTCCGACACCTCGCTTCGGTTACACGTCACGCTTGGCTTTCACGATGCTCAGCGCGGACGCGATCATTGTGCTCATATCAGCCAGATTGGCCGGGACAATCAGTGTATTGCCTTGCTTGGCCAGGTTGCCAAATGCACTGACATACTGTTCGGCAACTTTCAGGTTCACCGCGTCCATGCCGCCACGTGACTGAATGGCGTCGGCGATTTTCTGGATCGCCTGCGCATTGGCCTCGGCCACCGCGAGAATGGCGGCAGCCTGTCCCTGGGCTTGGTTGATCGCGGCCTGTTTCTCTCCTTCGGATTGCTGGATCGCCGCCTCGCGCGCGCCAGACGCCAAGTTGATCTGCTCCTGCTTGCGGCCTTCGGACGCTGCGATCAGCGCTCGCTTCTCGCGCTCGGCCGTAATCTGCGCCTGCATCGCACGCAGGATTTCATTGGGGGGCGTCAGATCCTTGATTTCGTAGCGCAGCACCTTCACGCCCCAGTTCGCTGCCGCATCGTCGAGCGCGGACACGATGCTGTGGTTGATCAAATCGCGTTCCTCGAACGTCTTGTCCAGTTCCATCTTGCCAATGACCGAGCGCAACGTCGTCTGCGCAAGCTGCGTGATCGCCATCACGTAGTTCGCCGAACCGTACGAGGCCTTCATCGGATCGGTAACCTGAAAGTACAGTACGCCATCGACCTGCAGTTGCGTGTTGTCGCGCGTGATGCAGACCTGCGACGGCACGTCGAGCGGGATCTCCTTCAGCGAATGCTTGTACGCGACGCGATCGACGAATGGCAGCACGATGTTCAGGCCCGGCGTCAGCGTCGCATGATAGCGGCCGAGCCTCTCGAGCACCCACGCATGCTGCTGAGGCGTGATCTTCACGCATTGCGTCGCGATCACCACCACGACAACGAACAAAACCAGTGCGACAATCGAAAGTTCCATGACGTAGTATCCCTTCAGACTGTGGAAGAAGAGCGAGCGGCCGGGCGAGCGGCGACGATGAGCCGGTTGTCGCGCACCTGGCGAATCAAATACCAGTGCGCATGCTCGCTCTCGCCGGGCTGAAGCTCGACATCCCACTGTGCACCGCGATAGTTGATGCGTGCCCGGCCGTTATCCCAATGTTCGACGCGCACCGTCTGACCAATGTCTAGCAGCACATCGGCGTCCCGCGTGGCGTCCCGCACGTCGCGGCGCTGCCGACGACCATAGCGGGAACGCCGCAGCGCCGTCACGGCGGCCAGCGCGACCAGGGCGGCCAGCGCAAGCTGCGCAGCCACCGGCATGCCGAGTCCATGCGCGACACCGCCCGCCGCGCAACCCAGCGCAATCATCAATAGATAGAACGTGCCGGTCGTCAGCTCGACCACCAACAACGCACCGGTCGCGATCCACCAGATAAGTCCCGAACCCGCCATCGCGATCCCCTGAATAAAAAAACACCCCGGTGCCGTCACCGAGGTGTCTTATAGCACGAAGCTGGCTCGCGCTGCGAGCCGATCGCGCGTCAGCGCGCGGTTTCTGGCGGCCGGCGTATCGTCCGGCCCGCCGGCAGACGCGGCGTCATGCCGCCTTCGCGTCGTCCGTCTGCGCGAGCGCCTGCCACGTCTCAATCACCGTATCCGGATTCAACGAGATCGAAGCAATACCTTCCTTCGTCAGCCACGCAGCAAAATCCGGATGGTCCGACGGGCCCTGGCCGCAAATGCCGACATACTTGCCCAACCGCAGGCAGGTTTCGATCGCGCGCGACAGCATGAAGCGCACGGCCGGATCGCGCTCGTCGAAATCATGGGCGAGCAATTCCATGCCCGAGTCCCGGTCCAAGCCGAGCGTCAGCTGCGTCAAGTCGTTCGAGCCAATCGAGAAGCCGTCGAAATACGCGAGGAACTGCTCGGCCAGGATCGCATTGGACGGCACCTCGCACATCATGATCAGCCGCAGGCCGTTGTCGCCGCGCTTGAGCCCGAATTGGGCGAGCAGCTCGACTACCCGCTGGGCCTGTCCCAGCGTGCGCACGAACGGCACCATGATTTCGACGTTGGTCAGGCCCATTTCGTCGCGCACGCGCTTGAGCGCACGGCACTCCATTTCGAACGCGGCCGCGAAATCGTCGGCGATGTAGCGCGACGCGCCCCGAAAGCCGAGCATCGGGTTTTCCTCGTCCGGCTCATAGCGCGAACCGCCGATCAGCTTCTTGTACTCGTTCGACTTGAAGTCCGACAGCCGCACGATCACCGGCTTCGGATAGAACGCCGCGGCAATCGTCGCCACGCCCTCGGTCAGCTTGTCAACATAGAACGCACGCGGCGACGCATGACCGCGCGCTACGCTCTCAACGGCTTTCTTCAAATCCTGGGCGACATTCGGATATTCGAGGATCGCCTTCGGATGCACGCCGATATTGTTGTTGATGATGAATTCGAGCCGCGCCAGCCCGACGCCGGCGTTCGGCAACTGCGCGAAGTCAAACGCGAGTTGCGGGTTGCCCACGTTCATCATGATCTTGACCGGGATCTTCGGCAACTCGCCGCGCTGCACCTCGGTCACCTCTGTCTCAAGCAGGCCGTCGTAGATCTTGCCCTCGTCGCCTTCCGCGCACGATACCGTCACCAGTGCACCGTCCTTCAGCACATCAGTCGCGTCACCGCAGCCGACCACGGCCGGCACGCCGAGTTCGCGTGCGATGATTGCCGCGTGGCAGGTACGCCCCCCCCGGTTCGTGACGATCGCCGACGCGCGTTTCATCACCGGCTCCCAGTTCGGATCGGTCATGTCCGCCACCAGCACGTCACCCGGCTGCACGCGCTCCATCTCGGAAGGATCATGGATCACGCGCACCGGACCGGCGCCAATCTTCTGACCGATCGCCCGGCCGGTCGCGAGCACCTGCGACTGGCCCTTCAGCTTGAAGCGCTGCTCGATCTTGCCGGCCGCCTGGCTCTTCACCGTCTCAGGGCGCGCCTGCAGGATGAACAACGTGCCATCGCGACCGTCCTTGCCCCACTCGATGTCCATCGGACGCTGGTAATGGTTCTCGATAATCACCGCGTACTTGGCGAGCTGGATCACATCCTCGTCGGTGATCGAATAGCGGTTGCGCTGCTCCGCCGACACGTCAACCGTCTTCACGCGGCCCGGCTCGCCCGGCTGCGTGAACTCCATCTTGATCAGCTTGGAGCCGATCGAGCGACGGATGATCGGATACCGTCCCTGCGCGAGCGTCGTCTTGAATACGTAGAACTCGTCCGGGTTCACCGCGCCCTGCACCACGGTCTCGCCCAGTCCGTAGCTAGCGGTGATGAACACAGCGTCGCGAAAGCCCGATTCGGTGTCCAGCGTGAACATCACGCCGGCCGCGCCGACGTCCGAGCGCACCATTCGCTGCACGCCGGCGGACAACGCCACCTCGGCGTGTGTGAAACCCTTGTGTACGCGATACGAAATCGCGCGGTCGTTATACAGCGACGCAAACACGTGCTTGATGCGATCCAGCACGTCGTCGATGCCCACGACGTTCAGATACGACTCCTGCTGGCCGGCAAACGACGCATCAGGCAAGTCCTCGGCCGTGGCCGACGAGCGCACCGCGAACGATAGTTCCTGGGGCGAGGACGCCTGCAGCTTGTCGAACTGCTCGCGGATCTCCGCATCCAGGCGCGGTTGCAGCGGCGCGTCGACGATCCACTGGCGGATTTCCTTGCCGGCCTCGGCCAGCGCCTTCACGTCGTCGACATCGAGCGTCTCAAGGCGCTTGGCGATCCGTTCGGTCAAGTCATTGTAAGCAAGGAATTCGCGGAACGCGTGCGCAGTCGTCGCGAAACCGGTCGGTACGCGAACGCCTGCCGCAGCCAGTTGGCTGATCATCTCGCCCAGCGATGCATTTTTTCCGCCGACCGAGTCGACATCTGTCATTCGTAGCGCTTCGAACGGTAAGACGTATGCTCCGTTATGTGCGGTGTTAGACATGAAAGCCCCTAAGTGGTAAAAAATTTCCGGCATGCGCGAATGGGCCCCGTGCGCGCAGCTCCACTGGAAGTCGCCACGCACCTCGCGCAACCTGTTTGACAAGCCATCGCGAGTGCCGCGAGGATCGCTTCGTCCTGTGCCGGGGGGACCCTGCGCCCACCGCGCGACACCTCGTCCATCCGCCGGCGGTCTGCAAGGCCTTATGGAACAAAGCTTGCCGCCGGTTTCGCGGACACCGCCTGCAATTGCTTGTCAAACAGGTTGCCGCTATTCTACCGTGCTACTCTGCAAAAAACCCCAGAATCCCCGCTCAGGCCCTTTGACCAACGGAAATCCGGGCCTGCCGCGCGGCGCTCTACTTGACAAGCATCATGCCTGCACCGACTGTATTCATCGTCTCCGATGGCACCGGCATCACCGCGGAAACCTTCGCGCACTCGATCCTGTCCCAGTTCGACCAAAAATTCCGCCTTGTGCGCGTGCCATTCATTGACTCGTCGGAGAAGGCTTACGCAACGGTCCAGAAAATCAATGAGGCGGCCACGCTGGACGGCCGCCGCCCGGTCGTCTTTACGACGCTCGTCGATAGCCATTCAAACGAGATCGTCAAACGCTCGAACGCGCTGGTCATGGATATGTTCCAGACTTTCATCGAGCCGCTAGAACAGGAATTGCAAACGCAATCAACCCACGCGATCGGCCGTGGCCACCAAGCCGCCGATACCGAGGAGTACAAGAACCGGATCGAGGCGATCAATTTCTCGCTTGCGCATGACGATGGCCAGAGCAACCGCAACCTGCAGGATGCGGATGTGATTCTGGTCGGCGTGTCGCGCAGCGGCAAAACGCCCACCAGCCTCTATCTAGCGATGCAGTACGGTGTGAAGGCGGCCAATTACCCGTTGATCCCGGAAGACTTCGAGCGCGGCAAGCTGCCGACACCGTTGTATGCCCATCGCAACAAGATCTTCGGGTTGTCGATCGATCCGCAGCGACTCGCCGAGATCCGCAACGAACGCCGCCCAGGCAGCAAGTATGCTGCGCCGGAGAACTGCCGCTACGAGGTCAATGAAGCCGAGGCGCTGATGCGTCGCGAAGGCATTAAATGGCTGTCGTCGACGCACAAATCAATCGAGGAAATCGCGACGACGATCCTGCAGGAAATCAAGCTCGAGCGGCAATCGTACTGAGCGCGCGCTGCTACGCGACGCGCCGTTGCCGGCATTGCTCGAAAAAGCACACGGCAGCAGCGGCGGCGACATTCAACGACTCCATGCCGCCGGGCTGAGGAATGGTCACACGCCGGTTCACCGCGGCGCGCCACTCGGCCGACACACCGGCGCCCTCGTTGCCGAACACCCACGCAAGCGGCCCGCTCAGGTCGACATCGTACAGTGGCTGTGCGCCATGCGAATCGGTGACAAACACCGGCACCGCGAGCCGTGCCAGCAAGTCAGCGGCCCCCACCTGCTCGTGCACGCACAGCAGGAATTGCGCGCCCATGCCAGCGCGTAATACCTTGGGCGACCACGCGTGCGCTGTGCCAGGCGAGCAAAACACATCGCCGATCCCGGCCGCAGCGGCGCTGCGCAGGATCGAGCCGACATTGCCGGCGTCCTGCACGCCGTCAAGCACCACGCAAGTCGCCTCGACGCGTTCAGGCAGCGGCCGTGGCCGCACGTCTACCACGAATGCAATGCCAATCCCGTTCACGAGCGTCGACAACTGCGAGAATAGCGCGTCGCTAAACAGCACGACCCGCGATGGATCGAGCCGCGCGACGATCTGCGCGGTCTGCACCTGCGCCAACGCCGCCTCGGTCAGCACGCAATGCGCCGGCTGGCCGAGCGCATCGAGATAAGCTTCTGCCAAGTGCAGGCCCTCGAGCAGTGCCTGACCGCGCTTTTTTTGTTGTGCAGGGACGGTCAGCGCCTTTAGGTGCTTGAACAGCGGATTGTCCCGCGATGTGATGGTTTTCATCGGTTCAGCCGGCGGGCAGCGTCGCACAGCTCAGCATGGCGGCGCGTCGTCAGCCAAACGACTGTCGTCGCGCCGCCCATTGTCCCACGCGGCTGGCTGCGCGCTCGTATCCGCTGCAGCGTCGCTGGCGCTGGCGCGCACCGGTGGCACGTCCACCACGCTCGCAGGCATCGCACCCAACCCGAGGCTCAGATAGGCGTTGCGCACCGGCGCAAACGAGCGCCGGTGGTGCACACACGGCCCATGGGTACGCAGCGCAGCTAGGTGCCGCGGCGTGCCATAGCCCACATGCGCGTCAAATCCATAATGTGGAAACTCGTCATGCAACGCATGCATCATCCGGTCCCGCGTGACCTTCGCCAGAATCGACGCGGCAGAGATCGACGGCACCAGTGCATCGCCACCAATCACCGCCTCAGATCGCACTGACAGCACCGGGCAGCGGTTGCCATCGACCTTGACCAGCGCAGGCGTGAGCGCAAGGCCCTGCACCGCACGCTGCATCGCCAGCATCGTCGCGTGCAGGATATTGAGCGTATCGATTTCGTCGACGCTTGCCGACGCGACGCAATAGGCCAGTGAGCGTTCAATAATTCGGTCGAACAGCTTTTCGCGCGTCGCCGGACTCAGCGCCTTGGAGTCATCGAGCCCGCGAATGCGAGGTGCGGCGGGATTGAGAATCACCGCAGCGGCCACCACCGGACCCGCCAACGGCCCGCGCCCCGCTTCATCGACGCCGCAAACGAGGTCGGCCGGATCGTCGAAGTCCAGCCCGCGCTGCGCAACAGCAGGCGCGCCACCGCAGCCAGGCGCACGCATACGGCGTCCGGTCATCGAGGCCTCCTGCCCGACAGGCCCGAGTCGATGACGTCAACGACCACTTCCGCGGCACGCTCGGCGGTGTTGCAGCGCAATCGTTCGTGCATCTCGGTGAACAGTTCAACCAGCGTGCGACGGTTCGCCTCATCGTTCAGTTGCAGCAGCGTCGCATCGGCAAGCGCCTCCGGCGTCGCGAAATGCTGCAGGATCTCGGGCACAACGAACCGGCCGGCCAGGATGTTCGGCAAACCGACGTACGGCAGATAGCCTTGCCGCTGCATAATCTGCCCGGTCAACCATGGCACCTTGTAAGAGATCACCATCGGCTTTTTCAGCAATGCGGCTTCCAGCGTCACGGTGCCGCTCTTGACCAGCACCGCGTCGGCCGCCGTCATCGCCAACTGGGCGTTGCCTTCAGTCAGCGTCAGCGGCAATGTCGGGTAGTGGTCCGCGAGCGGCTGCAGCAGCGCGCGGATGGACGCGTTCGGCGCGGGCACGATAAAGCGCAACGATGGCTCGCGCTTGTGCATCAGGTCCATCGTCGCAAAAAACGTCGGGCCGATCAACTCGATCTCGGAACGGCGGCTGCCCGGCAGCACCGCGACGACAGGTCCCTCGTGGGGCAAGCCACTCGCGCGCCGCGCGCTCAGGCGGTCCGGCTGCAGCGGAATCGCGTCAGCCAGCGGATGACCGACATACGTGGACGCCACGCCGGCCTTGTCCAAAATCGCCGTTTCAAACGGAAACACGCACAGCATGTGGTCGACCGCCTTGACGATTTTCTTGATGCGCCCGCCCCGCCACGCCCAGATTGACGGGCAAACAAAGTGGATCGTCGGAATACCCGCATGCCGTAGCGCCTCCTCAAGCGAGAAGTTGAAATCCGGCGCATCGACGCCGATGAACGCGCTTGGCGGCTCGGCCAACAGCTGCCGCTTCAATTCACCGCGGATGCGCAGGATTTCCGGGATATGGCGCAGTGCCTCGACATACCCGCGCACCGACAACTTGTCCATCGGCCAGTGCGCGTCGAATCCGTGCGCGGCCATCCGCGGGCCACCAATCCCATAGTATTGGGTGCCTGCCGGAAGACGCGCGGCGAGCCCGTCGAGCAACGACGCCGCCAACAGGTCGCCGGACGGCTCACCCGCCACCATCGCGAGCTTGACAGGACTCGAATGTAACGTCATCGTCGATGCATCAGCGAATGATGCCGCGCTTGGCGGTCTCGATAAAGCGCAGGAACGTCGTGACCGGCTCATCGCCGTCGCCGCCCTGCCCCGCCAACTCACGCAACTGCACTTTCGCCTCGTCTAACGATAAGCCGTTTTTATAAAGGGTGCGGTACGCGGCCCGCAACGCAGAAATCGCATCGGCGGTGAAGCCGCGACGGCGCAGCCCCTCGATGTTGATGCCGTGCGGCTGGGCCTTTTCACCCGCCGCAATTACATAGGGCGGCAGGTCTTGCACTAACGCCGATGCACCACCGAGAAACGCGTGTTCGCCGATGCGCACGAACTGATGCACACCGGACATGCCGCCAAGGATCGCCCAATCACCGACGTCGACGTGCCCGGCAATTTGCGCATTGCTCGAAAATACCGTATGGTTGCCCACCCGACAGTCGTGAGCAATATGCACGTACGCCATGATCCAGTTATCGTCGCCGATACGGGTGACGCCGTTGTCCTGCGCGGTACCGGTGTGAATTGTCGTGAATTCGCGAATCGTGTTGCGATCGCCTATCTCGAGCCGCGTCGGCTCGCCGGCGTACTTCATGTCCTGCGGCGCACCGCCGAGCGCCGCAAAATGGCCGATCCGGTTGTCTTCGCCGATTGTCGTATGGCCTTCGATGACCGTGTGTGAACCGACCATCGTGCGCGCACCGATGCGCACGTGTGCGCCGATAACCGCGTACGGGCCGATCTGGACGGCGTCGTCCAGGCTCGCACCCGCTTCGATGATCGCGGTGGGATGGATACAAGTCATACCTTCGCCCTTGCTTCGTTTTGCGTTACGAGAACGCCAGCACTCAGGCGGCGGATTCCGTCTGCTTGACCGTGCACATCAGATCAGCCTCGGCCGCCAACGTCCCTTCGACCTCGGCGCGCGCCTTGAATTTCCAGATACCCCGCATGTACCGTTCGAACGACACGTTCAGTATCAGCTGGTCGCCTGGCTCCACGACACGCTTGAAGCGCGCGCCATCGATGCCGACGAAGTAATACAGCGTATTGTCCGAATCGTGCGGCTCCTCGGCAAACGTGAGCAGCGCCGCTGCCTGCGCCAGCGCCTCGAGGATCAGCACGCCGGGCATCACCGGCCGCGTCGGAAAATGACCGGTGAAATACGGTTCGTTGACCGTCACGTTCTTCAGTGCCTTAATGCGCTTGTGCGGTTCGAGTTCCAGCACACGGTCAACGAGCAGGATCGGATAGCGATGCGGCAGCAGCGTGAGAATCTTGTGGATGTCCAGGTTTATTGCTTCAGTGCTCATGGTGTTTCGGCGCGACTAAGTCGCGCATTGCGTGCAGTGTGTTACGGCTACTCGCCGGCGTCGCCGCGCGGCGCATGGCCCGCGTCAAGCGCGGCTTCGAGCGTCTTGATCCGCTCGCGCAGCTTGTCGATGTTGCGCAGCAGCGCCGCGCTCCTGTTCCAATCGCCGTGGGGCACGGCGGGAAACGCGCTCGTATAGATGCCCGGCTTGAGTAGCGATTTGGACACCCCGGATTTCGCGGTCACGATCACACGATCGGCGAGCGTGACGTGGCCGGCAATGCCGACCGCGCCGCCGATCATACAGTGCTGACCGATCGTCGTGCTGCCAGCGATACCTGCGCAACCGGCGATTACCGTGTAGGCGCCGATCCGGCAGTTGTGCCCGATCTGCACCAAGTTGTCAATTTTCACGCCCTGTTCGATGACCGTATCGGCCATCGCGCCGCGATCAATGGTCGTGTTCGCGCCGATTTCCACGTCCGGGCCGACCGTCACCGCGCCGACCTGCGGTATCTTCACCCATTCGCCGGTCTGCTCGTCACCTTCGCCGACGAAGTCCGGCGCAAAGCCGAAGCCGTCCGCGCCGATCACCGCACCTGAATGCACGATCACGCGCTCGCCGAGCTGACAGCCATGGTACACGGTCACGTTCGGATACAGACGCGAATCGTCGCCGATCACCGCACCATGGCCGACAAAAGCATGCGCGTCGATGCGCACGCGCTCGCCGATTACCGCGCCTGCCTCGATCGTCACATGGGGGCCGATTGTCGCGCTGGCCGCCACCTTCGCAGCGGGGTCCACCACCGCGCCGGGATGAATGCCGGCCGGCGCGGCCGGCAGCGCCGCCGCTGCAAACTGTTGTGCAACGCGCGCAAAATAAGCGTATGGGTTCGGTGTCACGACGAAGGCTGGCCCAGGCGCGGCGCCGGTCACGTCATGCTCGGCTTGCAGCTTGTCCAGGTCCGGCTGGCTGATCAATACCGCCGCCGCACGCGTCGAGCCGGCCTGCGACAAATACTTCGGATTGGCAATGAAGGCAAGCTGGCCGGGGCCCGCGCTGTCCAGCGGCGCGAGACCCGCGATCATGCGGCCCGCGTCGCCCACGACTGTGCCGCCGTAGCGTTGCGTCAACTGGGTTAGCGTCATCGACATGCGCGACGATACCCCGGTCAATTCGACGTGCCGTTGGCGAGCGCCTTCAGCACCTGGTCTGTGATGTTGATGCGCGGACTCACGTAGACCGCCTCCTGCACCACCAGATCATAGCGCTGCTGCTCGGCGATCTGCCGGATCGCCTTGTTGGCCCGGTCCAGCACGCCAGCCAGCTCCTCGTTGCGACGCTGGTTCAGGTCCTCGCGAAACTCGCGCTGCTTGCGTTGGAAGTCCGTATCGAGCTGGGCGAGGTCGCGTTGCCGCTGCTGCCGCTCGGACGGGGACATCGACGCACCATTCTTATCCAGGTTGTCGGACATCGCCTTGAGCTTTTGCGCCATCTCCTGCAGGCCGCGGTCTCGCTTGGAGAACTCCTGCTCAAGCTTAGACTGCGCGGACTTGGCCGGCGCCGACTCGCGCAGGATGCGGTCCGAATCGACCGCCGCGATGCGTGCCTCTTGCGCGTAGGCGGCCACTGCGGCGCCACCGGCGGACATCGCAAGCACGCCCATTGCGATATAGCGGGAAAATCGTCTGGTCAGCAAAGTCACCTCTTAAGCCGATGGATGTTTGTCAGAATGCAGTACCGATCTGGAACTGGAATTTCTGGTATTGATCGCCGTCATGCTTAGCCAGCGGGAAGCCCAAGCTCAGCTTCAATGGACCAATCGGCGAGATCCACGCCAAGCCCAAGCCGTAGCCATAGCGCAAGCCGTTCGCGCCGATACTGTTGCCTTCGGTCCCCCATACGTTACCGCCGTCGAGGAACGTGAACACGCGCAAGGTTCGATCATAGCCCGTCCCGGGCAGCGGGAACGTCAACTCGACGTTGCCCACGATCATTTTCGAGCCGCCAATCGGATCGTTTGTCGCCTTGTCGCGCGGACCCAGCGAACTCGGCTCGTAGCCACGTACTGACCCGATACCGCCGGCAAAGTAGTTCTTGAAGATCGGGTACGGCTTGCCGCCGAGCCCGTTGCCATAGCCGCCTTGCAGGTTCAGGCCCAGCACGAAGCCGCGGGCAAACGAATAATAGTATTGCGCCTGCAGATCGGCCTTATAGTACTGCGCCTTGCCAATCGGCGTGCCGTATTCGGCGTTCGCCTGTGTGTAGTAGCCGCGGCTGGGCACCAGCGCGCTGTCGCGCGCGTCGCGCGACCAACCGATGGTGACGGGCACGTTGTTCGACACGCGACCGAACTGGTTCACGTAATCGATGTAGCTCCGCGGCGTCGCCGAGTCGATGTCTAGACGGTTCTGCTCGACACCGGCACCGAAATACACGGTGTCGGCTTCCGAGAACGGAATGCCGAACTTCAGGTCGCCGCCCGCGGTGATGATCCGGAAGCTCGAATTGGTCGAGTAATACAGCGGCTGGTACGTGCGATAGTAGACGTCGGTGATCCGCTTGATGCCGTCGATCGTGAAGTACGGATCGACCTGCGTGACGGCCAGCGTGCGGTACGTACGAGCGGTGTTGACGTTCACCGACAGGCTCGTGCCGGAGCCGAACACGTTGTCCTGCGACACGCCGGCCGATAGCACGACCTTGTCGGTTGACGAGAAGCCTGCGCCAAGCGTGATCGCGCCGGTTGGCTTCTCGGTCACCTTCACGTCGACATCGACCTGGTCGTTCGTGCCCTCCACCGGCGCCGTCGTCACGTCCACATCAGTGAAGTAGCCCAGCCGGTTGACCCGATCCTTCGACAGCGCAAGTCGGTGGCTATCGAACCACGAACTCTCGAATTGCCGCATCTCGCGGCGGATCACTTCGTCGCGCGTCTTATTGTTGCCCGTGATGTTCACGCGGCGCACGTAAACGCGCCGGCTCGGATCGACCTGCAGAATCAGGTTGACGGTATGGTGCTCCTGATCGATGTCGGGCTGCGCGTTCACACTGGCGAACGCGTAGCCATACTCACCGAGCTTGTCGACGATTGCCTTGGTGGACGCCTGCAGCTTTTCTGCGGAGAATCGCTCGCCCGGCTTCAACTGCACAAGCTTCGCGAGTTCGGCCTCCTTGTCGAGCAAGTTGCCAGCGAGCTTGATGCTCGATACCTTGTACGGCTCGCCCTCATGCAGCGTGACCGTCAGATACATATCTTTTTTGTCCGGCGAGATCGATACCTGCGTCGAGTCGATATTGAACTCGAGATAACCGCGGTTCAGGTAGTACGAGCGGATGTTCTCCAGGTCACCGGTCAACTTTTCTTTCGAATACAAGTCGGCCTTCGTGTACCACGAAAACCAGTTCGGTGTGGACAACTGCATCTCGTCACGCAATGTGCTGGTCGAGAACGCCTTGTTGCCGATGAAATTGATCTGGCGGATCTTCGCGCTTGGCCCCTCGACAACCGAGAGCAGGATCGACACACGATTGCGGTCGATCGGCGTGACCGTCGTCTTCACCTCCGCTGCGTAGTAGCCGCGCGTCAGGTATTGCCGTTTCAGTTCCTGCTCGGCTTTGTCAACCAGCGCCTTGTCGTAGTAGCGCCCATTGGACAGGCCGACCGCGCGCAGCGCCTTAGTCAGGTTTTCCTTGTCAAACTCGTGGATGCCGGCGAAGTCGACCGAGCCGATGGCCGGACGCTCCTGCACGTTGACCACCACGACGTCGTTTTGCGCCAAAACCTTGACGTCACTGAAGAAGCCGGTCGCATACAATGCACGGATGGCTTCCGAACCCTTGTCGTCGGTGAACGTATCGCCTTGCTTGACCGGCAAGTAGGCAAACACGGTGCCCGGCTCTACCCGCTGCAGTCCTTCGAGGCGGATGTCCTTGACGACAAACGGCACCGTAGCATGCGCAACTATCCCGTATGCCGCGAACAACGCAGCTGCAACCGTCTTAGGAACAAAGCGGTGATGTTTGAACAACTTGCTTCCCCAATGTTTTTGCTGTTGCAATGCATACCGCGCCACCCGCGCGTACATGGCATCGACTTAGAAATGAATCAGACGTGACAAGTCGTTAAACAGCGCGATCGCAGACAATGCAACGATGCACACGAGACCTGCCCTTTGTAAAATGAGTTGCCAGCGCTCCGAAACAGCCTTGCCCGTCACGGCTTCAACCGAATAATATAACAGATGCCCCCCGTCCAATACCGGAATTGGCAACAGATTCAGCACGCCGAGGCTGATGCTGACCAGTGCCAGAAACGACGCAAACGAGGCCGCGCCCAGTTGCGCGCTCTTGCTCGCGTAATCAGCGATCGTGACCGGTCCGGATAAGTTCTTCAGCGAAGCTTGGCCACTAAGCATTCGCCAGAACATGCGCACTGAATAGGTCGAGATATCCCACGTGCGCCGTGCCCCCAGCTGCAGGCTTTCCGTTAAGCCGTATTCCACGTCCACGGTCTGCACCTGCGTGGCCATCGCCGCACCGATGCGGCCGACCGTATTGCCGCCCGCCGCATCGAGCCGTTCGTCGGGCACAATGTCGATGTCGCGGCGCGCGCCGTCGCGCTCGACCGTGATCGTCAAATGCTTGAGCGCGTGGGCCTGGATCGTCGCAATGAACGCATGGGCGCCCTGCACAGCTTTACCGTCGAGCGCGACGACCACATCGCCCGTAGCCAGCCCCGCGCGCTGCGCCGCACTGCCCGGCTCCACACTAGCCACCCGCAATTTACCGCCCGGCTCGAAGCCTAGGCGCTCGATAACATCCTCGTCCTGCTCCGGGCGCGCTGCCCGCGATAAATCGACTGAGTAATCGAGCGTATCGTTACCCACCTTGGCCAATAGCACGATGTTGCGCTGGTCGAACTGCGCATCGAGCAGCTTCCAGCGTAAATCGCTCCAGGAGCGCACCGGCTCGGTGGTCCCGTCCGGCGCCCGCACCGCCACCACAGTCTCGCCGCCAACGAAGCCGGCGCGTTGCGCGACCGAACCGGCAGTGGGTGCCGCCAGCATGGCCACCGGCTCATCGACGCCACCCGCGTAGACGCCCGCCAGCAGTACGATAGCCAGCAGGAAATTGGCGAGCGGTCCGCCGGCGACGATGGCAAAGCGCCAGCCGACGGGCTTGCGGTTGAATGCGTGTGGCAGATCCTGCGCAGCGATGGGCGTATCGGTATCGCGCTCGTCGAGCATCTTCACATAGCCACCGAGCGGCAGCGCACAAAGCGTCCACTCGGTGCCGGTGACCGGGCTGGTCCGGCGCAGCAGCGGCCGGCCGAAGCCGACGGAAAAGCGCAACACTTTGACGCCGGCGGCGCGCGCGATCAGGTAATGGCCAAATTCATGTACGACGACCAGAATGCCGATCGCCACCATGAACGAAACCAGTTGAATCAGCAAACTCATGCAATCCTCGCTGCAATATGCCACACGTCACGGCCTACCGAATGAACGCGCGTGTCAGCCAAGCTGGCTGGCCACCGCAACGCCGCGCACGCCAGCCTGGCCATGCGTACGGTAGCGAGCCAGCGCCTTTTGCGCCGCACGGCGCGCCTGCGCATCGACGTCAAGCACTGCGTCCAGCGTCGTGGCGACATCGGCCTGGACTTGTTCGAGCACGTCGCCAACGACTGCCGCGATCGCGGTAAATCCGATGTGTCGCGCAAGAAACGCTTCGACCGCGACCTCGTTCGCCGCGTTCAATACCGTGCTCGCCGAGCCGCCGTCGCGCAATGCCTGCATCGCGAGCGCCAGACACGGAAAGCGCTTATAGTCAGGCGGCTCGAATGTCAGCGTCGCCACCTGCGCCAGATCAAGCTGCTCAACGCCTGACACGATTCGCGTCGGAAACGCCAGCGCATGAGCGATCGGCGTGCGCATATCGGGATTGCCCAGTTGCGCGAGTGTCGAGCCGTCCGCATATGACACCAGCGAATGGATCACGCTTTGCGGATGGATCAACACGTCAATCTGCTCGGGCCGCAGATCGAACAGCCAGCGCGCCTCAATCACCTCGAGGCCCTTGTTCATCATCGTGGCTGAATCGACCGAGATCTTGCGCCCCATGACCCAGTTCGGATGCTTGCACGCCTGCTCCGGCGTTACGTCGACCAGCGTAGCCGGTTCTCGCAGCCGGAATGGACCGCCGGACGCGGTGAGCTGGATGCGGGTCACGGCGCCGTGCAAACTAAGCTCGCGCGGAAAGCACTGGAAAACTGCATTGTGCTCACTGTCAACGGGCAGCAGCGCGGCGCCACTGGCATAGACCGCATCCATGAACAATGCGCCGGACATCACCAGCGCCTCCTTGTTCGCGAGCAGGATCCGCTTGCCGGCACGCGCCGCCGCCAGCGTCGGCTCCAGTCCAGCCGCACCGACAATGGCAGCAACCACCGTATTGCAAGCGGCATCCGACGCGGCGGCGGCCAGCGCGTCGCGGCCGTAGTCCACGCGCGTCGCACAGCCCGCCTCGCGCAGCCTCGCCTGCAACTGCGTGGCTGTTTGCGCATCGCCGACCACCGCGACGTGTGGCGCGAAGCGCAAGCATTGCTCAGCGAGTTTTTCCCAGTTGCGGTACGCGGTCAACGCGTGGATCGAAAATCGATCCGGATGCCGGGCGATCACGTCCAGCGTGCTATCACCGATCGAGCCCGTCGAGCCCAGCAGGGTCACACAATGTTGCATCATCAATGATTTCAGCTCAAAAGCAGCATCGCCACCGGCAGCACGGGCAGCAGCGCGTCAATCCGGTCCAGCACACCGCCATGGCCGGGCAGCAACTGACTCGAATCCTTCACGCCGGCCTGGCGCTTCAACAGCGACTCGAACAGGTCGCCGACGACGCTGAAGGCGACCAGCACGCTCAGCGCGAGCACCGCGACCACGATGCCGAGACGCTCGACCAGCGCGCCGGCCACGGTCAGCACGCCCGGATGCGCGGCAAGCGCAAGCGCCGCGACCACGACGACCGATAGCCATCCGCCGATCACCCCTTCCCACGTCTTACCCGGACTGATCGCCGGCGCCAGCTTGTGCCGGCCAAAGCGCCTGCCCGCAAAGTATGCGCCGATATCGGCAAGCCAGACGATCAACAACAGCGATAGTACGAATATGACGCCTGTCGCGCGCGCAGCCACCAACGCATGCCAGCACGCGACGAACAACACCAGGCCGGCCACCAGCAGGAAACCACGCCACGCGCCAACGGCCAACGTCGGCTTGCGCAGCAGCGCGAATGGCGCCGCGGCAATCCAGAACACCACGGCCGCCCGCGATACCGCGTCACCGCGCGGCGCACCCGCGAACACGTAGGCGACCAGCACCACGCCGGCTAGCGCCGCATAGACGAATGGCCAGACGCCCGGCAGCTTCAATAACTTGGCCCATTCCCACGCGGCAAACACCAGCACAAAGCCGATCAGCGCACCGAAACCACCCAACGGGGCAAACAGCGTAACTGGCAGTAAAACGGCCAGCAGGGCAATCGCCGTAACGACACGGGTTCTTAGCATGAAAGCGAATCGACGTTTTGCGACTGCCGGATGAGTTGCGCGCTGGTGCGCCCGAAGCGCCGTTCGCGCTCGCGGTACGAAGCGATCGCCTTACTTAATTGCGCATCGTTAAAGTCCGGCCAGAACACGTCGGTGAAATAAAATTCGGTATAAGCCAGCTGCCACAGCAGAAAATTGCTGACGCGCTGCTCCCCGCCAGTGCGAATGAACAAGTCCGGCTCCGGCGCATACGCCATCGCCAAGTGTTGCGCGAAGCTCGCTTCATCCACATTCTGCATCGCGCCGGCATCCACGCATTGCTGCGCAATCTTGCGCGTGGCCTGCAAAATATCCCAACGGCCGCCATAATTCGCCGCGATGGTCAGCGTCAATCTGGTATTGGCTGCCGTCTTAGCTTGCGCGCGGCGCACAAGCTCCTGGATCCGGGGCTCGAACATCGACAAGTCACCGACCACGCGCAGCCGGATGCCATTCGTATGTAGGCGCGCGATTTCACGCTCGAGCGCGCTGATGAACAGCCGCATCAAGAACGAGACCTCGTCAACCGGCCGCCGCCAGTTCTCGGAACTGAACGCAAACAGCGTCAGGAATTCGACGCCACGCGCCACGCACGCCTCGACGATTGTGCGCACCGCATCGAGCCCCTTCGTATGACCCGCAACACGCGGCAGCCGCCTGCGCTGCGCCCAGCGGCCATTGCCATCCATGATGATCGCGATGTGCCGCGGCACGTCCGTGACGGTCGGGGTGCACACAGTGGAACTGGTATAGGTCATTGTCTCGTCGTTCCGCCTCGGCCAGCGACGATGCAAAGCAAGCGGCGGCGCCCAAGGCGCCGCCGTTGCGTCACACCGTCATGATTTCCGTTTCCTTAGTCTGAACCAACTTCTCGATCTCGGAGACGAACTTGTCGGTCAGCTTCTGAACTTCGTCTTGTGCCCGGCGTTCATCATCCTCAGAGATGTCCTTGTCCTTCAGCAACTTTTTCAACTGCTCGTTCGCGTCGCGGCGCAGGTTGCGCACTGCCACCTTTGCGCTTTCGCCTTCCGACTTCACGACCTTGCTCAACTCGCGGCGACGCTCTTCGGTCAGCGCTGGCATCGGCACGCGGATCAAGTCACCTTGCGTCGCTGGGTTCAGACCGAGATCCGACTCACGAATCGCTTTCTCAACGACCGCGACCATCTTCTTCTCCCACGGCTGCACGCCAATCGTGCGAGCGTCGACCAGCGTCAGGTTCGCGACCTGCGAGATCGGTACGTTTGAGCCGTAGTAGTCGACCTGGATATGGTCGAGCAAGCCTGTATGGGCGCGCCCCGTGCGGATCTTCGCCAGATCGCTCTTAAACGCTTCCAACGAGCGCTGCATCTTCTGCTCCGCGCCCTTCTTGATGTCTGCGACAGTCATTCAAACCTCCGAAACGATGTAGTCGGATGCCGGCCGGCCGCGTGAGAATGGGCCACGCCAGGCATTCGCCCCATCCTGCGAGTTTACACGTGTACCAGCGTACCCTCGTCATCGCCTTGCACGATGCGCTTTAGGGCGCCGGGCTTATTGATCGAGAATACCCGGATCGGCAACTTCTGGTCGCGGCACAACGCGAACGCCGTCGCATCCATGACCTGCAGATTGCGGCTGATCGCCTCATCGAAGCTGATCGTCGCATAACGCGTGGCCGTCGGGTCCTTCTTCGGGTCGGCGGAGTAGACGCCATCGACCTTGGTGGCTTTGAGCACGACTTCCGCGCCGATCTCCGAGCCGCGCAGCGCAGCGGCAGTGTCCGTGGTGAAAAACGGATTGCCGGTGCCGGCCGCGAAAATGACGACGCGCCCTTCCTCTAGCTGCCGGATTGCGCGCGGCCGAATATAGGGCTCGACCACTTGGTCCATCCGCAACGCAGACTGCACGCGCGCCTCGATGCCTGCATGGCGCATCGCATCCTGCAGCGCCAAGGCATTCATCATCGTCGCGAGCATCCCCATGTAGTCCGCCGTCGCGCGATCCATGCCCGCCGCGCCGCCCGCTACGCCACGGAAGATATTGCCGCCGCCAATCACAATGGCAAGCTGCGCGCCCAGGTTCACCACGTCGACGATATCCGCGACGATTCGCTCGATCATCGTGCGATTGATGCCGAATGCATCGTCGCCCATCAGGGCTTCGCCGGAGAGTTTGAGCAACAGGCGTTTGTAGACAGTTGACATGGAAGATATCCGTTCGCGCCGAAAAGGACTTCAGAACTGTAGGGGGGAAATGCGTTGCGGATCAAGCACTGCAAAAACGCATCGCGCTGCCCGACGCTCACCCAGACGCATGCGACGTGCCGGCGCGGCAGCGGATCGTCTAGCCAGCCGGAGGACGTCCGCGTGGGCGGGGTCCCGGCAACACGGCCTCGCTGCGAGAGCGGCGCCACGCCTGGATGGGCGCTGCCGCTGCCGCAACGGCCTACTGCTTCTGCGCTGCAGCGACCTGCGCGGCCACTTCGGCCGCGAAATCGTCCTGGCGCTTCTCGATGCCCTCGCCGACGACGAACAGCACAAAGCGTTGCACCGTCGTATTCGCAGCCTTAAGCATCTGCTCGACGGTCTGCTTATCGTTCTTCACGAACGGCTGGTTCAGCAGCGACACCTCCTTCAGGTACTTTTGCACGCTGCCTTCGACCATCTTCGCGACGATCTCGGCCGGCTTGCCCGACTCGGCCGCCTTCTGCTCAGCGATGCTGCGCTCTTGGGCGATCAGCTCAGCCGGCACATCGGCCGACGACAGCGACACCGGCTTCATCGCGGCGATGTGCATTGCAACGTCCTTGCCGACCTGCTCATCGGCGCCGTCGTATTCGACCAGCACGCCGATGCGCGTGCCGTGCAGGTACGACGCCAGCTTGCGCGTGGTTTCAAAGCGCGAAAAGCGGCGAATCGTCATGTTCTCACCGATTTTGCCGACCAGCGCAGCCCGCACTGCATCTACCGTCGAGCCGTCCAGCGACAGCGTGGACAGCGCGGCGACGTCGGCCGGATTCTGCGTGGCAACCAGTTCCGCGACCTTTTTTGAGAAAGCGATAAAATCCTCGTTCTTTGCGACGAAGTCCGTTTCGCAGTTCAATTCGACCAACGCGCCGGCGCCGCCGCCGATGAATGACACGATCACGCCTTCCGCGGTCACGCGCGCTGCCGCCTTGCTCGCCTTGTTGCCGAGCTTCACACGCAGCAGCTCCTCGGCGCGGGCCATGTCGCCATCGGCCTCGGTCAACGCCTTCTTGCATTCCATCATCGGCGCATCGGTCTTCGCGCGCAGTTCTGCCACCATGCTTGCGGTAATTGCCGCCATTGTTCGCTCCTGTCAATCTGTCGGACTATTCCGGTTGTCCACACGCCGCGCGGACACCGCGCGCGGCCACAATCTGTTGTCCCGCTAGTCGCCCACGCACGCCGCGCGCCGCGACGGCACCTGGGCTGGGAGCCGCGCCAGCTAAAAAAAAGGGGCTCAGTGAAGCCCCATTGTCTGGCCGGACGCTGGCGCAGGGTTACGCCTGCTCGTTGACCTCGACGAACTCATCGTCGCCGCGGGCTGCCTGCACGACGTCGTTCAACGCGTTTGCGCGACCTTCGAGAATCGCGTCCGCGACACCTTGCGCATACAGTGCAACGGCTTTGCTCGCATCGTCGTTGCCCGGAATCACGTAGTCGACGCCCTCTGGCGAGTGATTCGTGTCGACGACCGCAATGATCGGCACACCGAGCTTCTTTGCTTCAGTGACGGCGATCTTGTGGTAGCCGACGTCAATCACGAAGATCGCGTCCGGGATGCCCCCCATGTCCTTCACGCCGCCAATCGATTTTTGCAGCTTTGCCATCTCGCGCTCGAACATCAGCGCTTCCTTCTTGCTCATCTTCTCGACTTCGCCGGATTCGATCGCCGCTTCCATGTCTTTGAGCTTCTTGATCGACGTTTTCAGCGTCTTGAAATTCGTCAGCATCCCGCCGAGCCAGCGGTTGTTTACGTACGGCATGCCAGCGCGCGTCGCTTCCTCTGCGATCGTGTCGCGCGACTGACGCTTCGTGCCGACGAATAGAATCGTGCCCCGGTTAGCTGCGAGTTGACGCGCGTACTTCAGCGCGTCGTTATACATCGGCAGCGTCTTTTCGAGGTTGATGATGTGAATCTTGTTGCGGTGACCGAAGATGAATGGCGCCATCTTCGGGTTCCAGAAGCGAGTCTGGTGACCGAAGTGCACACCCGCTTCCAGCATCTGACGCATCGTAACTGCCATGAAATTCTCCACGAAGGGTTGAGTCTGAAACCGGTTGCCGCATCCGCGCCTGTATGGCACGAACACCCTTGGACGCACCGGTTCGTGATTAATCGGTTACAAGCCGACTAGCCCAATATTGTAGCACGTGTACACGACGCCCCTCAAGCGCGCCAGTTGCACGAGCACGGTAATCAGCGCATTCGGATCAATTCATGTGCGGGCTTTGCCGTAGCCCGCTCCGCATACCGATGTCATTCCTCCAGATATTCCAGCAACTCGGCGCGCGCGTCCTCGCTGAGCGGATTGCGTTCAACGAATGCCCGGATCTCGTTTTTTGCGTTTTCCCATTGCTGCGCCGGCAAGAACGGGATAAACCGATCATCCATTTCCTCGAGTACAAGCAGCACGTCCGTTTCATCACCGCCGTCAAGCAGACGCAGTGCACGCTGCCATAACTGACTTGACAGCGCTTCATTCAGCTTCGTCGTACTCTCAAGCAACCCGAGCGCCACCCAGATGCGATGCTCGGGCAACGCGCGTCGAATCGCAGGCTCGAGTAGCAATAATTCATGCTCGTGTTGTTCTATCGGCAATACCGCCAGCGCAGTCGGCAGGTAGCGTAGTGCCTCGCCCAATTGATGATCCGGCAACAATAGCGTTAATTGCCGCAGATCGGCATAGTGCATGACTCTGTGCTCAGCGGGCAACACCCATATCATGTTGGCCAGCATGCCGATCACTGCACCTTGGTGTGACGCGGGTAAGCGTTGCACCCATTGCTGCAATATCCGGTAATACTCGATGGTTTTCGTCTCCGCCTGTGCTTCGCGGCGGAGACCAGGCAGTAGCTTTGTCAATTCCACGAGCAGATCGGCCTGACCAGCCGCGTCCAACGCGGGAAGCCGGCCCAGAAAAGCTTGATATTCATTTTCGTACCGCGACCCACTAATTGACCGACATCTGAGCAGCGATGCCACAGCGGCCCAGGTGCTTCCTTGTTCACGGCTGCGTCGTTCGGCGTCTGCATACGCAAATTCATATAAAGGACGCTGCAGCCGATCAGAAAAGTTAAGTATGGACTGGACCATATCTTTTTGTATTTGCAAGCCTTGCCGCGGCACACGGCCTGCGGCCTCGAAAAATCGTTGGAACGCCGCTAGCTGCTGCTCTTCGGGCAGATCCGATAACCGCGGCCACAGTGCGTCAAGCGGCTCAGCGCGCAACGTCGGCTCCGCGTGAATACGCTCGATTTCGGCAAACAATTGTTGCATTGACGCCAGATCCATGTCACGAGCAGAATTAGCCCGTCGACAGCAAAGCCAACTCAGCCGTCTTTCTTGCAATGCGCGATATGTCCGTCTGTCCACAGTCGACAGGTTGCCAATATTGTCGAAAGGCACGTGGTCAGCCAGCTGCTGAATGATTTCGAGCGGCAGGTCGTGGTACGTCGTCGGACGGCTTGTCCGGTTCGTCGCCCAATGCATCATCGGACGGCTTGCCGAGCCAGCCGCTGCACCTGTCATCGAGCTTGGCCGCTCGCCTGCGCTCGCAGGTACCGTCAGGCCAGGAGGACGAGGCGGCGCGGCAGCGGCGGGACGACCGGCTTGCTGGCTTTCCGTTGCATATAAAGCAGTTTGAACGCTGTTAATCGTGGAGTTTGAATCGTAATCCATTGGCAAGCTCATTCGGTTATGCATCGAGGACGGGCGTGGGCGGGGCTATCAAGACGCTGTAGGCCCACGCCCTAGTCATCACCAAGACATCACGCATACGCTAGCCCATCCATTGGCCGGTCTTAGCGCTGCAGCATGGCTCGACATCCCGCCCCACTTTGCCGATGTCCACGCTCCCCCGTGCGTGCAAGCACCTGTCTGCGTACAGCGAAGATGCGATAATGTGACACAATTTTATGCCTTTTACCCAGCGTGTCCTCTATGACCGTCACGATTAAAACCGAACACGACATCGCAAAGATGCGCGTCGCCTGCCGCCTTGCGAGCGAGGTGCTGGACTACATCACACCTTTCATCAAACCTGGCATCACCACCGGCGAGCTAGACCGGCTCTGCCACGAGTACATGGTCGATGAACAGCACACAGTGCCCGCGCCGCTGAATTACCAGCCGCCCGGCTATCCGCCGTATCCGAAAGCAACCTGCATCTCCGTCAACGATGTGATTTGCCACGGTATCCCCGGCGACAAGCAATTAAAGAACGGCGACACGCTGAACATCGACATCACGGTGATCAAGGACGGTTACTTTGGCGACACGAGCCGAATGTTCATTGTCGGCGAAGGATCGATCCTGGCCAAGCGGCTCGTGCAGGTCACGTACGAATGCATGTGGCTCGGCATCGAGCAGGTGCAGCCCGGGGCGCATCTGGGCAACATCGGGCACGCGATCCAGCGTCACGCCGAAGCACACGGCTACAGTGTCGTGCGCGAATATTGCGGCCATGGCATCGGCACTGTGTTCCACGAGGACCCGCAAATCCTGCACTACGGTCGCCCCGGCACGGGCGTGCAAATCCAGCCGGGCATGATCTTTACGGTCGAGCCGATGATCAACGCGGGGCGCCGCGACATTCGCACGATGCCGGACAAGTGGACCGTCAAGACACGCGATCGTAGCTTGTCCGCGCAATGGGAACACACGGTGCTAGTAACGCAAACCGGCTACGAAGTGCTAACCGTGTCGGCCGGCACGCCAGCCAAGCCGACGATTGCCGGCACCGCGTAAGTTTAGCGTGCCGACCTGCACCGGCTGCCGCACCGATGCACCGTCACACGCCACCTGCCTCACGTCATCATATGGCGTTGGCACGCCGGCCACGCGCAGAGCCACCCGCACGCCGTGCCCGTATTCGATAAAACAGGCTTGCCCATGAGCACCGCCGCTATGGCCACCGTGCCCCCCTCGTCGCTGAAAACCGCATTTAAGGCAGCCAAGGCCCAATTGCTTAAACGGTTCGCGCATGCCGGCAAGGTCGACACGCTAATGCGCTCGCTCGCGCGGCTGGTCGATGGCACGCTCGTCGATGCGTGGCAGGCGTGCGCAATGCCGCCAGCATTGACGCTGCTTGCTGTGGGCGGCTACGGGCGCGGCGAGCTCGCGCCGCATTCCGACATCGACATTCTGGTACTGCTCAACGACGAGCCCGACGAAAACTTGCGGGCCAGTATCGAGCGCTTTATTGGACTGGCGTGGGACCTGGGGCTTGAACTAGGCAGCAGCGTGCGCACCGTCGAGCAGTGCATCGACGACGCGCGTCAGGACGTCAGCGTGCAGACGTCGCTGCTCGAAGCTCGTCGGATCGTTGGCAACATCACGCTGCAGCAGGTGTTCCTCGCGCGCTTTGACGACACGCTCGATCCACGTGCGTTCTTTACCGCAAAGATACTCGAGATGCGCCAGCGGCACGCGAAATTCCAAGATTCACCCTACAGCCTCGAGCCGAACTGCAAGGAAAGTCCCGGGGGATTGCGTGATTTGCAGTTGATCCTATGGATTACGTGCGCCGCTGGCTTTGGTAACAGCTGGCAGGAGCTCGAGGCGCGCGGGCTAATCACCGTGCGCGAAAGTCGCGAGCTGCGGCGCAACGAGCAATTTCTGAAAATGCTGCGCGCCCGGCTACATGTGCTCGCCGGACGACGCCAGGACCTTCTCGTATTCGACTTGCAGACCGCGCTGGCCGAGGCATTCGGCTACCGGTGCACGCGCGAGAAGCGCGCCAGCGAGCAATTGATGCGGCGCTACTATTGGGCCGCCAAGGCGGTCACGCAGCTGGCCACGGTCCTGATTCAGAACATCGAGGCGCAGCTTTTCCCGCGTACCAGTGGCGTCACACGCCAGTTGTCCGAGCACTTTGTCGAGAAACAGGGCATGCTGGAAATCGTCGACGATGAGGTGTTCCAGCGCGCGCCCAACGCGATTTTGGAGGCATTCCTACTGTACGAGCAGGTGCGAGGCATCAAAGGTCTGTCTGCCCGGACACTGCGCGCGCTGTACAACGCGCGGGAGATCATGGACCGGAACTGGCGTCGTGACCCGCAAAACCGCCGCTTGTTCATGGAGATCCTAAAGCAGCCGGAAGGTATCACGCACGCATTGCGGCTGATGAACCAGACGAGCGTGCTGGGGTGCTACCTGCTCAATTTCCGCCGCATTGTCGGCCAGATGCAGCATGATCTGTACCATGTGTACACGGTCGACCAGCATATCCTAATGGTGCTGCGCAATCTCCGGCGCTTTGCGATCGCAGAGCATGCGCACGAGTACCCGTTCTGTAGCCAGCTGTTCGCCAACTTCGACCGACCGTGGGTGCTGTATATTGCCGCGCTGTTCCATGACATCGCGAAAGGTCGCGGCGGCGATCATTCGAAGCTGGGCATGGCCGACGCCCAACGCTTTTGCCGCGAGCACGGCGTCAACCCTCAGGATGCCGCGCTGGTCGTGTGGCTCGTCGAACATCACCTGACAATGAGCCAGGTCGCCCAAAAGCAGGACACGTCTGACCCGGCCGTGATCGGCCGTTTCGCCGCCCTCGTGCGTGACGAACGCCGGCTCACCGCACTCTACTTGCTGACCGTGGCAGACATCCGCGGCACCAGTCCGAAGGTCTGGAACGCATGGAAAGGCAAGCTGCTCGAAGACTTGTACCGGATCACGCTAAACGTGCTGGGGGGGGCCCAGCCGGACCAGCACGCCGAGCTGCGCACGCGCAAGGACGAAGCGCGCGCGCTGCTGCGGCTGCAAACGGTCCGGGACGACGCGCCCCAAGCGCTGTGGGACCAACTCGACGTCGGCTACTTTCTGCGCCATGACGCGGCCGACATTGCATGGCAGACCCGCGTGCTTTACCAGTACGTCCACTGCGCTAACCCGATTGTGCGGGCGCGCCCATCGCCGATCGGCGACGGATTACAGGTACTCGTCTACTTGCATGACCGGCCCGACCTGTTCGCCGGCATCTGCGCGTATTTCGAGCGCAGCGGCCTGTCCGTGCTCGATGCGCGGGTGAGCACCACGCGGCATGGCTACGCGCTGGACAACTTCCTGGTGGTCAGCACTGACCAAGGCGTGCACTACCGCGACATCGCCAACCTTGTCGAGCAACAACTTGCAGCACGGCTCACCTCGCCCGACCTGTTGCCCGAGCCGGCCAAGGGCCGCCTGTCACGCCTGTCGCGCACTTTCCCGATCACGCCGCGCGTCGATCTTCGCGCCGACGAACGGGATCAGTACTATTTGTTATCGATCTCTGCCAACGACCGACTCGGGCTGCTGTATGGGATCGCGCGCGTGCTGGCCGACCATCGCGTCGGCGTGCGGGCCGCCCGGATCAACACGCTCGGCGAGCGGGTCGAGGACGTTTTCCTGCTTGATGGCAATGACTTGGCTGACAGCCGCAAGCAGATCCAACTTGAAACCGAACTACTGCGCGCGATCGCAGTTTAAATCTTATGCGCGTAAAACTTACCGCGAAACATCCGCGACCGGACTCGCCATCGCGACAGCCGGTACGACCCGGCGCGAAGCGCGACGCAACTCGGCGCACCGCTGTGCAGGCATCGTTAGAAGGCCGCGACACTGACCCACGTGCGCCGGCTGGACGTCGCCCCGCCGCGCGCCCGGCCACGCCCGTCGGCGGTAACACCCCTACAGCCGGCAAGCGGCACGGGAGCGTGCACGCCGACCAGCCGGGCAACGCCGCCGCGCCGCGCCGAACGGCGGCCGGGGCGCCTGCCCGCGCGGACTCGGGACAACGCACATCGGCGCGCCGTCTTGACACCGCGCCGACGAAAGCGCCTCACGGCGCCAAGCGGCAACGCGAGGTGGCCATCGGTGAGCAGTCCCACGGCACAGATCACGGTGGCCGCGCGCGTGGCGCGGGAGCCGGCAAGCGTACGCGCACGCAAGTGCTGGCATGCCGCGACAAGCCCGGCCATCTTGGTCACAAACCGCACCAGTCACCGGCCCAGGTGCTAGCCGAGCGCATCGGCGCGCGGGACACTGCCGAGCAAGGCCCTGCACGCGGTGTCCGCGAGCAAGGCGGCGGTGCACGACAGGCCGAGCGCGCGCCAACGGACCAAACGCGTCCGTCGCGTCCGCGCGCCGACACGGGCGTACCGCGCCGCGACCTCCGCCGCGGAATCGAGGCCGATGTGTCCGGCCAGATGCGGTTGTCAAAGCGGATGTCTGAACTAGGCCTATGCTCGCGCCGTGAAGCCGACGAATGGATCGAGAAGGGCTGGGTCCGCGTCGACGGACAGATTGTCGACACGCTCGGCGCAAAGGTCACCGCCACGCAGCGCATTGACGTGCTACCCAACGCACGCGCGGCCCAAGCCCGGCAAGTCACGATCGTGCTGCACAAACCGGTCGGATACGTCTCCGGCCAGCCAGAAGACGACTATCTTCCCGCCGTCGCGCTCGTCACACCGGCAAATCGCTGGAGCGAGGATCCCGCACCCACGCGCTTTTCCGCCACCCATCTGCGCTCACTCGCGCCTGCCGGCCGGCTCGACATCGATTCAACCGGCTTACTGGTGCTGACGCAGGACGGCCGTATCGCCAAGCAGTTGATTGGCGAACAGTCCGAGGTTGAAAAGGAATACTTGGTGCGCGTGCGCTACGGCACGCACACGCAACAGGTGGATCGCTATTTCCCCACCGATAAGCTGGCGCAGCTGCGCGAAGGGTTGTCGCTGGACGGCGTGCGGCTCAAGCCGGCGCAGGTCGATTGGCAGAACGGCGAACAGTTACGCTTCGTGCTGCACGAGGGCCGCAAACGCCAGATCCGCCGTATGTGCGACTTAGTCGGCCTGGAGGTCGTCGGTCTGAAACGCGTCAGAATAGGCCAATTGGTGCTTGGCGCGCTGCCGCCCGGTAAATGGCGCTACTTGCGCGCGGACGAGCACTTCTGAGGCAGCTGGTGCCGTCGGCGATGTGGGCCTGTGTCAATCGTCGGACAAAGGATCCAAGTCCGGGAACAGTACTTTGGTAAAACCAAAGTTCGAAAAATCGGTAATCCGCATCGGATACAGCTTGCCGATCAGATGATCGCATTCATGTTGGACTACCCGCGCATGAAACCCCTCGGCGACACGGTCGATCGGCTGGCCGTACTGGTCATGACCTTCATACCGGATCATCGACAGGCGGCTGACAATGCCCCGCAGCCCCGGCACCGACAGGCAGCCTTCCCATCCCTCTTCCATGTCTAGCGAAACGGGGGTGATCATCGGGTTGATCAGCACGGTCTCCGGTACAGCCGGCGCATCCGGATAGCGCGCGTTCTGCCTGAAGCCAAAGATTACGACCTGCAGATCCGCGCCGATCTGCGGCGCGGCCAATCCCGCGCCGTTGGCCGCGCGCATCGTTTCGAACATGTCTTGAATCAGTTGATGCAATTGCGGCGTATCGAACTTGTCCACCGGTTTCGCAATGCGCAACAGACGCGGGTCGCCCATTTTGAGAATTTCGCGGATCATTGCTGTTCACCCCCTAAAAGCCTACGCATCCCTTCTTCGTCCACGATCGAAATGCCCAACTCTTCGGCCTTCGTCAGCTTGTTGCCCGCGTCGGTTCCGGCCACCACGTAATTCGTCTTCTTCGACACCGATCCCGCGACCTTCGCGCCGGCGGCCTCCAGCATCTCCTTCGCTGCCTCGCGAGACAGGGTCGGCAACGTGCCGGTCAGCACCACCGTCATGCCGGCGAGCGGCCCGGCCGGTTTGCGGGGAGCCGGCGGCCCCTCGGACCACTGCACGCCGGCTGCACGCAGTTGCTCGATCACCATCCGGTTATGCGGCTCTGAGAAGAAATGGCGGATCGCCTCCGCGACCACGGGGCCGACGTCGTTGACCTCGAGCAACGCCTCCTCGCTAGCGTCCATCAACGCATCGAGTGAGCCGAAATGCCGGGCCAGGTCCTTTGCGGTTGCCTCGCCCACGTGTCGAATGCCCAGCGCATAGATGAACCGCGGCAACGTTGTATGTCGCGCGCGCTCCAACGAGTCGATCAGGTTCTGCGCGGACTTGTCCGCGAAACGGTCCAGTTGCGCCACCGTCGCAAAGCCGAGGTTAAACAGGTCCGCGGGCGTACGGGTCAGGCCTTGCTCGACCAACTGATCAATGATCTTCTCGCCGAGCCCATCGATATCGAGTGCGCGCCGCTGTGCGAAATGCCACAACGCCTGCTTGCGCTGCGCAGCGCAGACCAATCCGCCCGCACATCGCGCGATTGCCTCATCCGGCAACCGCTCAATTGCGGAGCCACAAACCGGGCAGTGGGTTGGCATCGCGAAAGGCCGCGCATCGGCCGGCCGGCGCTCCTTGATGGCGCCCACCACTTCCGGAATCACGTCACCGGCGCGGCGCACGATGACAGTGTCTCCGATCAGGATATCCTTGCGACGTATCTCGTCCTCATTGTGCAGCGTCGCATTGGTCACCGTAGCGCCGCCGACGAAAACCGGCTCGAGCCGTGCAACGGGCGTGATCGCGCCGGTACGGCCGACCTGTACCTCGATTGCCAGCAATCGGGTCAACGCTTCCTCTGCCGGAAATTTATGCGCCAGCGCAAAGCGCGGCGCACGGGAGACGAAACCGAGCCGGTCCTGCTCATCACGCCGGTTGACCTTGTAGACGACGCCGTCGATGTCATACGGCAGCGACGCGCGGCGAGCGCCCACATCGCGGAAAAACGCGAGCAGGCCCGCCGCGCCACGAACCACCGCTCGCTCTTGATTCACCGGCAAACCCATGCTGACGTACCAATCGAGCAGCGCCGAATGCGTGTCCGGCATCGGCACGCCGTCGAGCACGCCGATACCGTACGCGAAAAACGACAATGGACGCTTCGCGGTGATCCTCGAATCAAGCTGCCGGAGACTGCCAGCCGCCGCATTGCGCGGGTTCGCGAATTCACGCTGGCCCGCCTCGCGCTGCCGCTTGTTGAGTCGCTCAAAATCGCGCTTGAACATCAGCACTTCGCCGCGCACATCGATGACTTTCGGCACTGCGTCGCCGTTGAGCGTCAATGGCAGTGACCGAATGGTCCGCACGTTCGCGGTCACATCCTCGCCGGTGGTGCCATCACCACGCGTGGACGCCTGCACGAAACGGCCGTTCTCGTAACGCAGCGAGATCGCCAAACCATCGAACTTTAGCTCGCACGCGTATTCGACGTCACCGTGCTGCAACCCATCACTGACGCGCTTGTCGAACGCGTCAACGTCGCTGTCCTCGAACCCATTGTTCAGCGACAGCATCGGCACGTCGTGAACGATAGGCGCAAAACCTTCGGCGACCGCACCACCGACACGTTGCGTGGGCGAGTCGGGCGTGATCAGATCCGGATGGTCCGCCTCGATCTGCTCGAGTTCCTTGAACAATTTGTCATACTCGGCATCCGGGATCTCCGGTCGGTCGAGCACGTAATACGCGTAATTGGCGCGATCAATCTCTATGCGCAGCCAGGCAGCGCGCTCGGCCGGACGGTCGGCGGATGGCGGAAACATCATGCGTGACATCAAAATCGGTTATTCATGGTGAAATTATCGCAGGAAGCCACACGCGGCGGCATCCGCCGGAAGCGCTATTACAGGAACACGACGGCACCAATAAAAAACCCGGCGCTATGCACCGGGCTCGCGCAAGTGCCACGCCGAGCATCTCCTCACCGACTGGCGGACGCCCACCGCCGCCGGCGCGCCGAGCGGGTCAATTACTGAACAGCCGTCGGGTCGCCGGCGAGCCGGCGGGAATACCCGCCTGCTCCAGCTTCGCGTACAGCGTCATCAGTTGCGTATCGATCGCCGCCAGTGCCGTCTCGGGCAGCGGCCGGCGCTGGTCGTCGACGACCCGAGCGCCGATGCGCTGCGCGAGCGACTTCGCGTAGTCGCACATCAACCGGAACGGCAAGATGTCTTCGTCGGCCACCGGCACGTCCAACAGCAGCGTGATCATCGTGCCGCCCTTGTATGTCAGGTCGTCACGCAGGAAATTGGTGTCGCCGAACTGCAACATGAATACCGGATTTTGCTTGGCATCGAGCTTGACGAACCGCGTGCCGTCACGCGACAGCAACAATCCGTCCTGCGATGCGACGGCCTGCACATAGTTGGCCGACCACGGCGCGCCGTCAGACAGCACGTTGACCGACAGTTGAGCATCGCATTGCGCGGCGAACCCGTCCAGTTCGCGTGCCATCGACACCGTTTCCATCATATCCGGAAACTCGGGCGCGCCATCCAGCGCATCGGCGAAAGCCTGCACGCCGGACACGAACTCCGAAAATTCCAACTCGTTCAGCGGCCCGTTGCGGTTGGCCAGTTGCACCGCCGCACGCAATTCGTGGTATCGACCGCCCGGCTGCAGCAACGCCCAGTGCTCGCCGCCTTCGGCCTTGCCCTCGATGAACACCGGCTTGCCACCGGCACGCCGCAACCGTTGCGCGAGCGGCAGCACCTTCTCGGCGGCGACCGGCGCTGCGATGCGAATCGGCACGACGCAGTCGATACGCCGATCCACGAGCGCCGGCGGTGCGGCGCTGATCGTCGTCGCAGCCGGTATGATCGGTTCCGGCTGCCCATCGTCCGCTGCGCACGGCTTGGCCTGCGCAGCGCCAACCCCATCGCCGCCACCTTCCGCCTGCAGATCGACCGGCGTATCGGGCGCCGCCGACGGTCCGAAACTCGGTTCGCGGCGTGCCTCGGCCTGATCCGCGCCAAAACCGGGCTCGCGGCGCGCGCCCGGGGCCGCTGGCTCGATGAACGGCCGCTCCTCGTTTGCGTCGGGTGCGCGCGCTAGCTCCGCCGCCGCATCGTCCGGCATCGGCCGGGGCATTCTGCGCCGTACCTTGGCTGCCTGCCACGCGTTGTACGCGACCACGCCGGTCACCACCACTGCGCCCGCACCTATCAATCCGAGCGTCAATTCATCCATGCAAACTCCATCAGCAATGCTTGTTCGTGTTGCTGCCCATTACCCGGCGTTCTGCGCGAAGCCCGCGGCCGTTTCCATATCGACCGCGACGATCCGCGACACGCCTTGTTCCTGCATCGTCACGCCGATCAACTGCTGGGCCATTTCCATCGCGATCTTATTGTGCGAGATAAACAGGAACTGCGTCTTGTCCGACATCGCCCGCACCAAATTTGCGAAGCGTTCGGTATTGGCGTCGTCCAGCGGCGCATCGACCTCATCCAGCAAGCAAAACGGCGCTGGATTGAGCTGGAACATCGCAAACACCAACGCCGTCGCGGTCAGCGCCTTCTCGCCGCCGGACAGCAGGTGGATTGTCGAATTCTTTTTGCCCGGCGGCTGCGCCATCACCTGTACGCCGGCATCGAGGATCTCCGCGCCCGTCATGATCAGTTTGGCCTGCCCACCGCCGAACAACCGCGGAAACAGTTCGCCAAAATGCCGGTTAACCTCGTCGAAGGTGCCCTGCAACAGCGCCCGCGTCTCCTCATCGATCTTGCGGATAGCGTCCTCGAGCGTCTCGATCGCGTGCTGCAAGTCGGCCGACTGTGCATCCAGGAACTGTTTGCGTTCGCGGGCTGCGCTCAGTTCGTCCAACGCCGCCATGTTCACCGGGCCAAGCGCGGTGATGGCGTTATTGATCCGCGTCACCTCACCCTGTAAGTACGATGGCTTCATGTCCGCGCCAAGCTTAGCTTGCAGCGCCGTCTCGTCGACGCCGGCTGTCTCCAGTTGCTCGACGAACTGCTCGCGATTGAGTCGTGCGGCCTGCTCCTTGAGTTGCAACTCGGTAATCTTGTCGCGCAGCGGCTGCAGCGAGCGCTCCGCGGCCAGGCGCTGCTCGTCGGCCTGCCGCAATTGGCCGCTCAGCGCATCGAGTTCGGCACGCGCGGCCTGCAGCGCGTGTTCACGCTCGCTGCGCAAAGCCAGCGCTTGTTGCAGCCCGGTATGGGCCGTTTGTTCGTTGATCGTTTCTAGTTCCGCGCGCGCCTCTTGCAGCGCACCAGCGACGCGCTCGTCCTGCTCCAGCGCGACTTGGATACTGCGCGTGAGCGCCTCAATGCGGGCCGCGACATCGCGCTGTGCATAGACCGCCTCTTGAGCTGCGCGCTCCAATTCCCGCGCCCTCTGGCGTGCGTCTGCCAGGGTTTCGTCGAGCGCCTCGAACGCCAACTGCTCTTCTTCGAAGCGCGCCTGCAGTTCAGCCAGCTCGGTGTCGAAACGCTCGAAATTGCTCTCAGACTCGCTGCGCAAGGCCTGCTGCTCGTCGATCTGCGCGGCAATCTCATCGAGTTCCTCGCCGATCTGCACGCTGCGTTGCGTGTAGCGCTCGTGCGCCTGGGTCAGCTTGAGCACGTCCAATTGCAATGCATGCACCCGCTGCGTCGCACGTTCGACCTGTGCCCGTGCGTCGGCCAGCGCCTGCGTCGCCTGCGTATGCGCAGCCTCAGCGCGCACCGCGGCGCCGCGCGCTTCATCCGCCAATAGCGCCTGAGCGCGGACCTCGCGTCCGAGGTTGTCGATTTCTTGTTGCCGTGCAAGCATGCCGGCCTGCTCAGAATCAGCTGCATACAGTTGCACGCCAACACGGGTAACCAGATGGCCGGCCTGGACGACGAAGCATCCGCCCTCTGGCAGCTGGGCGCGCACGGCCAGTGCCTGGCTGAGATCGTCAGCCACAAACGCATTGGCGAGCCAGTCGCCAAGCACCGCGCGCAGTCCCGGGTCATCGATGCGCAGTAGCGCCAGCAACGGCCGCAGTCCAGCCGGCGTCTGCAGCGGCTTGCCGGCCGGCGGGGGCGCATAGAACGCGAGTTTGGCCGGCGGCGCGTCGGTTGCGAACGCGTTGACCCAGTCCAGATTCGAAATCTCGAGCGCGGCCAGTCGCTCGCGCAAGACCGATTCCAGCGCCATTTCCCAGCCAGGCTCGATGTGCAACTTCTTCCACAGGCGCGGCAGCGCGGCCAGTTCGTGCTTATCCAGCCACGGCTGAAGCTTGCCCTGCGTCTGCACGTTTTGCTGCAACTGCTTGAGCGCGGCCAAGCGTGCATCGAGCTGGTGGATCCGTGCGTTTTCCTGCTGCACGCGCTCCTGTGCGGCGCGGCGCGCCTCGTCTAGCTGCGGCGCCTGCTGTTGCGCGTCGGCGAGCCGTTGCTGCGCATCATCCAGAATCTGCTCGTGCTCAGCCAACTGCATGCGCAGTTCTTCGAGTTGCGCCTCGTCCGGCGCACCTAGCCCCTGCCGCTCGCTCCTCAGGCGCTCCAACCGCACCTGCAACTGCTGCAGCTGCTGGTCAGCGTTGCGCTGATGCGCCGCCTCCAGCTTCAACGCTTGTTCCGCTTGCGCGATCGCGCCCCGCTCGTCATTGAGCTTGGCCTGCGCATCGCGCCACCGCGCTTCCAACGCCGGCAGTGCATCGTTTTGCGCAGCTGCGTCGTCCTGCGTGCGCGCCGCTCGCTCCTCGGCTTCGGCTAGCAACGCGTGTGCATCGGCCAGTTCGTCGCGTGCCTTCTCGGCCTGCCGCTGCCACTGATCCCGCTGCGCGGTGAGCGCCGCGATCTGGTTCTGCGCACGATTACGCGACTCGACGATGAATTTGATTTCCGCTTCCAGCCGGCTGACCTCAGCATTGGCCTCGTACAGCGCCCCTTGCGTGCCCTGCATCGCATCGCTGGCCGCGTAGTGCGCGACGCGCATCGTCTCCAGTTGCGCCTCGACTTCGCGCAGCCTCGCCATCTGTGCCTCGAGCTCGACCTGCGCGGCGCCGATCGCCCGCTGCTGGCGCTCCTGCTCAGCCTGCGCCTCGTTCTTGCGCAGCAGCCACAGCAGGCGCTGCTTTTCTTCGCCCTCGGCCTGCAACGCTTTGAACTGCTGCGCGATCATGGCCTGTCCTTCGAGCTTGTCCAGGTTCGTGCCAAGTTCGCGCACGATATCCTCGACGCGAGTCAGGTTTTCGCGCGTGTCATTGAGGCGATTCGCCGTCTCTCGGCGCCGCTCCTTATACTTAGACACGCCGGCCGCCTCTTCCAGGAAGACGCGCAACTCCTCGGGCTTAGCCTCGATAATCCGCGCGATCATCCCTTGACCGATGATCGCGTACGCGCGCGGACCCAGGCCTGTGCCCAGAAAGATGTCCTGGATGTCGCGCCGACGCGCCGGCAGGTTATTGATGTAGTAGCTGGACGTGCCGTCACGCGTGAGCACGCGCTTGACCGCGATTTCCGCGTATTGGCTCCATTGGCCCGCCGCCCGCCCGTCGCCATTGTCGAACACCAACTCGACGCTGGCGCGACTGGCCGGCTTGCGCGCGGTCGAACCGTTGAAGATCACGTCCTGCATCGATTCGCCGCGCAACTCGGACGCGCGTGATTCGCCGAGCACCCAGCGCACCGCGTCGATGATGTTCGACTTGCCACAGCCATTGGGGCCGACGACGCCAACGAGCTGGCCGGGCACCTGGAAATGAGTCAGATCGACAAAGGACTTGAAGCCAGCGAGCTTGATCGAGGTCAGACGCACGGCGATATTCGCTGTTCTAGAGAGATTGCATGGAGTCCGCGCGGCACCTATATGCGGCGCCCGGACGTTCGGAGCCAATCATACCATCGCCGCTTGGCGGCCCAAACCGGCTCGGGCCGTTCGTCACGCGGCATGTCGTGCCGACGGCACGTCCGCGCGCGCAGGCACGTTATAATGATACGTTTGCGAATCAACCCGCGTTCAATGCGGCGGCCGCGTGCACCGACGCGGCGGCACCTGTCCCTTCTGCCGACATGGCAGCTCGACGCCGTGCTCGACGCCGCCACAAAGGCCTGCTAGTGAATCCGCGTCTCGACCTGCTGCAACCGTATCCATTTGAAAAGCTGCGCGCGCTGTTCGACGGCGTAACCCCTTCGCCAGCCCATGCGCCGATTCGTTTTGGCATCGGTGAGCCGAAGCATCCGACGCCGGCGCTGATTCACGAGGCCGTCCGCGCGTCGCTCGATGGATTGGCTTCGTACCCCGCGACCGCCGGCACGCCGCCGTTGCGGCACGCGATCGCGGCGTGGCTGCAACGCCGCTATGGATTGCCGGCGGTGGACCCCGCCACCGACGTGCTGCCAGTGGTCGGCTCACGCGAGGCGCTGTTCGCGTTCGCACAAACGGTCATCGACTCTAGTCGTACAAGCGATGCGGGCCAGCCGCCAGTCGTGCTGTGCCCGAATCCGTTCTATCAGATTTACGAAGGGGCAGCGCTGCTCGCCGGTGCGCAACCCTACTACGTGAACAGCGATCCGGCCCGCCGCTACGCATGCGATTATGGCACGGTGCCGCATGATGTGTGGGCACGCACGCAGCTGCTGTACGTGTGCTCGCCAAGTAATCCGACCGGGGCCGTGTTGGGCCTGGACGACTGGCGGGAGATTTTCGCCCTGTCCGAGCGCTTCGGCTTCACCATCGCGTCCGACGAGTGCTACTCCGAAATCTACTTCGACGAATGCAACCCACCACTCGGCGCGCTACAGGCTGCCCACGCACTGGGTCGAGGCTTCGAGCGCATCGTGATGTTCTCCAGCCTGTCTAAGCGCTCGAACGTGCCGGGAATGCGCTCTGGATTCGTGGCAGGCGACGCCTCGATCCTGAAGCGCTTCCTATTGTTTCGCACTTATCACGGTTCGGCATTGAGCCCTGTCTACCAAGCCGCAAGCATTGCCGCGTGGGGCGACGAGCAGCACGTGCGCGACAACCGCCGAGAGTACGTCAAGAAATTCGGCACCGTCACCCCAATGCTGGCCGACGTGCTGGATGTCGCGATGCCCGACGCGGGATTTTACCTGTGGGCGCGGGTTTCGCGCACCGGATTGGACGATTGCACATTCGCGCGGCGCTTGTACGCCGACTATAATGTCACCGTCCTGCCGGGTTCCTATCTCGCGCGCACCGCGCACGGCGCTAACCCGGGACGCGATTACGTGCGCATTGCGCTGGTCGCAGACACCGCCGAATGCGTCGAAGGCGCGCGGCGCATCGTCCAATTCTGCCAAAGCCTGTAGCGCGTCGCGCCGACGCCCGCCGCGCGGCGCGCACGCATTGCACCGATATCAACCACACTCGAGTTATCAAGCCATGTCGCAACCCTTGCAGCAGATCATCGACACCGCGTGGGAAAACCGCGCTGAGCTGTCACCGAAGTCCGCCCCCACCGATATCCGCGAGGCTGTCGCGCACGTGATCGGCGAGCTGGACCGCGGCACGCTTCGCGTGGCCGAGAAGAAAGACGGCGACTGGGTCGTCAACCAATGGCTGAAAAAGGCGGTACTGCTATCGTTCCGACTTGAGGATAACGTACCGATGGCTGCCGGCGGCTACTCGCAGTTCTACGACAAAGTGCCGTCCAAGTTCGCAAACTACACGCCCGAGGACTTCGCCGCCGGCGGCTTTCGTGTCGTGCCACCAGCGATCGCGCGCCGCGGCTCGTATATCGCGAAGAACGTCGTGCTGATGCCGTCGTACACTAACATCGGTGCCTACGTCGATGAGGGCACGATGGTCGACACGTGGGCCACCGTTGGCTCGTGCGCGCAGATCGGCAAAAACGTTCACCTGTCCGGAGGAGTCGGCATTGGCGGCGTGCTCGAGCCGCTGCAGGCCAATCCGGTGATCATCGAGGACAACTGCTTCATTGGCGCGCGCTCCGAAGTCGTCGAGGGCGTGATCGTCGGGGAGAACTCGGTCATCTCGATGGGCGTCTATCTCGGCCAGAGCACGAAGATCTATGATCGCGAGACCGGCGAAGTCATGTACGGCCGCGTGCCGCCGGGCTCCGTTGTCGTGGCCGGCAATCTACCGTCAGCTGACGGCAAATACAGCCTGTACTGCGCGGTGATCGTCAAGAAAGTCGATGCCAAAACCCGTTCAAAGGTCGGCATCAACGAACTGCTGCGGGGCGATTAAATGGCTACCAGCAAGTCGCGCGGCAACGCGCTGACCGTCTACGGGATCCCGAACTGCGACACCGTGAAGAAGGCGCGTGACTGGCTCGACACGCACGGTGTCGCGTACGCGTTCCACGACGTCAAGAAGGCCGGCGTCAACGCCGCATTGTTGCGCGGCTGGCTCGCCCAAGTGCCACTGGACACACTCGTGAACCGGCGCGGCACGACATGGCGCGCGCTCAGCGACGAGCAAAAGGCGGCGGCCGGCACAACCGACGGCGCCATCGCATTGATGATCGACAAGCCGTCGGTCATCAAGCGTCCCGTGCTCGTGGCCGACGACGGCATCAAGGCGGTCGGCTTCTCGGCCGACCAGTATCAAACGCTGTTCTGACATTTCCTGCCCATGAGCCGCACGCTTGCCCTGACCGAGGCCCTAATCGGCCGAGCGTCCGTCACGCCTGAGGATGAAGGCTGCCAGGCATTGATGGCCGAGCGCCTCGTGGCGCTCGGCTTCACCTGCGAAACCATCGCCCAGGGCGATGTCACCAACCTGTGGGCGCTCAAGCGCGGCGCTGACGGCCCGGCGGGCAAGCTGCTGGCGTTCGCCGGCCACACCGACGTAGTGCCGACCGGGCCGCTCGAGCAATGGAGCAGCGATCCATTCGTTCCGGTGCAACGCGACGGCCGACTATACGGACGCGGCGCGGCGGACATGAAGGCGTCGCTGGCCGCCTTTGTCGTCGCGGCTGAGGAATTTGTCGCCGCCCATCCACAGCACCGCGGCTCGATCGGCCTGCTGATCACCAGCGATGAGGAAGGACCGGCACGCTATGGCACGGTCAAAATAGTCGAGCGGCTTGAAGCGCGCGGCGAACGCCTGGACTACTGCGTGGTCGGCGAGCCGACCTCCAGCGAGCGCTTCGGCGACACGGTGAAGAACGGGCGACGCGGCTCACTGTCCGGCAAGTTAACCGTGCGTGGCATACAGGGGCATATCGCGTACCCGCACCTCGCCAAGAATCCGGTGCATCTGCTCGCGCCCGCGCTGGCTGACCTTGTGCGCGTGGCATGGGACCAGGGCAACGAATACTTCCCACCGACCACGTGGCAGATATCGAACCTGCATGCCGGAACGGGTGCGACCAATATCATCCCGGGCAGCGCGAACGTCGACTTCAACTTCCGCTTCTCGACCGCGACGACGCCCGACGAGTTGAAAGCGCGCGTGCACGCGATCCTCGACGGCCACGGGCTGGACTACGAATTAACGTGGAACCTGAGCGGCATGCCGTTCCTGACACCGCGCGGCGAGCTGTCCAACGCGCTCGAGCAGGCGATCGAGGCCGAGACCGGCATACGCCCCGTGCTCTCAACCACCGGTGGTACCTCCGATGGCCGCTTCATTGCACGGATTTGCAAGCAAGTCATCGAGTTTGGCCCGTGTAACGCGTCGATTCACAAAGTCGATGAACATATCGAGTTGGCCCACATTGAGCCGCTGAAAAACGTGTATCGGGGTGTATTGGAGCGTCTCGTCGCATGACGTACGGGGCGGTTGGCGCTGCCGTGGCGGCGCCAGCCCCAACCCGGCCCGACGCCGCCGCGCCCCTTCCTACCCGCCAACGCCCAACCCGGCGCTCATGCCGTCGCTTACCATGAATCATTCATTTTCGACCGTCCGCGACTTGCTGCGCTACGCGGTCACCCGCTTCAACCAGGCTCAATTGGCCTTCGGCCACGGCAACGCAAACGCTTATGATGAAGCCGCGTATCTGGTGCTCCATACACTACACCTGCCGCTCGACACGCTGGACCCATTCCTTGATGCACGTCTGCTGGACGACGAAATCGGCGTGGTACTCGACATCATCGAGCGGCGCGTCACGCAGCGGTTACCAGCCGCCTATCTGACACACGAAGCTTGGCTGCACGGCTATCGCTTCCATGTCGACGAGCGCGTGATCGTGCCGCGTTCGCTCATCGGTGAATTGCTACTCGAGCGGCTGTCGCCGTGGATCGACACGCCTGACGAACTAGGCGCGGTGCTCGAGTTGTGCACCGGCTCTGGCTGCCTTGCGATCATGGCGGCCGACGCGTTCCCCTACGCCGAGATCGACGCGGTCGACCTGTCAGCACACGCGCTGCAGGTCGCGCAGCGCAACGTCGATGACTACGACTTGAATGAGCGGATCACGCTATTCGAAGGCGACCTGTTCGCGCCGCTGCCGCCACGCCGATACGATTTGATTTTAGCCAACCCACCTTATGTCAACGAGAGGTCGATGCAAGCATTGCCCGCCGAATATCGCCATGAACCGGCCATGGCGCTGGCGGGAGGCTCCGATGGCATGGACATCGTGCGCCGGATCATCGGCGCTGCGCGCGACTGGCTGACCGACGACGGCCTGTTGGTCGTCGAGATCGGCAACGAGCGGCACTACGTCGAAGCCGCGTTCGGCAGCCTGCCGCTGACGTGGCTGCCGACCCACGCCGGCGACGACAGCGTCTTCTTGCTGCGTGCGGCAGACCTGCCGCATCGCAAATCATGATGCAAGACAGCCCTGTCATGATACAGCACCGCTGAACAAAAGACGCAACCGCACGCTGCGGCGCCACATCGCCCCGAGACACGCGCCGTTGCGGCATGCACACCACATCGGCACTGCCGAAAAAAAGCCATGACAGGTAAGATGCAACGCATGCCGCACTGCGCGAGCCGTCAGCGGCTCGCTTTCCCGCATGCAATTAGATTGGCTCCATCTCGGTACATGGGTCGCTTGTGCGCATATGCTCGGCGTCATCGCCGCCTGCCATGCGATTCTCCACACGCGTACGTCGCAAGGTGCGATCGCATGGGCGGTTTCGCTCATCGCGGTGCCCTACCTGACGCTGGTTCCGTACCTTTTCCTGGGGCGTAGCCGTTTCGAGGGTTATGTCGACGCGCGACGCGTCGAGTACGAAGCGATCCGGGAGCGACGTTCGGACCTGGTCGGCGACATCGGCACGCAATCCGACGCGCTGGACAGCGCGCCGGTCGATCGGCTGGGCGTACAGACGATCACCGCACTGTCGTCGCTCGCGCGCATGCCGTTTTTGGCCGGCAACCACGTGCGCACGCTGGTCAACGGCAAGGCGACGTTTGCGGCGATCCTCGACGCAATCGACGCAGCACGTCACTACGTGCTTGTCCAGTTCTTCATCATTCGGGCCGATACAGTCGGCGACATGCTGCGCGATGCGCTGCTGGCTAAGGCGGCGCAAGGGGTGCAGGTGCATTTGCTGTATGACAGCATCGGCAGTATCGACCTGCCGGTGGCCTACGTCAGCGCGCTGCGTGCCGGTGGCGTGCAGGTGCATGCGTTCGCCACCAACCGCCGCTTCGTCAACCGCTTCCAGCTCAATTTCCGCAATCACCGCAAAATCGTCGTCGTCGATGGCGAACGCGCCTTCGTTGGCGGTCACAACGTCGGTATCGAATACCTGGGCGGCAAACCACCGTTATCGCCGTGGCGTGATACGCACATTGAAGTGCGCGGGCCCGTGGTGAAGCAAATCGAATTCGTGTTCGTCGAGGATTGGTTCTGGGCCACGCAGCGACTGCCCCATACCATGCCACCCGTTCGCCCATGCGGTGGCAACATGCATTGTCAAGTCATCGCCAGCGGTCCGGCCGACCACCAGGAAACCTGCTCGCTGTTCTTCGTCGCAGCGATTCATGCGGCACGCGAGCGCATCTGGATCACCAGCCCTTACTTGATACCCGATGAGGCCGTATTCGCCGCCCTCAGGCTCGCCGTGATGCGCGGCGTCGACGTGCGCGTGCTGATTCCGTCGCGTCGCGATCATATCGTCGTTTTCGAAGCCTCCCGGCTTTACGCCCATGACATGGTGCAGGCGGGCATCCAGGTCTTCCGCTATCGCCCCGGCTTCCTTCACCAAAAGGTCGTGCTAATCGATTGTGTCGCCGCCGCGATCGGCAGCGCAAACCTCGATAATCGGTCATTTCGCCTGAACTTCGAGATCATGCTATTGACTGTCGATTCCACGTTTGCCGCCGAGGTCGCGGCCATGCTCGAGGCCGATTTCGCGTTGTCTGATCCAGTCCAAGCCAGCGAACACGCGCGCACGCCGGCGTGGCGGCGCATGGCGATGCACGTCGCGCGGCTGTTCGCGCCGATTCTATAGCGGCGCGGGCTCGATGCGATGACCGGGTAACCGGTACGCAATCGAAGCCAGCCACCACACGATCGCTCACGGCGGAACCATCGTGTGCTGATTTGAACGCCTCCAGGCCTTTATGGTGACCCTGCCCCATCGTCGCATGCGCAGCCGTGAACCGCTTGATCATCGCGCGCATCGCCATCCGGCAAAGTGCGCAACGACGCCGTACATTGCTCGGCGACGACATGTCCCGCTGCTTCAAACACGCACTAGTGCCGGCCCAATGCCTAAAGAGTCTTGCTGCACTGCAACGCATCCTTTTATTTCGGCACCTGGACCTTTATATAAAATAAGTGTTCGACACCTCTCGCTCGTTGAGCACATCGCGCTCCAACACCGTGTCATGTGCATGGATCGACTGGTTCAACGAGCCGATCCATGCACGGCGCTGCTGAACATCAACAGTAGAAACGTGGCGGCCAAGGGCAATTTCAATGCTAGCTTCGTCATGCTCACTGCTCCAAATTAATGGTAACGCCTACGGATTTGATCGCATTGCTCGTACAAATCGACCCATCGGATCTATCTTCGAAATGCCGACGTTACCGTCCTTTGACGGCGTGGTCCCGGATGACTTTAGTGTCAGGCCACAAAGTGTTTGCCAAACCGCAATCTTTTCCTAATAGCTGTACACTGTCCGCCAGATTCCGCTTTGTACAAGCCATCCACGCGAAACACCGTACTTTTTGCCACTTACCATTAAGGTTGCCCGGTCCGTCGAATGACCGGACATAGAGTAGCGTGCAGCCCTGCCGGGTGATCGGGTCCGGAACAGGCTGCCGCCGAGCTTGCGTTTTGACGGCTTTGATCCGTCCAAACCGAACCGCCACACACAGCGCGCCACCAGCGTCAGCTGCACAGGAAAGGAGAACCAATGAAAAAGCGAGCGATGACCATTGTGGCCTTTAGTGGCCTTGCCGCGAATGCCGCTTGGGCACAGAGCAACGTCACGTTATATGGGGCCGTGGACAACGGAATTGGCTATCAAACTAGCCAGACAGCGCCGGGCTCTGTCAATGGCGGACGGTCGGCCATCAAAATGGCCCACGGCGTCTGGTTAGGCAACCGCATTGGCTTTAAGGGCGACGAAGATCTTGGCGGCGGGCTGAAGGCCTTATTCACGCTGGAAGCCGGTTTCAACGGCGCAAACGGTGACGCCCTATTCGAAAAAAACGCTCAGTTCGGTCGGCAAGCATTCGTGGGTATGGCACATCCTGAGTTCGGGACCGTGACAGCGGGCCGCCAGTACACGGCTTATTACACCTTGCTCGCGCCATATAGCCCAACGACGTGGCTCACAGCGTACGGCTCGCACCCGGGTGACATCAGCTCCCTTAATCTAGCGTACCGCACGAACAGTTCGATTGTCTATATGTCCCCCAACCTCAATGGACTGAAGTTCGGAGGATCGTATGCATTCGCGGGCGTGCCCGGCAGTGCGTACCGTGGTTCGACGTGGAGTGCGGGCGTGCAATATATCAACGGACCGTTCGGTATCGCTGCGGGATTCCAACGCGTCAATAACGCCGCTGTCGGCGGCGGCGAGTGGGATGCGCAATCGGCAACCAACTCCAACGGCAAGCCCCCCGTGTCGGCGATCAACTATGGGTATCAAACCGCGCAGGCACAACAACGCGTCGGCGTGACAGGCGGGTGGAAATTTACGCCTGACTTTGATGTTTCGCTATCTTATGCGAACACACAGTACGTGCCCGGTATTCTGTCGCATTTCCGTAACCAGGCCACATTCAATGCGGCGGGTGTAGTGCTGCACTGGAAGCCGAGCCCGATGTGGGATCTCGCTGCCGGCTACAACCATGCGCGCGCAAGTAAGGCCAACGGAATCGAGCACGCAGCACGGTATAATCAGTTCAATTTGTCACAGTACTATAGCCTGTCAAAGCGTACCGGTATCTACATGGTGCAGGCTTACCAACGCGCAAGCGGCAATACGTTTAGCGTTGCACCGGACGGCACCACGGGCGTAGTCAAGGCCACCGCGTCGATCGGCGATGCGATGAACGCTGCGCCCTCGTCATCGCAGAGTCAGTTTGCCGCCGCCGCGGGGATCGTGCACCGGTTCTAAGTTGTCACGGTCTTCATCAAAGCGCTGACAGCTTTTTCGAAGCGCTGATAGCTGTTCGTTAATGGCAGCAGCGGCGCCCACATGGCTGCGTGTCCGCGCGGACACGCAGCCGCGCAGAAAGCTGCGTTACGCGGTCAACCGATGGTCTCGCCATCCGCTAGTCAGTGGGCAGAAGCCTTCGGTCGTCGTCACCCTCCCATCACGTGCGTCGGCCGACAAATGCAAGAAGGCGCACCAACACGTAGGCTGACAAGTTCAGCCGCGTCAAAGCAACTTCTCGATATCCGGCTCGATCGCGTCAGGTTTAGTGACAGGCGCATAGCGCTTGATTAGCCTGCCTTCGCGATCGATTAAGAACTTGGTGAAGTTCCACTTGATCGCCTCGGTCCCGAGCACGCCGGGCGCTTCCTCGGTCAGATAGCGATACAGCGGATGCGCATGGGCGCCGTTCACATCGATCTTGTCAAACATCGGGAACTTGACCTGGTAGTTTTTCTCGCAAAATGCGCCGATCTGCTGCGCGTCGCCCGGCTCCTGCTTGCCAAACTGGTTACACGGAAAGCCCAGTATCTCCAGGCCGCGCGCCGCATATCGCTCATATAAGGCCTGTAACCCCGCGTATTGGGGCGTGAACCCGCATTCGCTGGCGGTGTTGACGATCAGCAGAACCTTGCCGCGGTAGCGCTCCAGGGAAATGTCGTCGCCCTGCAGCGAGCGCGCGGAAAATGAATAGAGCTGGCTCATCTGGATTCCTTGTACGAACACGAGATAACACTCGCAGTGTAGAGCAACTTCGGACTGCCCGGCATCGGCCGGATGCACGACTGTCCGATGCCGGGCCGATCTACAATAATGACTTTCCACGCATTCCCATAATAGTCCTGCCGTGATCCGCTTCAACCAACTCAGTCTGTCGCGCGGCACGAAGTCGCTTTTCGAAGGAGCAACCTTCACGCTGAATCCGGGCGAAAAAGCCGGCCTGATCGGCGCAAATGGCGCGGGCAAGTCAACGCTGTTCGCCCTTTTACGCGGTCAACTGCAGCCGGATGCCGGCGAACTCGCGCTGCCGCCTTCATGGCGCATCGCGCATGTGGCACAGGAAACGCCCGCGGTCGAGCGCAGCGCGCTCGACTACACGTTGGACGGTGACACGCAATTGCGCGACATCGAGGCACGTATCGCCGCAGCGTGCGCCGACGACAATGGCGCCGAGCAAGCGCTCGCGCATGCGGCACTGGCGGATGTCGACGGCTATTCGGCCCCAGCGCGCGCACAAGCGCTATTGCTCGGCTTAGGCTTCACGCTCGAACAGACGCTGGCGTCGGTCGCCAGTTTCTCCGGCGGCTGGCGCATGCGGCTGAACCTCGCGCAGGCGCTGATGTCGCGCTCCGACCTGCTGCTGCTGGACGAGCCCACGAACCACCTGGACCTGGACGCCATCGTATGGCTTGAAGACTGGCTACATCGCTATGCGGGCACGCTGATCGTCATTTCGCACGACCGGGAATTTCTCGACTCGGTATGCAATGTCACGCTGCACCTGGAACAACGCCAGATCAAGCGTTACGGGGGGAACTATAGTCAATTCGAAGTCCAGCGGGCACAACAGCTCGCGTTACAACAAAGCGCATACGAAAAGCAGCAGCGCACGATCACGCATCTGCATAGCTTCATCGACCGATTCAAAGCCAAGGCCACGAAAGCTCGGCAAGCACAAAGCCGGATGAAGGCACTCGAAAAAATGGAGCGCATCGCGCCGGCGCACGCGTCGTCACCGCTCACGTTCGAGTTTCGCGAGCCCGCATCCGCACCGAACCCGATGCTCGTGATGGAGCAGGTTCGCTGCGGTTATCCGTCGGACAGCGGCGGCACGCCGGCTGTGATCGTCGACGACGTCAACATATCGATTCAGAGTGGCCAGCGCATTGGTTTGCTCGGTGCAAACGGCCAAGGCAAGTCGACATTGATCAAAACGCTGGCTGGCACCCTAGCGCCGATCGGGGGTGTCGTACGCAACGCAAAAGGATTGACGATCGGGTACTTCGCACAGCACCAGCTCGAGACGTTGCGAGAGGACGACACCCCCCTGCAGCATCTGGCACGGCTTGCCCCGGACACGCGCGAGCAGGAGTTGCGCGACTTTTTGGGCAGCTTCAACTTCGGCGGTGAAATGGCCACCACGTCGATCCGCCCGTTCTCGGGCGGCGAAAAAGCCCGTCTTGCCCTTGCGTTGATTGTCTGGCAACGCCCGAATCTGCTGTTGCTGGACGAGCCCACCAACCATCTGGACCTTGAGACACGCCATGCGTTGACGATGGCGCTGGCCCAATTCGAAGGTACGCTGATCCTAGTATCACACGACCGGCACCTGCTGCGAGCAACCACCGACCAGTTCATGCTGGTCGCCCAGCATCGAATCCAATCCTTCGACGGCGACCTTGACGACTATCGTGACTGGCTGCTGCAGCACGCGGCCGAGCAGCGCGAAGCGGTCAAGCGGGCCGGCTCGCAGGCCAATGCGCGAACAGCCGACCCCAGCACGGCGCGGCGCGGCGACACGGCCGGCCTCGCCGGTGCCGACACGTTGATCAATCGCAAGGAGCAACGCCGGGCCGATGCCCAAGCCCGCCAAAAGAGCGCACAGCTACGCAAACCGCTGCAGAACCAGATCGGCAAGATCGAGCACCGGATGGACGCGTTAAACGCCGAGAAGGCGTCGCTCGACGCACTCATCGCGGCGCCGACCAGCTACGAGCCGTCGCAAAAGGCGAAGCTGACCGACGCATTGAAACGCCAGGCCGAAGTCGCGGACCAGATTGCCACGCTCGAGGCCGAATGGCTTGAATTGAACGAGGCGCTGGAGCAAATCGGCTGAACGCGACATTGTGCAATCGGCGCGTTGTCGCCTGTCGTGCGCCGCGTGCCCGCTCTCGCATCGCGTTACCGCCCTGCATGGCGCACCGCGTCACTGGTGCGCAACCCAGCTCAACGCCGCGCGTAGTCGATGCGCTGCACCCCCCGCTCGGTGCCAATCAGACATAGGTCGGCGCCGCGCGCGGCAAACAGCCCAACGGTCACGACGCCGGGCCATTGGTTCACGTCGCGCTCAAGTGCCACCGGGCCGTCGATGGCGAGCCCCTTGACGTCAATGATCTCATTGCCATTGTCGGTGATATACGGCGTGCCGTCTTGTTTCACCCGCAACACCGGCACGCCGTCGGTCGCCTGCGCGATCCGGCGGCCGATCGCCACACGCGCCATCGGCACCACTTCGATCGGCAGCGGGAACGCCCCGAGCGTGGGCACCAGCTTGCTGCCGTCCGCGATGCAGACGAATACGTCGGCGACCGACGCGACGATCTTTTCGCGTGTCAACGCACCGCCGCCGCCCTTGATCATCGCGCCATGCGGGTCGATTTCGTCTGCACCGTCGACGTACACCGGCAGCGATTCGACCTCGCCCAGCTCGAATACACGAAACCCGTGCGATAGCAGCCGGTTCGTCGTGGCAACGGAACTCGATACTGCGCCGCGATACCGTTCGCGACTGCCAGCCAATGCATCGATGAAGCAATTCGCGGTCGAGCCGGTCCCGACGCCAATCACCGCGCCCTCGGGCACTTGCTCGTTCACATAGTCAGCGGCCGCCTGGCCGACGAGCCGTTTGAGTTCGTCTTGAGTCATCTAGAAAATACGGCAGAAAAATACAAGGAACGCAACAGTGTAACCGAGCGGCCGCGGCGCGATTCAATGCATATCGTCGCCGGCCGCCGGCAGCGTCATGGCCGGGATCATCACGCGATAGTTATCGAGCGGTGCGCACACAGTCGCCTCGCTTTGCGCATCGGCATCACCGCAGCATAGTTCGATGGCCCGAAGCGCGTTTAGCACCCGCACAGTACACGGTGCGTCGGCAGCACCGAACTGGCCGCTGGGTCGTTTCCGCGAACGTGAACTATCCGCGTTATGCAGCGCCAATAGAAGACGCGCCCAATCAGCGGGATCCGCTGTCATCGGCCGCATGATGTAGTCGGGCGGCAAGTGTGACGCCGCCCGTCGGTTAAGTCCGATTTCGAGTTTTAGCTTCGGACGCTGCTAGGTGCTTTTCCCTCAAACAGCAGCGGATGTGACGTATCCGCTGCACGAGCGACTATGAGTATCCCCTCGTTGACTATCCCCTCGTCATCCGGCGCCGCAACAGCAATACCTGTTAGCGTTTGACTAGAGTATGAGCAAGACGGAGACTCGTCAAACTTCAATGTCAGAGAATACACGTCCCCAAAAGTACGAGGCGCGATCGTTCCTTTCGCCCTGCACGCGCCGCTATTAAACGCTATAGAACCGTCAGTCTCAACGGAAACCTCAGTAGCACTACTCGTATGTAACCCTTGGGTCGTGCCTGTGTAAGCGCCTGCTATCGTGGTAAGTGTGGGCGTCCGCTCATAGTCCGCATTATATCGGGTAGTAAAGGTAAAGCTTGCGTCGCACGCATCCGGATAGACCGATGTACCATTCAACCAATCCTTTGGCGCGTAGGTTGCAGAAATAGCAACTTTCTGTGTTTTCGAACGCGTCAGGTCATAGTCGATCACATCCGACGATGACAACGTGCCGCCCGAGGCTTTCACATTGCCCATGAGTAGCCCGCCGGGCTCCAAGTCGCCCTCGCTCCAGTAAAATGCATAAAATGAACCATCATCAAGAATCAAAGCGGATAGTTTCTGATCCTTGTCGGTTACACCCTCGTATAACCCCTGCACGTCCGTTACAGGACTGGATATATTGCCACTCCCCCCTCCACAACCGTATTGCGTAAAAGCCACAATTAAAGCAGCAATAGCAAGTAATTTATTGCACTTGGTCAATGATTATCTCCGTTGTCCATACTGCGTAAATCCCCTTTCATAGCACACTTCATAGCCTGATTGAAAGGAAAGGTACCAACTTACACCCGGCCCTCAATAAGCTTAACATCGTTCGCAGTTTGCCCAAATGGCTACATCCGTCTTTACATTGTGGTAATCGGCAGAAGCAGTCGGATTGACGTAAAATAGGAGATCTTTAGAAAAAGAAGGATAGGGAACTCGACATAAGCGACACAGCGCAGAAATACTTTGCCCTTCGGCCCCTAGTGTCCGCCGTTATGACTGGCCCCGTCTCTTTTGCTTCACTCGCGCCAGGCGTGCGGCACGCAGACGCGGCTTGCAACACTGTCAGCGAGCCTCCCAGCCGCGAGCGAAGAATGGGGTTGTGTCAACTAGGAACTCGACATTACCTGATAGCGTACACAAGCATAAAACGGCAAACAGATAGTGCACCTATGCGCACGCATTCGCAGCCTCAAAACAAAGCCGCAATACACACTGCAAATCATCGATTTTTAATGGGATTGCGCTGCCTGACCGCCTCAAACAAGCCAATGCCGCTGGCAACCGATACATTTAGGCTGTCGACACTACCCATCATCGGGATGTACACCAAGTCGTCACACGTCTCGCGCGTTAACCTGCGCATGCCCTCCCCTTCGGCGCCCATGACCAGTGCGACTGGACCATCAAGCGCGGTCTCGTACAGGCTGCGCGGAGCGTCGCCAGCCGTGCCGATCACCCAGACGCCGGCGTCCTTCAACTCGCGCAGCGTACGGGCAAGGTTGGTTACCGTGATGTACGGCACGGTCTCGGCCGCGCCGCTGGCTACCTTCGCAGCGGTCGAATTCAGTCCGACCGCGCGATCACGCGGCGCGATCACCGCATGCGCGCCGGCCGCATCGGCCACACGCAAGCATGCGCCGAGATTATGCGGGTCGGTGACCCCGTCGAGCACCAGCAACAGCGCGGGCCCGGGCAGCGCGTCGAGCAGCTCGGCCAAGTTTTGCGCAAGCGGTAGATCCGTCGCGCGCGCGACGACACCCTGGTGCCGATGCGTACCGGCCAAGCCATGCAACCGTGCATCCTCGGCGGCAATCAATCGAACCCCAGATGATTGCACCAGTTGCAGGAAATCCTGCATGCGGCGATCGCGCCGCGTCGGATCGTACAAGATCTCTTCGATACTGGACGAATCATGACGCAAGCGCGCCGTAACCGCATGGAATCCGTATAGAACCTTTAAACGTGCCATAAACGCTGCTTTCAAAAAAAAGTGCGGCGCACGCGATGCCAGTCCACAGCATCGCGCCTCGGAGCCGAGCGCGTAGCCAATGCGCCGACTACGGTGCCTTCATCGATTCGCCGTATTGTGACGGCCTTGCGTCCCGATCTATCTATCGCTTCTTGCTGCGCGTGCGGCCATTGGCGGCCGTGCCGGCCGATGAACGTTTCTTCGCCGCGGCGCGGGCGGCGCGCGCCTCTTTGACGTGGGGACTTGGCGCAGACGCCGCCTGCTTCACATGCGAACCGCCATCGGATGCCACGAGCGAGCGCACGCGCGGCTCCTGCCCGTTAGCGTTGACCGCAGCGCCACCGGTCGCCGGTATGCCGCGTACGCCGGCACGCGCCCCCGGCTTGGCCGACACCTCCCGCACCAGCCGAAAGTGGATCTTGCGCGCGTCCAGATCGACACGGCTCACTTGCACACGCACACGCTCGGACAGACGGAAGCGGATCCCGGTGCGCTCGCCACGCAACTCATTCTTGATTTCGTCGTATTGGAAGTAGTCAGCGCCCAGTTCGGTGACATGGACCAAACCTTCGATGAACAGCGAATCCAATTGCACGAAAATACCAAACGGCGTCACGCTGCTGATCATCCCGCCGTATTCCTCGCCCAGCTTGTCTCGCATGAAATAGCACTTGAGCCACGCTTCGACATCGCGCGAGGCCTCATCCGCGCGCCGCTCGTTGGCCGAACAATGCAGGCCGAGTTCCTCCCAGATAGCATCGTGCGAACGGTCCCCTGTATGCATGCGCTCGCCCTCTCGCTGCAACGCACGTGCTTGAGGCGCCAGCGAAGTGCTGAGCACGACGTCGCCGCAAAGTTGCGGCTGATATTTCTTGCCGGCCAGGATCGCACGAATCGCCCGGTGCGTAAGTAGATCCGGATAGCGACGGATCGGACTGGTGAAATGTGCATAAGCGTCATAGGCGAGGCCGAAGTGCCCGATATTGTCGGGACTGTAGACCGCCTGTTGCATCGAGCGCAACAGCATCGTTTGCAGCATCGATGCGTCCGGACGCTCCCGCACCTGCTTCATCAAGGCCGCGTAGTCACTTGCATGCGGCTTGTCGCCGCCGCCCAACGTCAGCCCGAAACCGCGCAGGAAGGTCCGAAGGTTCGCCAGCTTCTCCTCGGTCGGCCCCGCATGGATCCGATACAGCCCCGGATGCTTGTTGCGCTTGAGAAAATCGGCCGCGCACACATTGGCGGCCAGCATGCACTCTTCAATCAGCTTGTGCGCGTCGTTGCGCTGCCGCGGCAGGATCTGCTCGATCTTGCCCTGGGCGTTGCACACAATATAGGTCTCGGTTGTATCGAACTCGATCGCGCCGCGCTTCTCGCGCGCCTGCAGTAACGTCTTGAACACGCCGTGCAAGTGCTGCAGGTGCGGCAGCAACGCGCCGCGCTGCGCCGCCTCGGGCCCCTTCGTGTTCGATAAGATGGCCGCCACCTCAGTGTACGTGAGCCGTGCGGCCGAATGCATCACAGCCGGATAGAACTGGTATGCCTTGATGTCGCCACGCGAATTGATCACCATGTCGCAGACAAGCGTGCAACGGTCCACGTCCGGGTTCAGCGAACACAGCCCATTTGACAGTTTCTCGGGCAGCATCGGGATCACGCGGCGCGGGAAATACACCGACGTGCTACGCTCAAGCGCGTCATGATCGAGGCCATCGCCATCGGTGACGTAGTGGGACACATCGGCGATCGCGACCAGCAAGCGAAAGCCGTTCTGCCGGCCAATCCGGATTGGCTCGCAATAGACCGCGTCGTCGAAATCGCGCGCGTCCTCGCCGTCGATCGTCACGAGCGGCACATCACGCAAGTCCACGCGCTGGCGCAGATCCGCTGTGCGCACCTCGTCGGGCAGCTTGGCCGCCTGCGCGAGCGCCGCGTCCGAGAACTGGTGGGGCACGCCATACTTGCGCACGGCGATCTCGATTTCCATGCCAGGATCGTCGATGTCGCCCAGCACCTCGACGATCTTGCCGACCGGCTGCGAATGACGGCTCGGGAAGTCTGTTAACTCGATCGAGACGACCTGGCCGGACTTGGGCTTGACCTTGCCCGTCTGCGTCACAAGGATGTCATGGCCGATCCGCTTGTCCTCCGGCGCAACGATCCATGCACCGTTCTCGTTCAGCAACCGGCCGATGATTCGCTTGTTCGCCCGCTCGGTGACTTCAACAATGTGGGCCTCCGGACGGCCGCGCCGGTCATAACCCGTCACGCGCGCAAGCACCCGGTCGTTGTGCATGACCTTCTGCATCTCTGCATTGGACAGGAATAGGTCGACACCGGCGTCATCGCGAATCAGGAAGCCGTAGCCGTCGCGATGGCCCTGAACGCGACCGGCGACAAAGTTCGACGGATGCGTGAGCTGGTAATAGCCACGCTTGTCGAGCTTGATCTGGCCATCGCGCTCCATCGCGCCGAGGCGCTTGAAAAACCCTTCGCGCTCCTGGCGCTTGATCGCGAGTGCTTCGGCAATGTCATTGCCGGCAAGCGGCTGTTCGGTCGTGCGCAATACGCCGAGAATTTCTTCGCGGCTAGGAATCGGATACGGGTATTTGCTCAAAGCCTTGTCGATGAATGGTTATCGTGAATGCGCGCGACGCACGGATTGGCGTGTCACGCATCGTCACTGCCCGACCGATGCACAGTGGCGCCGGCCAACTCACTGGAGAATGATTCTAACACCGGGTTTGGCCGATGCAGGGCTGATGCGCTTGGTGCGCCGGCGCGGCGGACAGCGCGCACGTTGACACGGGTGAACCACCGGCTTACCGCTGGCCGGCTGAAAAGACAAAAAACCCCGTAAAATCTTTATTTTACGGGGTTTTTCGTACCACTTCGTCGTATCACGACAGCGCAACCGTTGGTGCCCAGGAGAGGACTCGAACCTCCACGGAGTTACCCGCTAGTACCTGAAACTAGTGCGTCTACCAATTCCGCCACCTGGGCGGCTTTGCTGCGTAATCAGCGAAGAACGCTATTATGCTGATCTGTCTCCATAGTGTCAACAATTACATAAAAAATTGTCGTGAGCGCATGAATTGTCCGAGTCTATAGCACGTAGTGTGTCCGGTTTTTGGGTGTTGTATGGAGCCACGCGTCAGTGATCGGGTCATTCGCGTGGACGCCGAGTGAAACGGGTGACGCGGGCCGCGCGGCCCGCGCCGGCCGCAGCCATTTCTCGGCCAATGGCCGCAGCAAGATAGGATTGCCGTTAATCGCACAGACGCCCGCTCCGGGCTGTGGGCGTATCGGGCATGTCCAGCGGCATACGGGCCACTGCAAGTCAGCCTCGATCTGCGGGCTACCCATGCGATCGACCTATTCATCTATCAGATCGTGCGAGAGACCGGCTCACTGTACGCAGCGCTAGGCGGACTCGACGCCTTGGTCTTCACTGCTGGCATCGACGAACGCGCGCAGCCAGTGTGCGCCCGCGACGCATTTCGCTGGCTCAGCGTCGAAGTGGATGCGCCGACGCCAACCGAGCGGATAGCCCGTGCATCTCCGCACTGAAACCAGCGCGCGTCGCGTCCAGCCCCCTCCCCGACATGAGATGCTGCACTCAACGCACTGCAAGCAATGGCTCAAGCGTGCGGGCCGTGCCGGCCAGTGAACGCAGCCACGTATGGTGCAGGTGTTGATAACGGTCAAAAATGCCGCATAAATTGCCCAAACGCACGCGCCCTGCCTCGGTCGTCTCGATGAAATTGTCCTCTAATGACAGCAGGCCGGCATTCGCGCAGCGGCACAGCACGCGGATCTCGTTAGCGAAATAGTCGGAAAACTCAATGTTGTGCGCCAGTTCGATCGCCTGCCGGTCAATGAAAAAATTGGTGGCCAGCGACTGGATGACCGTGCGACGGATCGCGTCGTCGGCCGACAAGCGCCATCCGCGCAAGCCGGGCGCGTAGACTTTGCGCCCTGCGATAGAACGCACGGGGACGGACGGGACTTCCTCCAGGTGCTGAAAATAGGCGTCGGCGGTGGCGCCGATCGCCCCCGGCCCGAGCGGCACGACACATTGCGTCGCACGCGAGGACAAACCGAACGGCTTGCACACGAGACGGCCAAACCGCTGCGCCGACACCAACGGATCGTCGCGCTGCGCGTAGTCGTCGATACCCAATTGCACGTAGCCGCACGCATGCAGCCGCTCGACCAGCGCCACTCGCTCGGCGAGCACATCGGCGCGTGTGCAACGCGTTTGCAGACGGATCCGCGTAGCACGCGCGGCGATCAATGCATCGAGCGTCTGGAGCGTGCCCGGCGATTGCGGCGCGCCCGGCGCGATGCCGCGCGGGCCGCATGGACCTGCACCGTACTCGAGCACCGCTCCTACGGATGCAAAACCGTGTGTGCGGGCCAGCGCGACGAGCTCGGGCAAACGCCACTGCTCGGCGTCCATTGGCCCCTGCTCGCCCACGTTCGGGGATAGCGCCGACGACCGCATGCCCCCACCAATGCCGTCAAGCCGCTGCATCGGCGCTGCGCCGCCGCGCAGTTCGAGATGCGCGAAGCCGCTCAATATCAACGTGTCGAGTAACGTCTCGTCGTGTGCGGCACGCCAATCGAGCGAGACCGACCAGCGAGCATCGCGCGCGAACGCGAACCGCTGCCGCAACAACGCAACGAGCCGCGCGGTGCCGCTTGCCCCGAGCAAGCCGAGTTCGCCGCTCCAGTGCAACTCCGCGACGCCGGATCGCGCCGGGTCCCATTGCCGGTGAAACGCGATGTCGTCGTCGATGCGGCGCGCAAACGCCAGATAGGCGGCATTACCGGGGGCAAGCGCCGGTATGACAACCGACAGCGCGATATGCGCCTTGTCCGTCCCCGCCCCGTCGATCAAGCCGGTGCCGCTGATGGGCGACACACTGGCGTAGCAAGCCGCCAGCGCCGCTTCGTCGAACGCGCCGACGAACCACCCGCGCTCCGGATAGGTCGCGTAACGGCGTAGCGCGTGCGGGTCCGCCTCACCAAGCATCGCGTCGCTCGTGCGCCCCTTCAAGATCCTGTTCTCCTTTTCGACTCCTCCGTCGGCGCAATTCGCCCGGGACAGGGGGTGCGCATCGAACCCCGATTCGTCTCGAACCACATCGCACTGGCAAAGCCCGCGCACAGCGCCGCACCCACACCGATCATCCACGTCAAATAACTCATTTTCCCTCTGGCATACGCCTCGTGAACTGGTTCGCCGCCCGGCAGGCTGGCTCGCCGGATGCCCGTCGTACAAAGCCGCAACCTCGACAAGCGCAGCACCGCGTATCGCGTGCCGGTGCGCCATGATGCAAATCAATAAGCATTGCGGTAACCAGCCATCCGAGCACACGACGCAAACACAAGTATTCGTTCCGCGTATCAATGATCGCCTCAATCCGCGCCCGGGCCCTTGACTGAAATCAATCACACGTCGCACACCGACACGCCGCCTCAAGGCGAGGCTTGATTTCGATCAACTCAACCGCCCGCGCCAACTGACAAGCTATCCGTGGCAATCTGATTCTTTTGCAATTTGGTTCTTTTTTGAGAGGACACGACCTTTGAGAGAACACGACCATGAAAGCCATCGACATGATGACTACGGGCGTCATTACCGTGACGCCTGCCATGACGGTGCGCGATGCCGCCAAGATGTTAGTTGAGCACCCTATCGGCGGCGCGCCGGTGGTTGACGACGCGGGCGTGCTGGTCGGCATACTCAGCGAGGCGGATTAATGGCATCGCAGCGAACTACGCCCGGATGAACAGCATCGAAAGATACGTCGCCACCGGGCGCATCGGCAAGCGACGCGAAATTGCGCGCGAGGTTGAGGGGTGAGTTGGCGGACCGCAAGTGGACGTTTGCAAAGCACAATACCCTCGTGTGCAACGGGATCGTTCACCTGTGGGGCTAGCAAGGGCGCGATGACGAAATCAGGGCGATGCGCGTCGCCGCGCAGAACATCCCCGGCGTCAACGCCGTCGAGGACCACTGCGTACCGTACCCGCTAGTGCCCGTGGTGCAACACAGCACGCCGCCGTGTTGCGGCGCTGCGCCGAGCGTGCGGCCCGCCGCTGTCGCCAGCGCGCCGGCGGCGGCTGGTGCGCCATAGGAGGCGAGCATCCGAATGAAGCCGCGCCGGCTCGGCGAGCTGCTGGCCCTGTCCATGAGTGGGTTCCTTGGGTGCCCGTAGCAAGCGTCAACGCTTGGCGTCGTCGCGCTCGCCCGCGGAACGAGCCAGGTAGGCGGTCACGACGTCCGGTAAGTTGTCATGCAGCCAGCGTGCCATCTCGACCTCCTGCGGCAGGATTTGCTCGCAGCAACGTTGCGTCTCCGCGTCTCCGGCCACGCGGGCGGCCGCAATCAATGCCGTGTACGCGGCAATTTCAATGTGCTCGAACACATAACTGGCCATGCTGCCCTTGACTACCTCATCGGTGACGGTCATCCCACCGAGCGCCTGCCCAAACGCGGCAGCCCGGGCGGCAAGGTTCTTGATCGTCGATGGGCTGCTGCCCAGCCGGTCCAAGCACTGTTCGAGCAGCTTTTGCTGGGACAGCGTCTCGTCAATGTGCTGCTCGATGCGCTGTTTGAGCTTGGGATAATGTTCTAGCCTCGACGCTTGCGCCTTGAGCATCGACTCCGCATGCTGCTCCATCGCATAGGCATCCTTCAACCAATCAATCATATGTTCGCGTGGGCTCGTCATCATGTTTTCCTCGCCGGTACCGCACCGTATAGCGCGCCGCGCGACATGCGCGGCACATCGGTGTGCGCAACCGTCATACCCGGCAGGACGCGGTGGCCTCTGCGTGGCATCCGATACAGGCCGCCCATCGCGATCGACTCGTTCTGGCAATAATACGGTGCGCAATCAACCAGTGCCGGCCCGAGAAGCCAGGTAAGCGCGCATGTGGCCTGGCGCGAGACAACGCCCCATGACGGCAAATTTTTCACTACACTGCGCTGTCGTTGCCGCATCCAGTCTTCGCCGCAAACTGCACATGGCGGTACCCCAGCGAGGCTGCAACGCAATACAGGGACGGGACGGCCCTGCGTCCAACTGGCACAGTATGTGCTTACCTCGCTCGTCCGCTTAACAATCGGAGATTCAATGGCGCTTGACATCTGCAATGCGAAGCAACAACCCTGCTCAATGCGTTGCGTTCGCGGCTCACTGCGACGGGATGCCATCCTGTTTGCCGCAGCCGCAATGGCATTGACGATTTACACTGCGCCGACGCAGGCGCAAACCCCGTCGCCGCTGGGCGAATGGCAGTATTCGGCTGGTGTTCCACTACAAAAACTGTACATGTCCTCCATTCCAGAGTGGCAAGCGAGGATCGGCATTGGCTCGACATTTGCGCCGCGCTATGAGGGTGAAAATCGGTATCGCCCGTTAGTCGGCCCCAGCGTGGACGTGCGCTACCGCGACCTTGCGTTCTTATCGACCGGCGAAGGCATCGGCGTCAATGTGCTGCGCGGTCCGAATTGGCGCGTGAGCGTCGCGGCAGCATACGATCTTGGCCGGCGCGCGCACGACGACCCATCGCGGCTGGCTGGTCTGGATAACATCAACCCGGCACCAGACATGAAAATCGCCGCCGAGTACGTGGTCTCAAAAGCGTTTCCGCTGACGCTCCGGGGCGTAGCCACACGCAGCTTTGGCGGCTCGAACGGTTGGACGTTCGATCTGGGCACCTACATGCCCCTACCGGGGAGTTCAGAAAAGTTCTATTGGTTCGCGGGTCCGTCCGCGACGTTTGCAGACTCGAAGTACATGAATAGCTGGTTCGGCGTCACTGCCGATCAGGCCGTGCGCTCCGGATATCGCCGCTATGACGCAAGCGCCGGACTGAAGTCGGCGGGCTTCGGCATCACGATGGTTTACTTCGTAAATAAACATTGGTTCGTCAGCGCCGATGGCGCCTTCAAGCGTATGCTGGGAAGCACAGTGGACAGTCCGCTCACACGATCTCGGCTTAACGGCGTCTGCGACGTGTCGATTAACTACCAGTTCTAACGACGCGGTCTCCTAACGCCTCGATCTCGCCAGATAAGCCGATGCGCGCTTGCAGCGGCGCGCAATAACCATGCAATAACCGGCGGTAACGGCTCGGCAGCCGCCGCTACACACACCGAGTCTGTCGCGCCGGGCCTGCGCCCGTTACCGTACGGGCACAGGCTGGCCTGCGTCGCAGCTTACTCGGCAACCCCCAACTTTTGTGCAAGCTTCTGCGACATCAAGTAATGCTCTCTGAGGGTGGGCAGAGCTTTTAGCGCTGCTTCTTTCAACGACGGATTTTCCCCCTCCTTGGCCTCTTTCTCAAATGCGGCGATGGCTTGGCGGTGCGCCTCCAGACCCACTTTACGCACGTACGCATGGTCGAAGTCCGAGCCCGTCAACGGCTTAAGTGACTCGAGTAGCGCAATGTCGGAGTTGTCCTTAGGCACTTCCACACCATGAGGTGCCACCGCTTTCAGCTGCACCGTCAACCTCGTATGATCGGCGATCATGTGGCGCGCAAAGGATCTAACGTCTGGGTTACTCGTATTCTTATGCGCCATCTTCCCCGCATCGATCTCGGTTGACGATGACATCGTGGCCGCCTGTATGAAGTCACGGTCCGCGCTTGACAGCGGGTTCGCGGCCGTCGTTGACGCAGCCTGCGTTTGAGCATGAACCACCGGAGTAAGCACCAGCGCACCAATACAAGCGAGTGTAGTTAACTTCATTATGGATTCTCCAATTAAAGTGGCATGAGTGAGCCTGGCCGTAGCCCCACCACGGCTCGGCTACGACAGTAGCAAGTGCCGTGCCGCAACAACGCCTAAAGCCACTGCAACAGCACGCGCCTCATTTGAGACGCTCACGGGTTATTGCGCAGCGTGGCAGCCACCCGCGGCCTCGCGGCCGCCATGTCAACGAACGCGTACACCGACATCTGCAGATTTGTTCACTTCAACGTCAGCCGAATCCTTTGAAGGCACGTGCTCAATACGATCCGGCAGCACGTCTGCATCCGGCTCTATCGTCTCATCGCCATCGGCAGCGGCGCGCTCGCCTGTGCCAGCCCGATCCGTATCGCTGCGTTGCTCCACCATGCCCATTTCAAGCGCATGGTTATCCAACTCCGTGTCGCGATCGAAGTCGTACCGCTTTGCGCCAACCGTGTCGCTGCCGGTGTCCGAAGAATCGCCCGGGCCGAGCGCCTCGATATCATGGCCGGGCACGTGGGGTTGCCGCAAATGGTTGTCGGGATCTAATGTGCTGTTCATCATGCTCTCCGTGCAATGTGTGCATACAACGGTAGCAGACGCCGTGCCCCATTCCATGCCGCGCATCCGAAGTTTGGGCACGTTCAGTACGTGGTTCTAAACGTCCTATAACGGCGGCTCAGGAGCCAATTGCACGGAGCGCCGAACGCCATTAGGCCGCATGTGCCGATCAACATAGCGGCGCGACAAGCGCCGCGTTGAGGAATGTCGCGCCGTAGGCGACGCCGGACCACTGCACGATGGCGGCATGGCCGTGGACCCCGACGCCTCAACATACAATGATGGTAGAAATGGCAGCAACAGCGTCATCGCGACGATCGTCGTGAATGAACCGAAAACACACACGCATAAGTTACGTTGCCAGTGAGGCGCACCGGCGTCGGGCGCGGGCGGTGGGACGGCGGCACCCGTATCACCGCTACCCGTCGATGGCGTTTACCGCGCTGGTCTTCGCGTCCGCGTCGAGCAATCGCATGACGCGCCGCACGCACCATGTCAAGATTGCGCTGCACAAGCGCTTGACAAGCGTCATTACTCTCTACGCGCGGCCCGTCTGGTACGGCCGATCAGGATGATGAACAAAGACACACGGAATCAAAGAGGCTTTCAAATCCTACTGTTCGCGGTATCGTTCGCGCTCATCTGGATCCTGCTGCCGTTCTTCGGCGCAATTTTTTGGGGCACGATTTTGGCCATCCTATTCCAGCCGTTACAGCGCACGCTGACGATGCGGCTGGGCAACCGCCCAAATCTCGCAGCCCTGGCGACGTTAAGCCTGTGCGTGCTGGTCGTGATCCTGCCTGTGAGCCTGATGATTGGCACGCTCGTGCAGGAAGTCTCATTCGCCTACGAGCAAATTAAAACCGGCCAGTGGAACATCACGCTGTATTTCCAAAAGGCGGTCGGCGCGCTGCCCGCGTTTGCGCAGCACTGGCTGAACGACGTCGGCTTGGCCGACATGCAAAGCCTGCAAGCCAGGCTGACCGAAGGGGCCGCCCGCATCAGTCAATTCGTGGCCGCGCAGGCGGTCGAAATCGGCCAAAATACGCTGCAGTTCGCCGTTGGCTTTGGCATCATGCTGTATATGGTGTTTTTCCTGCTACGCGACGGCGGCGCCATCTCGTTGCGTATCCGTGAAGCGGTGCCGCTGGCCGACTCGCACAAGCAAAAGCTGCTCAGCAAGTTCACTACCGTGGTGCGCGCGACGGTCAAGGGCAATATCGCGGTGGCCGCGGTGCAGGGCCTGCTCGGCGGCCTGATTTTCTTCATCCTCGGCATCAGCGGCTCGCTACTGTGGGGCACGTTGATGGCGTTCCTGTCACTGCTGCCGGCGATCGGCTCGGCGCTGGTCTGGGGACCGGCTGCGATCTATTTCCTGCTGGCCGGTCCGTTGTGGAAGGCGATCGTGCTCGTTTTGTTCTGCTCACTGGTGATCGGTGGCGTGGACAACCTCCTGCGCCCCATCCTGGTGGGCAAGGACACCAAGCTGCCTGACTGGGTCGTGCTGATCTCCACGGTCGGTGGCATGGCCACGTTCGGCATCAACGGCTTTGTCATCGGCCCATTGATTGCCGCGCTGTTCATCGCGTGTTGGGACATTTCAGTGCTCATTGCGCGCGACGAGACCCATCCGCCCTCCGCTGTCGATGGCGCGATGCCGTCGCCGCGCAACGGCGCGCGGCGGCGGCGTCGGACACCGCGGCACAAAGACTTGTCCAGCGATGCGTGAACGACCCAGCGATGCGTATACGCGGCGTTCAACTGCCGCTGCCCGCGGTGTCGAGCGCCGTGCGCTCGATCTCCTGCGCGAAGCTCAGTCACGTAGCGGCAGGCACGCCGCTCAGCGGGGCTTCGAGCGCGGCAAGCCGGCTTCGGTCTGACGTTGCAAGTCACGGATATGCCGCTGCAACTCGCGCAGCTGCGTTTGCGCAGCAGCTTTCTGCTCGCCCAGTGCCTGCGCCTGCGCCGCGGTCTGTTTCTGGCGAGTCGTGACTTCCGCCTCCTGCGCGCGTGCCACGTTCAGGTCTGCCTGCAGCCGCACAGCTCGATCACGCGACAGCGCGATCATGCGGTCGGTGAATGCCTTCTGCGCCTCCAGCCGCGCACGACGAATTTCGATATCGGACAGTTGCACGGTCTGCCGTACTAAATCCGCATAGATGGCTTCGGCTCGGACCGAGTCCTGCGTCTTGATCACACGCCAAAAGTTTTTTTGTTGGAACAATGCAATGTAATAGGTCATCTCCTTGCCGTAGAACAGCAGGCTCGCACCGTAGCTGCCGTTATAGGCCGTGCGGAATTCGGTCAACGCCGAAGCGTGGATCAACCGTTGCAATTCCGCGACATTGCCGCCGGTTGAATTGTGCGCCTCGTCAGCCGTTGGGGCGCTGGGCGCCACCGCGCCGGGCAACACAACGTTGGCAGCCGGTTCCTGCGTGATAGCGACGTTACTGGCCGTCTCCTGTGACGGCGCACCGGCCCACGCGGTCGCTGCTTGACTGACGATGGCCGCGGCAACCGCCGTCAGCACCCTACCCCTTGCTCGTGGTAATTGATTCATTTGTTTTCCGAGTGTGCGCTTTTTCGTGGGGTCAATATTACTTAAATTCGTGGGTTTCGGGTTCCTCGTCCAAGATCTAGTATTGATGCATCTTTTCCCATAGTACCGCGCGGCTAAAGCCCAGATGCTGCGCGGTGTCGTGCCACTTCCAGCTTTGATGACAACGCCGCAATAATTCGCGAGCATTCCGCCATATTCCACTGACTACGATCGACCAACACTTCGGGGATGCTATCGGCCGGCACGGGTTGGGCGCGACGAGCCAATGTCAGCGATCGCATGTGTGCTTAGAAGTCGTTCTACCAAACGGCAGCGCCGCTTTGCCGTATGCTTTTCGTGATCGATGGCACCGTCAACGCCGTGCCATACCGCACTGTCAGTATGTGCCGGTTCGCGCGCCTGCATCATGCGACGCGGCACACCGCCATCGCACCGGGTCCACCATGGCCCGTGACGATAACGCCCCGTATCAGGAGGAAGACGTGATACAAGCGTTGCTCAATCTCCGCGCGGTCTGCGGCGTGCTAGTCGCGATTACGTTGCCCATATCGGATGCCAGCGCCCTCGCCGCCGACAACGCATCGCCGATTGGCGTTTGGCAAACAATCGACGACCACACAGGACAACCGAAGGCATTGGTCCAGATCGCGCAGGAAGCCGACGGCACGCTGGCAGGCAAAATCGTCAAGGGGCTGGCCACAAACGACCAACCCGATCGCCGCTGCACCGCATGCACGGACGCGCGCAAAGACCAGTTGATGCTCGGCATGACGATCATCGACGGCATGAAGCAGGACGGAGACAGCTGGAAGGGTGGCCATATCCTTGATCCGGAAAACGGCAAGGTCTACAAGTGCAAGATGCACGTCGAGGACAACGGCCAGAAGCTGGTCGTGCGCGGTTATATCGGCGTGTCGCTGATCGGCCGTTCACAGACATGGAACCGTCAGCAGTAACGCGTTGCACGCCTCGTCAATCAGCAGTCACGCGTAGTATGTCCCCGCCAGCCAGCAGTCACGCGTGGTACGCGCCCATCGAACTGCGGCACGCCGACGGCGCGCCACGCACGGCCACGGGGCCGCGCACTGTCACGTCAATGACGTATCGACGATGCGCCGCGGCGCTTCGAGATATTCCTTCGATTGCATCTCGACAATGCGCGACACGGTCCGCGCGAATTCATTGGCCATCGGCCCTTCCACGTACAGCTGCTCGGCCGGCACGGCGGCCGACATCAACAGCTTGACCTTATGATCGTAGAGTACGTCGATCAACCACGTGTAGCGACGCGCCTCAGACGCCATACGCGGCGCCATCTGCGGCACGTCCGACAAAATGATCGTGTGAAAGCGTGTCGCCAACTCCAGGTAGTCGTTTTGCGACCGTGGTCCACCGCATAGCGTCGCAAAATCGAACCAGACGACACCATCGGCGCGGCGCAGCGCCTTGATCTCGCGTTTTTCGATATGCAGCACCGGGTTCTCGTCTGGTACCCCAGCCAACCGCGCGAACGCCTCACGCAATGCCCTGTCGGCATGGGCGCCCAGCGGCGTATGGTAAGTCTGCACCTGTGCCAGCGTGCGCTGGCGGTAGTCAGTGCCCGCATCCACGTTCAACACGTCGAGCCTTTCGTTGATTAAGTCGATCGCAGGCAGCAGCCGGTCGCGATGCAACCCCTCGGGGTATAGCGTACTGGGTTCGTAATTGGACGTCATCACGAACTGCACGCCGTTGTCGAACAACTTCAACAACAACCGATAAAGGATCATCGCATCAGCGATGTCCGAAACATGGAACTCGTCGAAGCAAATCAATCGATAACGCTTCGCGACCAATCGTGCCAGTTCGTCCAGCGGATCGGCGCGACCCTTAAGCACCTCAAGCTCACGGTGCACCTCGCGCATGAATTCGTGAAAATGCAGCCGCGTCTTGCGTTGCACCGGCACGACAGCATAGAAACTATCCATCAGGAAGCTCTTGCCGCGCCCAACGCCGCCCCACATGTAGACTCCGCATGGCGGCTCCGGTCGAATGATCCACCTCCTAAGCGCATTGGAACGCCGCGCCTTATAGGCTACCCAGTCGTCATAGCAGCGTTGCAGTCGGCTGATCGCGCGTTGTTGCGCCACATCGGCCTGATAGCCGCGTTCAGCCAGTTCCTTCTCGTAGTATTCGGTGACGTTCATCGGTGCAAGAAAATGGGCGGGTGTTACCCGCCCCATTTCGCCGCCTGTCGCATGGCGGGCTCACGCCAGCCCGGCCGGCAGCCCCGGCATCCACCTCGGCGCGAGGCGGACCCGGCTTCGCGTTACATGTTCAACGCGCGCTTGTCGACGGCGAGCGCCGCCTCTCGCATCACTTCGGAAAGCGACGGATGCGGATGGCAAATCCGCCCGATGTCCTCCGATGCAGCTTTGAACTCCATCGCGACGACCGCCTCGGCGATCAAATCGGACGCATTCGCCGCGATGATATGCACGCCGAGCAGTTCATCGGTATTCGCGTCGGCAATCATCTTCACGAAACCATCGGCGCGATTGAGGCCCAACGCACGTCCGTTGGCCATGAACGGGAACTGTCCGGTCTTGACCTGTCGGCCTTCCGCCTTCAATTGCTCTTCGGTCTTGCCGACCCACGCAATCTCCGGCTCCGTGTAGATGACCCACGGGATGCAGTTGTAATCGATGTGCGGCTTTTGCCCGTCAATCACCTCGGCGACCAGTACACCTTCGTCCTCGGCCTTGTGCGCGAGCATCGGACCGCGCACCACATCGCCGATCGCATAAACACCGGGCAGTTTGGTACGGCAATGGTCGTCAACGTCGATGAATCCGCGCTCGTTGACCGTCAGCCCAATCGCCTCGAGACCGAGGTCGTCGGTATTCGGCACGCGGCCCACGGACACAATCAAGCGATCAGCCTCGAGCTTCTGCGCGTGACCGTCCTTGTCCGCGTACGAGATCGTTACGCCGTTATCGGTCGCATTCACCTCGCTGATCTGCACGCCCAGGTGAATTTTCAATCCCTGCTTCGCGAACTGCTTCGCGGCTTCCTTCGCCAATCCCTGATCGGCGGCGCCGAGGAACGACGGCAACGCCTCGAGTACTGTCACCTCGGCACCGAGGCGCCGCCACACCGAACCCAGTTCGAGCCCGATGACGCCCGCGCCAATCACCGCCAGCTTCTTAGGCACCGAATCGAATGCCAGCGCCCCTTCGTTGTCCGCGACAATCCGGTTATCTACTTTCGCAAACGGCAGGTGGCGCGCCTTCGAACCGGTTGCAATGATCACGTTGCGCGCGATCACCGACTCCGTGCTGCCTTCACCGACGACATCGATCTGATAACCGGCGTCGGTCTTGCCAGTGAACTTGCCGTGTCCCTTGAGCCACGTAATCTTGTTCTTGCGGAATAGAAACTCGATGCCCTTGGTCATCTTGTTGACGATCGCGTCCTTGCGCGCATGCATCCTCGCGATATCGATCTTCACGTCCGATACCGAAATGCCGTGATCGTCGAGGTGATGCGAGGCATTCTCGAACGCCTCGGACGAGGCCAGCAGCGCCTTCGACGGGATGCAGCCGACATTCAGGCAGGTGCCGCCGAGCTTGAGTTCGCCGGCCGGGTTCTTCCACTTCTCGATACAAGCAACGCTCTTGCCGAGCTGCGCGGCGCGGATTGCCGCAATGTAGCCACCGGGGCCCGCACCGATCACGACGACATCAAATTCTTTTGCCATGAAGACATTCCTCGCTTAAAGGTCGAGCAGCAAGCGTGCCGGATCTTCCAGCGCTTCTTTCATCGCGACGAGCGACAGCACCGCCTCACGACCGTCGATGATCCGGTGATCGTACGACAGGGCAAGATAGTTGATCGGACGGATCACGATCTGGCCGTTCTCAACGACCGGCCGCTCCTTCGTCGCATGCACGCCGAGGATCGCCGATTGCGGCGGATTGATGATCGGCGTCGATAGCATCGAGCCAAACACGCCGCCGTTCGAGATAGAAAACGTGCCGCCAGTCATTTCTTCGATCGACAGCTTGCCGTCCCGGGCTTTCGCACCAAACTCGGCAATCTTCTTCTCGATGTCCGCAAGACTCATCTGATCTGCGTTGCGCAAGATCGGCACAACCAGGCCGCGCGGCGAGCCGACCGCGATGCCAATGTCAAAATAGCCGTGGTAGACGATGTCGTTGCCATCAATCGACGCGTTCACGAGCGGGAACTTCTTCAGCGCATGCACGGCCGCCTTCACAAAGAACGACATGAAGCCGAGCTTCACGCCGTGTTCCTTCTCAAAGCGATCCTTGTACTTGCTGCGCAGATCCATGACCGGCGCCATGTTCACTTCGTTGAACGTGGTCAGGATCGCGTTAGTCTGTTGCGACTCGAGCAGGCGCTCGGCGATCCGCGCGCGCAGCCGTGACATGGGCACACGCTGCTCCGGGCGGTCCGTCAGCCAGGTGTCCGCACCCGGCGCAGCGACCTGCGGCAACGCGGCACGCGACGGCGCCGCCTTCGCGGCGACACTGGCCGGCGCGGCCGGCTTGGCGGCCGGCGACGCGCCAGCTGCTAGCACGTCACCCTTGGTCACCCGACCGTCGCGGCCGGTGCCGCTCAGCTGGCCGGCGCTCAGGTTCTTCTCCGCGAGCAGTTTTGAGGCGGCCGGCGACGCGATTGCGCCGCTGGCGCCGCCGGCCGCAGCCGGTTGCGCTGCGGGAGTCGGCGATGTTTGCGGCGCCGGCTTCACTTCGGCGCCTGCGGCGGCGGCAGCTGTTTCCGTCGCCGTCGCGCCCGCCGCGGTGCCAGCCTTCGCTTCGGTATCAATCTTGGCGATCACCTCATCGGCAACAACTGTGTCGCCATCGTGCTTGATCACTTGAGCGAGCACGCCCGCAGCAGGCGCCGGCACTTCGAGCACGACCTTATCGGTCTCGATCTCAATCAGTATTTCATCTTGCGCAACCGCTTCCCCCGGTTGCTTCTTCCACTGGAGCATCGTAGCTTCGGACACCGACTCCGAAAGCTGCGGAACTTTAACTTCAACAATAGCCATCGTCATTATCCTGAATACGTATCGTGCCGTATCGGGCGACCAGGCGCTGGAGACGCGGCGCACGGTCCCCCGGGGGGACGAGCATTCGCCCCCCTCGGCTTCATCGTTGCGTAATTACTTGATCAGCGTCGCGCTCTTGAGCCGGCCGAACGCACCCTCGACCAGCGCCTTCTGCTGCTCGTAGTGCTTCGCGTAGTAGCCGACCGCCGGCGACGCGGACGCCGGACGCCCGCTGTACGCGAGTTTCATACCGTCCCGCATCCCTTCGGCGAGGTGGTGCTCGATGTAGAACCAGGGTCCTTGATTCTGTGGTTCATCCTGCACCCAGACGACCTCGGTCGCGTTATCGTACTTCTTCAGCTCGGCTTCGAACTGCTTGTGCGCGAACGGATAAAGTTGCTCGATACGCAAGATCGCGACGTCGGCGTTCTTTGCCTCGCGGCGATGGGCGATCAGATCGTAGTAGACACGCCCTGAGCAAACGAGCACACGCTTGACCTTTTTCGGATCGATCGACGCATCGGTCTCGCTGAGCACCGGATGGAACGCGCCGCTCGCCAACTCGGACAGGTCCGACACCGCTTCCTTGTGGCGCAACAATGACTTCGGCGTCAACACGATCAGCGGCTTTCGGAACAGCCGGATCATCTGGCGGCGCAGCAGGTGGAACATTTGTGCCGGCGTCGTCGGCTGCACGACCTGCATGTTGTGCTCCGCGCACAATTGCAAGTACCGCTCGATGCGCGCCGACGAGTGTTCCGGACCCTGCCCTTCGTAGCCGTGCGGCAGCAGCATCGTCAGCCCGGACACGCGGCCCCACTTAACTTCGCCGGACGAGATGAACTGGTCAACGACGACTTGTGCGCCATTGGCGAAGTCACCGAACTGGGCCTCCCATGCCACCAGCGTATTGGGTTCGGCCGTCGAATATCCATACTCGAAGCCGAGCACCGCTTCCTCGGACAACACCGAATCGATGACAGTGAAGCTCGCCTGCCCGTCCGCGACATTCTGCAGCGGAATATACGTGCCATCATCCCAGCGCTCGCGATTTTGGTCATGCAGCACCGCATGGCGGTGCGTGAACGTGCCACGGCCCGAGTCCTGTCCGGTCAAGCGCACCGCGTAGCCGGAGGCGACCAGCGATGCAAACGCGAGGTGCTCACCCATGCCCCAGTCGAGCGGTTGTTCACCGGCGCCCATCTTGCGACGGTCGTTGACCACGCGCTCAACCAGCGGGTGCAGCTTGAAATTCTCCGGGATCGTCGTGATCCGCTCGGCCAGGCGCTTGAGCTCGGCCAGCGGCACTGCAGTATCTGCCGCATCGGTCCACTTGCGGTTCAGGAACGGCACCCAGTCGACCGCATACTTGCTCTTGTAGTTCGACAGCACCGGGTCGACCGTGTGATGCCCCTCGTCCATCGCCTTACGGTATGTCTTCACATACTGATCGGCTTCGTCTGCACCGATCACGCCCTGCGTTAGCAGTTTCTCCGCATACAGCGCGCGCGTGCCGGGATGTTGCGCGATCTTCTTATACATCAGCGGCTGCGTGACCGCCGGCGTATCCTGTTCGTTGTGACCGAGCTTACGGAAACAGACGATGTCGATCACGACATCCTTGTGAAACTGCATCCGAAAATCGATCGCCAGTTGCGTGGCGAACACGACGGCCTCTGGGTCATCGCCGTTCACATGCAACACCGGCGCCTCGATCATCTTCACGACGTCGGTGCAATACAGCGTCGAGCGCGCATCGCGCGGATCGGACGTGGTAAAGCCGATCTGGTTGTTGATCACGATGTGCAGCGTGCCGTACGTGCCATAGCCACGCGTTTGCGCCAGATTCAGCGTCTCCATCACGACACCCTGGCCGGCAAAGGCCGCATCGCCATGAATCTGCACCGGCAGCACCTGCAGACCGTCCAGGTCGCCACGACGGTCCATGCGCGCTTTCGCGGAGCCTTCCACCACCGGGTTGACGATTTCCAGGTGCGATGGATTGAACGCCAGCGACAGGTGCACCGGGCCGCCAGCCGTCGAGACATCGGACGAAAAGCCCTTGTGGTACTTCACGTCGCCAGCCGGCAGATCGTCGACGTGCTTGCCTTCGAATTCGGCGAACAGGTCCGCCGGCATCTTGCCGAGCGTGTTGACGAGCACGTTCAGGCGCCCACGGTGGGCCATGCCGATCACGATTTCCTGCACGCCTTTGCTGCCTGCATGGTGCACGACCTCATCCATCGCCGCGATGAAGCTCTCGCCGCCTTCGAGCGAGAAACGCTTCTGACCGACGTACTTCGTGTGCAGGTAGCGCTCCAGGCCTTCGGCCGCGGTCAACCGCTGGAGAATGTGCTTCTTTTTGTCGGTGGAGAAATTCGGCGTTGAGCGCGTGGACTCCAGCCGCTCCTTCCACCAGCGCTTCTGCTCTGGATCGCTGATGTACATGAATTCCGCACCGATCGTGCCGCAATACGTGTCGCGCAGCGCCTTCACGATGTCGCGCAACGATGCTTGCTCAAAACCGAAGTACAGGTTCGTCGCATGGAACGTCTGGTCCATGTCGGCTTCGGTGAAATCGTAAAACGCAGGTTCGAGTTCGGGAATATGCGGACGTTCGCGGCGCTTTAGAGGATCGATGTTGGCCCATTGCGAGCCGAGGAAGCGATAGGCGCCGATCAGCGATTGAACGTAGACTTGCTTTCGCGCAGTGGACAGGTCGTTGTTGCCGCCACGTGGAATGAATGCGTTCGCTTTGGCTCGTTGGGCGAAGGACTCGACGATCGGCGCGTGGGCCACGTCATTCACATTCGAGCCGTCCGACGCAGGTACGTTTTGCAAGGCATCGAAGTAGCTGCGCCAGTTCTCGGGCACGGACGCCGGATTATCGAGATATGCTTCGTACAATTCTTCGACGTACGGAGCATTGCCGCCGAACAAATACGAGTTCAGCTGGAATTGCTTCATCATTTTGACGCTCACCTTTCTTCGAGTTTCTCGAGAAATAGCGGGTTACGAAACCTTCCGCGCGACGGCCTGACCGTGTAGCGGATTGCGCGAATCAAGTCTGCTGGGAAGGACCTAAAACATGCATCGGCGAAGCTTATCACGTTTAGCCTATTGCGGCTATTTGCCTCATTTGCAAGCGGGCCGATGCCGGACCTGAACGGAGCGGATCGAGGACGGATCGCCCGCACCACACCACCACCACACCGATACAAAAACGCCACACCGGCTCATGCGAGCATGACGCCGATGCGGCACAATGGACTTCGCCCGCCGGCGGCATCGCTACAGCGACGCACGTCAGTCGGCCGCAGCCTCGCGGCTCGCGCGCCGGCGCTCGTGCTCCTTTAGGTGTCGCTTGCGCAGTCGGATCGACTGCGGCGTGACCTCGACAAGCTCGTCATCGTCGATGAACTCGACCGCGTACTCGAGCGTCAACTGGATCGGCGGAACAAGGCGCACCGCCTCGTCGGTCCCCGATGCGCGCACGTTCGTCAGCTGCTTGCCGCGGATCGGATTGACCACCAGGTCATTGTCGCGGCTGTGGATGCCGATGATCATCCCTTCGTACAGCGCGTCGCCCGGCGACACGAACATGCGACCACGATCCTGCAGCTTCCACAGCGCGTACGCGACCGCGGCGCCGTCATCTTGCGAGATCAACACGCCGTTGCGCCGCTCGCCGATCGTGCCATCTCGCATCGGCTGGTATGCATCGAAGATGTGACTCATCAGGCCCGTGCCGCGCGTCAGCGTGAGAAACTCGCTCTGGAAGCCGATCAGTCCACGTGCCGGAATCCGATATTCCAGCCGTGTACGCCCGCGGCCGTCAGACGCCATGTCAAGCAGCTCGCCCTTGCGGCGACCCAGCTCCTCCATCACGGCGCCCTGATGACCGTCCTCGAGATCCACGGTCAGCAACTCGTACGGCTCGTGCTTAACACCATCGATCTCGCGCACCACCACACGCGGACGCGATACCGCGAGTTCGTAGCCTTCGCGACGCATATTCTCGATCAAGATAGTCAAATGCAGCTCGCCGCGACCGGACACTTCGAACACCGTCTCATCGCCGGTATCCTTGACCCGCAACGCGACATTATGATTCAGCTCCCGGTTCAGTCGCTCGCGGATCTGGCGGCTGGTAATGAACTTGCCTTCCTTGCCCGCCAACGGCGACGTGTTCACACAGAAGTTCATCGTCAGTGTCGGCTCATCGACGGTAATCATCGGTAGCGCGTCCGGCACGTCCGGCGCGCAGATCGTCGCGCCGATGCCGACATCGTCGATGCCGTTGATCAGCACGATGTCGCCAGCCTCGGCACTGTCCACCTGCACGCGCTCCAGCCCCTTGAAGACCTGCACCTGATTAATCTTGCGGTTCAACGGCTCGCCCTGCGGGCCGAAACGCATCACGACCGGCTGGCCGGCCTTGATGCGCCCGCGCGTGATGCGGCCCACACCGATGCGGCCGACATAGGTTGAATAGTCTAGCGACGTGATCTGCAACTGCAGCGGCGCGTCCGGATCGGCCGCGCGCACCGGCACGTATTGCAGTACCGCTTCGAACAACGGGCGCATGTCGCCTTCGCGCACCTGCGCGTCCAAGCTGGCATAGCCGTTCAGCGCCGATGCATAAACCACCGGGAAATCGAGCTGTTCGTCGTTTGCGCCAAGCTTGTCGAACAGATCGAACGTCTGGTTGATCACCCAGTCCGGCCGCGCGCCCGGACGGTCGATCTTGTTGACGACCACGATCGGCTTGAGCCCGAGCGCCAGCGCCTTCTTCGTGACAAAGCGCGTCTGTGGCATCGGCCCTTCGACCGCGTCGACCAACAGCAGCACCGAGTCCACCATTGACAGCACGCGCTCGACTTCGCCGCCGAAGTCAGCGTGCCCCGGCGTGTCAACGATATTGATGTGCGTGCCTTCGTATTCAACAGCACAGTTCTTCGCGAGGATCGTGATGCCACGCTCCTTCTCGATGTCGTTCGAGTCCATCACGCGCTCGGCGACTTGCTGGTTTTCACGGAACGTGCCGGACTGCCGGAGCAGCTGGTCCACGAGCGTGGTCTTGCCATGGTCGACGTGCGCGATGATGGCGATATTGCGGAGCGGGCGTGTCATAGAGGAGTCGTTCTAACGCGGTGCGTGGCGAAGCGGGCCGACGCAAGGCAAAGCGGCTGCACGCAGCCCGAGGATCACGCCACAGCAGCGGGCGATGTAGCACGGGCGCCAAATTGGAAACCAAAGATTCTACCACGCTGTGGCGTCCGCGCCATGCGCACGCGGTGCGCATGGTGAACTGCCCTACGATTTTAAGCAGTTTTGCGGAAAATCCCGTTGCGATGCCTCACGGCGGCTCCTATAATTCATGTCAAGTCAACTATTGCCGGTACACCTTTTATGTCGAGTCCGAACGCCGGATTGCCGCCCGAAATCGCCAATTACCCTTTCGACGAGAGCGTCGGCTATCTGCTCGCGCGGGTCCGCTCGAACATCTGGAACATGGTGTCGCAGCAAACGATGGCCGAACTAGGCATTACCAGTACGCAGGCAAGCATCCTATTCATGCTCGGCAGTGGTCGGTGCCTTGCCGCGGCCGAACTCGCACGCGAATATGGCATCGACGCGAGCGCGGTGACGCGGCTCATCGACCGGCTGGAGAAACGCGGCCTGCTCTGCCGGGTGCGCAGTGAAGAAGATCGTCGTGTCGTGCGCCTCAAGCTGACGGACGAAGGGACCGCGCTGGCCGCGCGGATGCCAGCGATATACAACCGAGTACTGGACAAGCTGCTGACCGGCTTCACCCCCGAGGAAGTTGGTTTCCTCAAAAGCATGCTACGCCGCATCCTGATCAACTGCGACGAAACGCCCAGCTAAACGTCAGGCGACCCCGCTGCCCGAGTCGGCGGCCAGATCGCGCTGACGAATCCGGTTATGCCGTGTGCAATCAGTTGTATTGGCAAGCTTTTTAGTTGACTTTTTGTTGGCTGATAGTAAGGATTTAGTTGCAATGTCCACCAATATATGGGCTATCCGAAGGACCGATCGATGAAAGTCGTTTCATTCTCCGCCCCGCCGGCACGGCTGGCCCGGTGCGCCGCCGCGCTGGTGGCGACCACCCTGGTGCTCGGCGGCTGCGCCAACTCTATCGGGCTGCGCAGCGACAAGCAGCCGGCACGGGCCGACAGCTTCGACAGCGCGCAAAGCCTGCCCACTGAAGGTGGTATCTGGCCCGCGCTGGATTGGGCTGCTCAGTTCGGCGATCCACAATTGCCGCAACTGATCGACGAGGCGCTAGCCGACAGTCCGACCATTGCCCAAGCGCAGGCGCGGTTAGCCAAGGCCGCCTCATATGTGCAGGGCGCCAACGCCAGTACGCTGCCCAAGGCGGACGCGAAATACACGTGGACGCGCGAACTTTACTCGGGCAATGCGCTCTTCCCGCCGCCATATGGCGGCGCGTGGTACAGCGAGAACAATGTGCTAGCAAGCGCGACGTACGAACTGGACCTGTGGGGCAAAAATCGGGAAGCGCTGCGCTTGGCGATTTCCCAGGAAAAAGTCGCCGCGGCCGAGGCGCAGCAGGCGCGGCTGACATTGGCGACGTCGGTGGCACGCGCCTACAACCAGCTCGCGCAACAGTACGCGCTGCGTGAGGTCGCGCAGTGTGAGATCTCGAACCGCGCCAATGTAGGCGCCATCACGCGAGGGCGCCTTGCCGCAGGCTTGGATACCGAGGTTGAGCGTCGCACCGCTGAGGGCAACCTTGCAACAAGCCAGACCGCATTGACTGACCTGGATGGACAAATCACCACGACGCGATACCAACTCGGCGCACTGCTCGGCAAGGGTCCGGACCGCGGGCTGCGTATTGCGATGCCGCGGCTGGGCGGGGGTGGCAGCGTCGCGCTGCCGGCGAACCTGCCAGCGGACCTGCTGGCTCGCCGCCCGGACATTGTCGCCGCACGTTGGCAAGTGGAGGCCGCTACGCACGACATCAAGGTGGCCAAGGCCGAGTTTTTCCCGGACATCAATCTGAGCGCCGGGTTCGGTTTCGATGCTTTCGGCTGGGGCCGATTCCTGCAGTCTGGCAGCCGCCAGATCCAGGCCGGGCCAGCGCTCCACTTGCCGATCTTCGACGGTGGCACGCTGCGCGCAAACCTGAAAGGCAAGCTTGCCGACTACGACAGCGCGGTGGCGAACTACAACCAGACGCTGATCGGCGCACTGAACGATGTCGCGACCCAGGTGGCCGCGATCCGCTCGGTCGACCAGCAACTCGTTGACACGCAAGCCGCATACGACGCGAGCAAACGCGCGTACGAGTTGGCAGTGATCCGCTACAAGGCTGGCTTGGCGCCGCAGTTGCAAGTGCTCTCCGCCGACAGCCTGCAGTTGGCGCAGCAACAGACCCTAGTCAATTTGACCATGCGTCGACGCGACCTGCAACTGGCCCTGATCAAGGCGCTAGGCGGCGGTTTCGACGCGAACGGCACCGTGCTCGGCGCCACCGAGCCGGCCCAATGATGAGCCACCCCCGCACATCCGGCCGCCCGGCCATGCAATGAATCAGACTTGAAGACACGGAGCGATTGATGAGCAGCCCCCAACAACAAGGCGCCACGCCCGACGCAAACGCAAGCAACGGCCAACGCCGGCGCCTGATGACGCTGGTGACGATCGTGATTGTGCTTGCCGCGATCGCCTATGGCGCGTACTACCTACTGATCGCGCGGTTTCACGAAGAAACCGACGACGCGTACGTCAACGGCAATGTAGTGCAGATCACGCCGCAGGTCACCGGCACCGTGATCGCAGTGAAGGCGGACGACACTCAGGTCGTGCAGAAGGGCCAGCCACTGGTGCTGCTTGATCCGGCGGATTCACGCGTCGCGCTACAGCAGGCCGAAGCGGACTTGGCGCAGACCGTGCGCCAGGTCCGTACGCTGTACGTGAACAACAACCAGTACCAGGCCGCGGTCGCGCAGCGCCAATCCGACCTATCGCGCGCGCAAGATGACCTGCGCCGCCGTCTGACGGTTGCCCAGACCGGCGCGGTATCGCAGGAGGAAATCTCTCATGCGCGTGATGCGGTCAAGGCTGCGCAGGCCGCTCTCGACATCGCGCGTCAACAGTTGGCGTCCAACCGCGCGTTAACTGCCAACGTCGCGATTGCACAGCATCCGAACGTACTGGCGGCCGCAGCCAAGGTCAGAGATGCCTACCTGAACTACGCGCGCAACACACTACCTGCACCGGTGACCGGTTACGTCGCCAAGCGCAGCGTGCAGGTGGGCCAGCGCGTCTCGCCCGGCACGCCGCTGATGGCGATCGTGCCGCTGAACGAAGTCTGGGTCGATGCAAACTTCAAGGAAGTCCAACTCAAGCACATGCGCATCGGCCAACCGGTCGAGGTCGTCTCCGACGTCTACGGCTCATCGGTCGTGTACCACGGCAAGATCCAGGGCTTTTCAGCCGGTACCGGCTCGGCCTTTTCGCTGTTGCCCGCGCAAAACGCCACCGGCAACTGGATTAAGGTCGTGCAGCGCCTGCCGGTGCGCGTGCAGCTCGATCCCGAGGAGTTGAGAAAGCATCCGCTGCGCATCGGCCTGTCGATGACCGCCAACGTGTCGATCAAGGACGAGCAAGGCGGCGAACTCGGCAACGCACCGACCACGGTGTATCAGACCGACGTATTCGATGAGTACGGTAAGCAGGCCGACGCTGAAATCCAACGCATCATCAGCCAGAACGACGGCAGCGTTGACACTGCCGTCGCTGCGGCGGACACGGCTAGGCCGGCGGCGAACACGGCGGCTAGGCTGGCCCCGGTCGCAGCCCGGCACGCCACACGATAGGGCTATACCATGAGCCAGACACAAGCGTCTCACCCGCCGCTGTCGGGCATGCAACTGGTGGTCGGGACCATCGCGGTCTCGCTCGCCGTGTTCATGAATGTACTGGATACGTCGATCGCCAATGTCGCGATCCCGACTATCTCGGGTGACCTTGGCGTGTCGTCGGATCAGGGCACGTGGGTCATCACCTCGTTTGCCGTCGCCAACGCAATCTCCGTGCCTCTGACCGGCTGGCTGACCGAGCGGATTGGCCAGGTCCGGCTATTTCTCACGTCGATCGTGCTGTTCGTGATCTCGTCGTGGTTGTGTGGGCTGGCGCCGTCGCTGCCATTCCTGCTGGCATCGCGCGTGCTGCAGGGCGCGGTGGCCGGTCCGATGATTCCGCTGTCGCAAACGCTGCTGCTGGCGAGCTACCCGCGCTCCAAGTCCGCGATGGCGCTCGCGCTATGGGGCATGACCACGCTCGTCGCACCCGTGCTTGGCCCAATCCTGGGCGGGTGGATCTCCGATAACTATTCGTGGCCGTGGATCTTCTACGTGAACATCCCGGTTGGGATCGGCGCCGCGATCGCGACGTGGGTGATCTTCCGCAAGCGCGACTCCGAGGTCAAGCGCGCGCCAATCGACGGCGTCGGGCTGGTGCTACTCGTGCTGTGGGTCGGCTCATTACAAATCATGCTCGACAAGGGCAAGGACCTCGATTGGTTCAACTCAACAACGATCATCGTGCTGGCACTGATTGCGATCATCACCTTCGCGTTCTTTGTCGTATGGGAGTTGACCGACAAGCATCCGGTCGTCGATCTGTCGTTGTTTCAGCGGCGCAATTTCACCGGCGGCACGGTGGCGCTGTCGGTCGGCTACGGATTGTACTTCGGTAACCTGGTGCTGCTGCCTTTGTGGCTGCAGACGCACATCGGCTATACCGCGACGCAGGCGGGCCTGGTCATGGCGCCGGTCGGCATTTTCGCGATTCTGTTGTCGCCGCTAACCGGCAAATACATGCCCAAGACGGATCCACGCTACATCGCGACCGCAGCGTTCACCGTGTTCGCATTGTGTTTCTACCTGCGCTCGCGGTACACGACCGGCGTCGATACGTTTGCGCTGATGGTGCCCACGTTTATCCAGGGCATCGGCATGGCTGGATTCTTCATCCCGCTGGTGTCGATCACGCTGTCCGGCTTGCCGCCGCATCGGATCGCCGCGGCCTCGGGTCTGTCCAACTTCGTGCGAATCATGTGCGGCGGCATCGGCACCTCGATCTTTCAGACCGCATGGGACCATCGCACGATCCTGCATCATGCGCAATTGGCCGAACAAACCAGTCAATTCAGCCCGGCATTCGGGCAATCGGTCGCGCAGATGCGGGCGCTCGGCATGAGCGAAGCGCAGTCATATGGGTTCGTCAACAACTTGATGACGCAACAGGCTGCGCAACTGGGCGTCAACGACCTGTTCTACCTGTCCGCCGCGATCTTCATCGCGTTGATTACGTTGATTTGGATCACCAAGCCTGAGCGCGGCGGCGGCGATGCGGGGGCCGCGGCATCAGCCGCACATTGAACGCCGAGCGGGGTGCGACGGGTGGCCCGCCTACAGACCGCCCGCCGCGCCCCGCTCCAGCACATTGGCAACTTCGCCCTCTGATTAAGCCGAGTCGTGGTTCCGGCAAACGCGCTTGTTGCGGGCAGCCCGTGGCAAATGTCCGTTTTAATAACACTCTCGTCGTCCCAATACTGGCCGCACATAAGCCGTTCGTAATTCAAATGCCCAGTTCGATAATTTGCATAACAAATTAATGGCGACGATTTAACATTTGCGTCCAAAATCGATCTACGGGGGGCAACGTGCCAAACGCATGGTTTAAAAACTGTTCTCGTTACTTGGCGGCCTGCGTCAAACCCGACGTCATGGACCGCAAACCGCAACACTCGTCACCATCGGTCGGTTCCGCATCGAATCAAGCCAACGCATTGACAAAACTCAAGGCACTCCGGCGACCGCCGTGGCATAAGGACAACGCGTCGCGCGCTTCTCGCGCCAGTACGCCTAAAACGGATGTCACGGGTGCGAGTACGTTAAAAACGGACGTCACAACCTCGCCACCGCACTTGCTGAGGTTGCCCAAAGAAATTCACATGACCATCGCGAAGATGATCACCGAACCGGATCGGACAGGCCCATACAGATCCCACTTCAACAGTCTGCAACGGTATTCGTCGGTCATACCCGGTTCGTCCAACTGGCTAGCGCCTGAATTTGAGGTCGCCCAGCTAGCGCAGCAGGCCAGTGACCTAAAGCGACTCAAGGAGTCGGAGCGAGTTGGCAAGTTTAACGAAATTTTCGCGAGCGCGACGGCACTGCGACCTCGGCGCCCTCGGGTGGAAGCCTATATCATCGGCCAGATGCGATGCCTGCCGACATACGACGCGTATCGTGCGGCACAAGACGTCGCCGCCAAACTCAAGCAGTCCGATCGTAACCCGTGCCACGCACAATATATTGCGTTATTTGACGAAATACCGCGCATCGTCGGCGACTGGCGGCCCAACGTGGACACTCATGCCAACCTGCACACGTTGCTGCTCCAACTAGTGGACGCCGCATCCCAGCTTCCGCCGCACTCGAATAGTGTCGACGAGAAAATCGCCAAGAAGACAGCGACTGGGGCTATGCTAGCGGCCGTACTGCCCCAGCTGGATGCGCCGGACTTGGCGCCTCGTTTCGATGCGCTAGTGAACACAGCGCGTGTCATTAATTCGAAGTTGGTGGAAACGCTTGCGTCAGTCCTTTCAAAGCTTCCAGCAGAAGAGCGTGCTGCGAAGTTCGATAACTTACTGTCCGTTGTACAGAAGCATGACGGTGCGTCGGCACCAACGCTCGCGACTCACCTCGATGTCCTTTCCAATAACGACAGGCCTGCACGCTGGCACGCGCTGCTGCAAGTGGCAATGCAACACCGCATCGCAGGCATGATCAAGCCTTTACTGAATGCCGCGGTCAACCTTCCCGGCGAAGATGTTGGCGCGGCGTGCGTAGCCGTTCGCCGCCTTGCAGACCAATCGTTGGACCCATCTAGAGACCGGAGCGCAAACACGATATTAGCCGCCGTTGCTAGTCAGCTAAGTGCCATTCCCCAGACAGAGCAACAGCCGATGTACGAGTGGCTACTTCGTAAAGTTAGCGAGTTTCCGACACAAAGTCAGATACTGAAACGATCGCAATTGCGCTCGAGAGTCGAACTCCTTTCCTGCCTCGTTGCACAGATACACCGTTCGCCAGATGAACAAAAGCGCGAAGTTTTCGACATGCTGGCCCGTATGCTAGATTGCGCCACGCCACACAATAGTCGCGACGCGCAGGCAGCGCTTGAAGACCCATTTCGACTCCGAGGCAGCTCCGTCAACTTTTCACCCTCCTCGCAACCTTGGATAGACCAATGGCGCAAGCGGTGCACGGATCCTACCCAGTCGCGTTTGGCACGCATCGCATCCCCCTTCGCATAGCAGCCGCTGACCCCACCCGCACGGCACTGGCACAACGTAGGCTGCGTCGCGCACGGGTAAATTTCGTTTCCCTGTCGATTACGTCTACCTTACCAGCTCCGGCGCTGGCGTAATGACTATGCTGTGCATCACATGGCAATCCGCCACGATTAGCGGACATTGGCCAATGCGATACAACCCCATCGCATTGGGCGGCATGATCAACGCAGCGTGCGCCGCCAGCCCCTGGATTAAACGGCTTAAAATGAAAATACGCGATGTCAATAAACTTGTTCACCTATTTGCCTTGCATGACGGGCGCATGTTGCGCTCCTGAGGTCCCGGACGCCGAGACCGCATTGGTTGCATCCGATCAGATGCCGACGTCACGCCAGATGCCGGCGACGTTACGCGACTATCGATTGGACACATTGGCGTCACTGCCGCGCAGCGCGGCCTCGGAGGTTCCGCCGACGTGCAATCGCGCGAGCAGAGTGCTAGAGCACACGCCGACGCTGACGAAGCTGCCGCTAGAGGTGCTTGAAATCATCGCCTGTCGAGTCGCTGAACCCACGACGGACATCGAACAAACAACCACTTATCGTCACCTGTGGTCGTTCGCGACCGCGTCGCCCCACACGTGGCAAGCGTCGTGGTTGCCAATCCGTGCAGCGCGGCTCCACGCGCGTGCGATGGACCTGGGCAGCGATGAGCAGCAAGCGCCGCTGCAGGAATTCAAAGACATCTTCGACGCCGCTTGCCGGTTGCCTATGGATAAGACGAAGCTTCAAGCACACGTAATCGAGCAAATCCCATGGATGCAGGACGGGCACCTGGACGCAATTCATTGGACGCTATCCAAGCTCGAGCGGCAACCGGCACAGGCAAGTGCCGCCCCGTACCGGGCATTGATCGACGTGCTGCCCAGGTGCTTTAATCACATGTGTTACAGTCCCGACGGCCCCCACAATGCAATCGTACCGGAGCACTCTGCGCGACGAGCGGCATTCAATGTAGGACTCGACGCGATTAGGAAGTTGCACGGACCGGACAAAGTGGACACCATTGAGGTCATGGCATCACTGTTGAACCGTTTGCCCGATGACGAACGCGCAGCCAGTTTCGATGCATTGGTGCATGCCGCGATAGCAGAACCACCCACTCCGATCGCGAAACTCGTGCCATACCTGCAATGGCTGGAAAGCACCGAACAGCAAGGCCGTTTGGATAACTTAATATTGATTGCTACTCAGCATGGCGACGCGGACGCAGTCGAGCCGCTGATCGCCGCCACCGCGGCGGTGCACCACGACGTTGCCAATGCCGACACAGCATGGTCCAATGAGGCCGCGCCGCCATCGGCGGCAGCGCAGCAGAATCGATGGGATCGGGTGCAAGCGCTAAGCCACACGCTGTGGCGCTCAGGCAAAATGACGCTCGAACAGTTTAGCGCCGCACTTTCGCTGCTCGAATCGATATCGGAAACGCTGCCCGCCGAACAGCGACAAAGGACGACGGCGTGGCTCGAGAGTCAATTCAACGAAATCGCGTAACGAACCGGCGTTAACTGCGGGGGGCAATCAGGCGTTCTGGCAACAGCACACCACGCTGCCACCGGCCGAGTCCAAGCAGCCGACGCCCGTCAGCATCATATACCCTGACCCTGACGTCGTCACCCACGTTCGGTTCACTCCCCAACCGCAACCGCTGGCCGTGCGTGAAGCGCCGGGCCATTTCGGCATCCAGCTCGACGGGTGCAAACGTTGATAATAACGCGTCGATCGGTTGCAAACAGGCCAAACGTCGCGGCTCGTCCGCATCGGACAGTTCGTCCAACGTTACAGCGTCGTTTAGCGTTAATGCTCCCACACCGGTGCGGCGCAGCATCGTCAAATGCGCGCCGCAACCCAGCACTTCGCCAATGTCCTCGGCCAGTACGCGAATATAGGTGCCTTTGCTGCACGTAACGCGGATCGTCACGGACGCTGCACCGTCCAATGCGCACGTGATGCATTCCAATGCGTGAATCGTCACCGCACGCGCTTCGCGCTCGAGCGTATGGCCTGCCCGCGCATATGCATAGAGCGGTTTGCCGTCGCGCTTGAGCGCCGAGTACATTGGCGGCACCTGCATGATTGGACCACGGAACGCGATAAGCGCCGCGTCGAGCGCCGCCCGGTCGCACATAACAGGCCGTGTCTGCAGCACGTCACCCTCCGCGTCACCGGTCGTCGTGCGCACGCCAAGTTTCAGTGTCGCATCATAGGTCTTGTCCGCATCAAGCAGATCCTGCGAAAACTTGGTCGCCTCGCCGAAACACAGCGGCAACAGACCGGACGCAAGCGGGTCCAGCGTTCCGGTGTGCCCGGCCTTTTTCGCGTTGAACAGGCGCTTGGCGCGCATCAGCGCATCATTGCTGGACAGCCCGACCGGCTTGTCCAGCAGTAACACACCGTCCACGGGGCGCCGGACAAGGCGCGGCCGTGCCGGATCACGTCGTTGCGTCATATCGATATCGCGCTCCAGGGGTCAGTCGTCCTTGGCGCGCGTCGCGTTCGCCTCGTCGATCAACCGCGACATGTGTACGGCCTTCTCGATCGACTCATCGAACACAAAGTGCAACGTCGGCACCGTATGGATGTGCAGGCGTTTGAACAACAAGTTATGCAAGTGGCCGGCCGCGTGGTTGAGCGCTTCTTGCGTCTGCCGGGGGTCTCCAGTCAGTGTCGTGAAGAATATCTTTGCATGCGCGTAATCCGGGGTCAGCTCGACCGCCTGGATCGTCACCAGGCCAATTCGCGGATCCTTGACTTCGCGCGCGATCAACTCCGACAAATCGCGCTGAATCTGATCAGCGATCCGCACGTTGCGATCGCCACTGCTGCGTTTTTTCGGCATAGTTCACTCCTGCCAACAAAAAAGGCGGAGCCTGACGGCCCCGCCCCTAGCGCCGGCGCATTAAATTACAGCGTGCGCGCCACCTCGGTAACTTCGAACACCTCGAATTGGTCACCTTCCTGGATGTCGTTGAAGTTCTTCAGCGACAAGCCGCACTCGAAGCCCTGCTTCACTTCCTTCACGTCGTCCTTGAAGCGCTTGAGCGAATCAAGCTCGCCGGTATGGATCACCACGTTATCGCGCAGCACCCGGACCGACGCCGCGCGTTTGACGATGCCGTCGGTCACCATACAGCCGGCAACCACACCGACCTTCGGTACCTTGAACACTTGCCGCACCTCGACCGTGCCGATCACCGCCTCGCGTTTTTCCGGCGCCAGCATGCCAGACATCGCAGCCTTCACCTCGTCTACCGCATCATAAATGATGTTGTAGTATCGGAGATCGACGCCGTTCGCCTCGGCCAGCCGGCGCGCCTGGGCGTCGGCACGCGTGTTGAAACCAATGATGACGGCCTTGGACGCGGTCGCCAGGTTGACGTCCGTTTCGCTGATGCTGCCCACCGCGCTGTGCACAATCTGCACGCGCACCTCGTCGGTCGACAGCTTCTGCAGCGCATGCACCAACGCTTCCTGCGAGCCCTGTACATCGGCCTTCACGATCAGCGGCAGGTTCTGCACTTCGCCAGCACCCATCTGCTCCAGCATGCTTTCAAGCTTCGCAGCCTGCTGCTTCGCAAGCTTCACGTCGCGGAACTTGCCTTGCCGGAACAGCGCGATTTCACGCGCCTTGCGCTCATCCGGCAGCACGATCACTTCCTCGCCGGCGTTCGGCACCTCGGACAACCCTTGGATCTCGGCCGGAATCGATGGCCCTGCCGACTTCGCCGCCTTGCCAAACTCATCGGTCATCGCCCGCACGCGGCCATACGCGGAGCCCGCCAGTACGACGTCGCCACGCGACAGCGTACCGGACTGCACCAGGATCGTCGCGACCGGGCCTTTGCCCTTGTCCAGCTTCGCCTCGATCACAATACCCTTGGCAGGTGCCTCAATGGGCGCCTTCAATTCGAGCACCTCGGCTTGCAACAGCACGTTCTCGAGCAGGTCGTCAATGCCCTGTCCGGTCTTGGCGGACACCTCGAGGAACGGCGCATCACCGCCGTACTCTTCCGGCACCACACCTTCCGCGACCAATTCCTGTTTTACCCGATCCGGATTCGCGTCGGGCTTGTCAATCTTGTTGATCGCCACGACGATCGGCACGCCGCCCGCCTTCGCATGCGCAATCGCCTCCTTCGTCTGTGGCATCACGCCATCGTCGGCCGCGACCACCAGGATCACGATGTCGGTCGACTTCGCGCCCCGCGCACGCATCGCGGTAAACGCCTCGTGGCCCGGCGTATCGAGGAACGTGATCACACCACGCGGCGTCTCGACGTGGTATGCGCCGATGTGCTGAGTGATGCCCCCCGCCTCGCCCGCAGCGACCTTCGCGGTACGGATATAGTCGAGCAGCGACGTCTTGCCGTGGTCGACGTGGCCCATCACCGTGACGACCGGTGGGCGTGGCAGCGCGTCGACATCGGCCACTTCGCCTTCGATCAGCAACGCTTCCGGGTCGTCAAGCTTCGCGGCAACCGCATGATGGCCCAGTTCCTCGACGACAATCATCGCGGTTTCCTGGTCCAGCACCTGGTTAATTGTCACCATCTGGCCGAGCTTCATCATCACCTTGATGACCTCGGAGGCCTTGACGGCCATCTTATGCGCGAGATCGGCTACGGTGATCGTCTCCGGCACATGCACTTCGCGCACGATCGGTTCGGTCGGCACCTGGAAATTCGTATGCGCATCCTGATGCTTGCCACGGCCGCGTGGACCACCCCGCCAACCACGGTCGACACCACCGCTCGAATCACCGCGCGTTTTGATGCCACGGCGCTTGGCCGCATCGTCCTGCCAGCCGCTCTTGCCCGGGACTTTCTTCTTGTCGCCGGAGGGTGCAGCCGTCGGTGCCGACACCGGTTTCTTCGCGCCAGCGGCCGGTCGGGCCGGCGCTGCCGCGCCCGCCGGCCTAGCCGGTTTGTGCAGCGTGCCCTTCGCCTCAGCGGTCTTGGCCGGTTCGACCGGCTTTGGCGGCTCAGGCACCTTGACCATTGCCTTGCGCGGCGTCGCCATCATCTCGCGGATCGCCCGTGCCTCGGCTTCCGCCGCTTCCCGTCGCTTGCGGATGGCCTCCTGCTCCAGGCGTGCCTTATCGGCGGCGGCACGGGCATCGTCGGCGGCCTTCTTCGCCGCCTCCCGCTCGGCAGCGCGCTCGGCCGCCGCACGAGCGTCGTCGGCGGCGGATTGGCCGGCCGGTTGTGGCACATCGTGATTGCGCTGCTGCGCGGCCACCTGCTGGGCAGCAGCGCGTGCCTGAGCCTGAGCCTGAGCCTGAGCCTGAGCCTGAGCCGCCTGCGCCGCGCGCCGCGCCGCTTCCTCTTCAGCGCGACGCCGCTCCGCCTGCGCGGCCTCCTCGCGGGCGCGCCGCTCCGCCTCCTCGCGCTCGAGGCGCTCCTGCCGCTCACGCAATTCGCGCGCCTGCTGAGCCAGTGCCTCGGCTTCGAGGCGCGCTTGCTCCTCGCGACGCGCGAGTTCGGCAGTCGCACTGTCCTGGTCCTCGCCATTCGGCGCTTCGGTACCTGGCTCGTCGCGCTTGACAAACACCCGCTTCTTGCGGACTTCGACCTGGATCGTGCGAGCCTTGCCGGTTGCGTCGGCCTGCTTGATTTCCGACGTCTGCCGACGCGTCAGCGTGATCTTGCGCTTGTCGCCGTCAGCGCTGCCGTGCGACTTGCGCAAGTGATCCAGCAAACGCGCCTTGTCCGCTTCGGACAATACGTCGTCAGCGCTAGCTTTCTGCACACCCGCAGCTTGAAGCTGTTCGAGCAGAAGGCCTGCAGGCATCTTCAGTTCCGCGGCAAATTGGGCTACGTTGTTGCTCGCCATTCATCCCTCTTGAGGCAAGGACAGCGGTCCTTGCAGTTGACATCCCGGTGCGGCCTATCGGGCCGCGTCATTTCAATGCGCCATCATAATCTCGCTTCGCGCCCGTCACTGGAACCAGTGCTCGCGCGCCTTCATGATCAGCGCCTTCGCGGCCTCCTCGTCGATGCCGGTCATCTCGACCAACTCGTCGACGGCCAACTCGGCCAGATCGTCACGCGTGTGTATCTCGTGCTCGGCGAGCTTAGCGAGTAGCTCCCGATCCATCCCATCGAGGCTTTTCAGGTCAAGCGACGCGTTTTCGACCTTTTCCTCATTCGCGATCGCCATCGTCAGCAGCGCATCGCGTGCGCGATTGCGCAACTCGTGCACCGTGTCTTCGTCGAACGCCTCGATCTCGAGCATCTCGTTGAGCGGCACGTACGCGATCTCCTCGAGGCTCGTGAAACCTTCGTCGATCAGGATGTCGGCGACCTCCTCATCAACATCCAGCCGCTCCATGAACAGGTCGCGCAGCACCTTGCGTTCTTGCGACTGTTTCTCGGCGGACTCGTCCGGCGTCATAATATTGATCTGCCAGCCGGTCAGCTCGCTGGCGAGCCGCACGTTCTGGCCGCTTCGGCCGATCGCGACAGCCAGCTCGTTTTCGTCAACGACGACATCCATCGCGTGCTTTTCCTCGTCAACGACGATCGATTGCACGGCAGCCGGCGCAAGGGCGCCGATCACGAACTGGGCAGGATCTTCCGACCATAGCACGATATCGACGTTCTCGCCACCCAACTCGTTGCGCACTGCCTGCACGCGCGAACCGCGAATGCCGACACACGTGCCGATCGGGTCGATGCGCTTGTCATAGGCCACCACTGCGATCTTCGCCCGCACGCCGGGGTCACGCGCCGCCGACTTGATTTCGAGCAAGCCCTGCTCGATCTCCGGCACCTCGAGTTCAAACAGCTTCATCAGGAATTCGGGCGCGGTGCGCGACAGCTCAATCTGCGGCCCCCGCGCCGTGCGGTCGACCTTGGCGATATACGCACGCGCGCGATCGCCAATGCGCAGATTCTCTTTCGGGATCAGTTGATCGCGGCGCAGCAACGCTTCGACCCGCCCCGATTCGACGACCAGGTTGCCCTTGTCGAGCCGCTTTACCGAGCCGGTCATGATCTTCTCGCCACGCTCGAGGAAATCGTTCAGGATCTGCTCCCGCTCCGCATCGCGCACCTTCTGCAAAATCACTTGCTTGGCCGCTTGCGCGCCGATGCGACCGAACTCAATCGACGGGATCGGCTCTTCGATATAACCGTCCAATTGCGCATCCGGATCCTGCTCGCGCGCTTCAAACAGTAGGATTTCCTGGTCCGGCTGCTGCAAGCCCGCCTCGTCCGGCACGATGCGCCAGCGGCGGAAAGTCTCATGCTCGCCAGACTCGCGGTTGATTGACACGCGTATGTCGACATCCTCGTCGAAGAGCTTCTTCGTGGCGGAAGCGAGCGCGGCCTCGAGCGCGGCGAATACCACATCCTTGTTGACGTTTTTCTCGCGCGCCAGCGCATCCACCAGCATCAACACTTCGCGACTCATTGTTTGCGGCTCCTAAAATCGACTTGCGGAACAAGACGAGCACGGTCTATGTCAGCGAGCGTGAAATCGAGCCTCGCCGGGCCGTCTTTTCCTTCAAATTCCAAACCTATCGTGTCGCCATTAGGCGCGTACAGGATGCCGCGGAACGATTTTCGGCCGTCCAGCGGCTGCTTCAGCGTCACCATCGCCTCGCTACCGGCGAAACGTTCAAAATCCGCCCGTTTCTTCAGCGGCCGGTCTAGCCCCGGCGACGAAACTTCGAGACGTTCATAGTCGATATTTTCGACGGTCAGCACGTGCTGAAGTTGGCGCGTCACCTTCTCACAATCGTCTATCGCGATGCCCGCCGGTTGGTCGATAAACACGCGCAGCATGCCGCGGCCGGAGCGCTCCAAATCGACAAGCTCGTATCCGAGCCCGGTAACAGTATTTTCAATCAGTTCCGACAATTGCACGTTGTTTAACCTCATGCAGCACGGACCACGCGCAACACGCGTCCGACCTCCTGTTTCGCGGTACCGGGCACGCTCGCGCAACGCGGCACACGAAAGCGGCAGTACTGCGAAGCAGCGTCATCGGGTCACCTCCGCCACGATAACGACGCACTGCGGCAACGGCAAAAAAAAATGGGCGCCAACACGCCCATCTTCTTTTTACCGGTGGTCGCGCCTCGAGCCGCACCTTAACTGATAAAACGTGTGCCCAGCGACTGCGAAATTATAGCGTTTTTCGCCGCGACCCGCAATCCACGCGGCATATCGAAACCAAAACGTGACCACGCGGTGGTACGCGCGCGGCGCGTCGGCACACTATGCCACGCACGAGAGACGCCTCCGGCAAGAGCACGCTTAACGACCGCGCGGACGCCCCCGCGGTGCACCGCCCTGCCGCGCACCACCTTGGCGCGGCGCCGTCTGCGCGCCGCGCCCCCCACGCGAATTGCTCTTTTGCGCGCCCTTGCCGGGTGCTCGGTTGCCATTGGCGTCACGGTTATCGCGGTTACCACCCGTCATATTGCCGTGCCCGTGCGCGGCGGCAAAGCCGGTATACCCGGGCACCGGCGGCGTGGACGAAGTCCAGTTCGCGCCGCTGCGCGCACCGCGGCCAAATCGCCGCTGCGGACCCGGCGCATCGTAGCCGATATAGCCGAGCGCCGTCTGCATCGGATCGGGCTGGCGACGCGGCGTCGCCTTACTGCGCTCCGCCTTGTCCTCGCCCGGTCCTTTCAACCCAACGGCTGACATCAACGCGCGCACCTGGTTGTCCTCGAGTTCGTCCCAACGGCCACGCTTGAGACCACGCGGCAGAACGATCGGGCCATGGCGCGTGCGGATCAGCCGGCTGACGGTCAGGCCCACGGCTTCGAACATGCGGCGCACCTCGCGGTTGCGGCCTTCTGCAAGCGCCACGTGGTACCAGCGATTGGTGCCTTCGCCACCGCCATCCTGAATACGCAGGAAGCTCGCCGGACCGTCGTCTAGCTCGACGCCGCTGAGTAGCTTCTGCCGCGCGCTCTCGGCCAATTCGCCGATGACCCGCACCGCATATTCGCGCTCAACCTGGTAGCGCGGATGCATGAAACGGTTCGCGAGGTCACCGGATGTGGTCAGCAACAACAAGCCTTCGGTATTGAAATCCAGCCGACCGACGGCCAGCCATTTCGCCGTCTTCATCGGCGGCAGCTTGTCGAACACCGATGGGCGACCTTCCGGATCCGCATGGCTGACGATCTCGCCTGCCGGCTTGTGATAGATCAGCACGCGCGGCGGCTTGTTCGGCAGCTTGCGCTTGACCGGCTTGCCATTGATGCGCACCTGGTCAGTTGGCATGATCCGCTGGCCAATGTGCGCCGGCTCGCCATTGACCGACACGCGCCCAGCAATGATCAATTCCTCCATTTCGCGACGCGAGCCCATGCCGGCCTCGGCTAGCACCTTGTGCAGCTTTGGCGCGTCGTCGTCGGCCGACAACGCGCGCTTGCTGGCCGGCACGCCGCCCTTGCGGCCGCGCCGCAGCATTGGCGCGCGCACACCGCCCGCACCCGTGTTATCGGCATCGAACGCCGGCGACGTAACATAGGCGAATACGTCGTCGTCGCGCCCCCGGCCTTCGTCGCGTCCCCCGCCTCTCTGGAAACCGCCGGCCGGCGCCACGCTGGCGTCACGCCTGGCGCGCGGCTCGCGACGGGGGGCGTCGGCATCGCGGCGCGCCTCAAGGTCACGCTTGGCGCCCTTGCCCTGGCGTTTGTTGGCGGGATCTTTGCGGGGCATGCGCACATGCGCGACCATCGCGCCGTCGGGCGGCGCCTCGGTCACCGCAGCCGGCGCAGCATCGATAACATCGATCGCCTTCGACTTGGCCGCCGCGCGACGGCGAGCGATCAGGCTGCGCGGCCCGCGGCGCAAACCGCGCCGTGGCCGCTCTTGGCCGTCGCTGCCTTCCGCGACCGGCAGCACCGGCAAGGCGCGCTGGCCCGCATCGCGATCGTCCACGGCCGCCACGCGGGCAGGACCGGACTCGGGAGAATCGGGATCGTGGTTCTCGTTCAAAACAACCTCTGAGTGTCAGAATGCCGGCACGCGCCATTCGGCTGCGCCGGGGTCGGTGTACGTGTCAAACGTCGTGCGATATCGGGTCGCTCGGCGCCTGCTCATCAATCTTTTCGACGTCGCCAGGTGCGGCCGCCGCTGCTGGGTGCGCGTGCTCGTCGCCCCCGTCGGTATTGCCATGCGCTACTAACCCATCTACCGGATCGTGCGCGGGCGGAACTTCCTCACCGATCACCGCAGCGCAGTTCGGTTCCTCGTCGCTCTCGGCAAACTCGATGGCGCGCTGCGCCAGCCGATCGGCCTGTCCCGGTGGGCTCGGGTCAGACAGCGGCGGCAACTCGTCCAGCGTGGCCATCCCAAGATCGTCCAGGAACTGCTTAGTCGTCGCGTACAGCGCCGGCCGCCCGGGCACGTCACGATGCCCGATCACCTCGATCCATCCACGGTCCTCCAGCTGCCTGACGACCTGCGTATTAACTGTGACACCGCGAATCTCCTCGATATCGCCACGCGTGACCGGCTGACGATACGCAATGATCGCGAGTGTCTCGAGTACTGCACGCGAATACTTTGGCGGCTTCTCCGGGTTGAGCCGATCCAGGAACGCACGCATTGCCGGACGGCTCTGGAATCGCCATCCCGTTGCTACCGATACCAACTCGACACCCCGATCGTGCCAGTCCATCCGCAGGTCTTCAAGCAGCGCCCGGATCGTATCAGCCGAGATCTCGTCGGCAAATAGTCGGCGCATGTCACTGACCCTGAGCGGCTCCTGTGCGCAAATCAAAGCAGTCTCGAGGACGATTTTCGCCTCTTGGGTATTCATTCAGCTGGACCAGACCTGTTTGGTCAATGAACCGGATCAAAAGCGCCTGAACAGCGCGCATGACGAAAGACCGCGCTCGCCCGCTTCTGATCGATCATATTGATGCGAGCACGCCCGGGGGTTGGCAAGATGACCACGGACCACACCGCGCCGGGAAGCCAGAGGAATTCCATAAGGAATCACGTGACTGAACGTTATAGTACGCAAAAAAACGCAACGCGTAAAGATCAAGGCACGCGCGTGAGCCGCCGTGTGCCGTGTGCCACGCTCAGCGTGTCGCGAGGCCCACTCATGTCAGATCCTCAGCCCGGGCGGGCAGCGTGCGCACCAGTTCCCATACCGCCTGGGCAGCCGGCGACAGTGAACGATCGCGGCGGCGCACGAGTTCCACCGTACGTTGCGCGCGTGGCAGCAACGCACGCGCGACAAGTCCGGAATTGGCCGGCAACGGCAGCGACAGCCACGGCAGCACACTAATGCCCACGCCGGCCTCGACTAATCCGAACACCGTCGCCGAGTGTCCTAACTCTTGCACGACCGGCGAGACGACGCCATGCTCGCGCAGCGCCCGGTCGATGATCGGCCGGCTGCCCGACTCCGGGCCGAGCAGCACGAGCGACTCGCCGGCCAAAGCGCCCCATTGCACCTGGAAGCTGGCAGCCAGCCGGTGATTGGCCGGGCAGACGACGCAAAACGAGTCGGTCATCAATGGCTCACCAACCAGTTCGTCCGCCACCAGACCGCCAACGATCACGCCAAAGTCCACTTCGCCGGACTTCACCTTGCGCACCACATCGCTTTGCACATCGTCGCGCAGGCCAAGCTGGATATACGGAAATTGTTGTTGACAGCGGGCAACGACGCGAGGCATCAGCCGGCATGCAAGGGTCGGACTGGCGGCCACGATCACCCGGCCGCGCCGCTGCTCGCCAATCTCCCGTATCTCCCGCAGCGCTTGGTCTAGATCAGACAGCAGCCGCGACACGCCGCCCAGCAGGTTGGCGCCCGCGTCCGTCAGGCGTACCTCGCGCGTCGTGCGGTCGACCAGCTTCAATCCCAGTTCGATCTCCAACTCGCGCACGCAGCGGCTGACGGCCGATTGCGTCAAGCCGATTTCATCGCCTGCCCGACTGAAACTTTGCCGACGCGCAACTTCGATGAAGACCCGGAGTTGCCTGAGCGTTACATTCATTTACAGAATTCATCAATACGTTTAATGATGCATCATACGCCGAACTTGCACGCTGCTGCGTTGCGCAAGCTGCGTCGCCGCCACGACGGCGGCGCAGCGAGCCCTGTTGCGCGACGCGATATACCGCGGCGGTGCACCATCAGGCATCGATACACACCGACGTAGCACCACGTGCACGCGATTGGTGATTGTCCCGATTTCTTATCAGGCCATTCCGTATTGAGATACACAACTAACCGGACATGCACGCCAGCTGCCGTCGCCACCGGCCACCCTGGCTGGCGCTGCAGCCTCTGCATGCCGGACCAATGGCACGGATCCTGCGTTTGCCATGCGCACAAACCTGGCCAAGGCGGCGACCCAAGCGACGCCTGCTTCCCGGGGACCGGCGACCCGCTGCCAGGGTCGCGATCAAGGTGCGCGGCGCGGTGCGCCGGGGTTTGCTTCGTTGAAGTGAAATGATGATGCTGTTCGACGATTTAAAAGATAACGAGTGGGCACTGGTCGAGGTGCTGTTCTGCGAGGAGCCGGCGCGCGTCGAACGTCGCGGTCGGCCACGCGTGGAGCCGCGCGCCGTGGTCAATGCCGTACTCTGGGTCTTGTCGACCGGAGAAGGATGGTCCAAGCTACCCGGTCGTTATCCGTCACCACCGACCTGTCGCCGGCGCTTTGACGAGTGGCAGGCTGACGGCACACTGGCCGAGGTCGTGCGCCGCCTCGCCGGCACTGGGCGCCAAATCACGTTGCGCGGCCGCATCGGCGCGTCGGCCATCAAGAAGCCCTCCACACCACCAAGCGCCGACCGGCTGCGTGGCGCGTTCTGGACCAATCCCGAGTCGTGGCACGCACCGGTGAAGATGGCCTGACTTGACTGACACTCGCAGATCCGCTCGCGTGCCGGGCGGAGCGCTTTTACCGAGGCAGCGCGCACACGCCTGCTCGGAGCGCGAAGCGGCAGCTTGTTTCAGTGCGTTTCACGTCACTGGTCGCTACTCGCGCAATCATCCCCCGTCACTGGGCGGTCCGAGGTGGCGCCATCGGTACGCCGGCCCGACAGCGCGCCCCATTACCCCGCTGGCACGGGGAAACATTCATTTACTTTTATTTACAGCGGCTTTTCTCCCCCGCGCTTATCGTGGAATCGAAGCAATAGACGTCACCTCGATCGGCCCTAGGGAGCAACAATGAGCGTGAAGGCCCGGATCGTCTGCGGCATAGCGGTATCGTCAATCGGCGCAACCGCGGGCGCAGGATGGTTGGACAGCGGCTACCATAGCGCCGGCGCAGCCGCGCGCGCCAGCCGTGCCGAGCGCGTCGAACGCAGCGCGTATGTACGCGGAGCGTTGACTGCGCCGGTCCCGCGGGGCGATCTGCGCAGCGATATCGAAAGCAACGCGCGGGAACCTGCGCGCACCCATCCTGTCCGACGCTATGCCATGAGCACAGCGTGGCAATGAGTAACATCCGGTATGTTCCCGTATCCGCACGGATACGGGCTTTTTCCGTTGCCCTGCCTCCGCGGCAGGCCGCCCTGCGCGATGCTGCGCACCCTCACGGTTGAGGCTCGGCGCGCGCGAGCAGCGACGCGGCCGCGTCGCACGCATAACGAAGCTCGCGCTCGACAGACCACGCAGGCAGGCGCGCACGGCGCTCCAGTCGACCCAACTCCGTCTTGCCCTGAGCGCTAAGCACCGCAATATCCACGGGCGCATGGTAGCCTGGCACGAGCGGCGAAGGTTGCCGTGCAGTACCAATCAGCCCTTGCTCGCGCAGGAACTCAAACACTCGCGGACGACGCGGCCACGGCACCTGCCGGTATTGCGCGCGCCGCAGGCCCTCCAGCACGGCCTCGTTCGTATAATCCATCTCGCCCTCCACGTTGGCACCGGCCAGGGTGGCCGGTGCATTCGACATGTCCGCTTATAATCGTCGCGCCGCGACCGGCTGGGCACCGTTACCAGCACGGCTCGACCCAGCGGACAGCAAACCTTGACACTCACCGCCTGAACTCGGTCGCCTCAACCGGCACGCAGTCGGCCGGGGCGACGTCTGAAACAATACTTCCATGCTCGTTGCATTCGTTGTGCTCCTCTGGCTCGTCGCCCTCGCCGTATCGCGCCGCCACCACCGTATGATCTGCGTCGCGGCGGCGTTGTTCGCCTACCTGCTGTGCGCCGGATGGCTCGGCGAACCGGCGCTGCACGCACTGGAAACCCGTGTGCCAACCGCGAGCTCCCTGCGCTACGCCGGCCACGTCGCGATCGTGATGCTCGGCAGCGGCACGGAATATGACGATGCGCATCGGCTGGTGCCGAAGTTCGACGCGTGGCGACGCATCGACGCGGCAGCCGCGCAATTCGCGCTATGCCGTGCGCAGCGCGCGCAGTGCACGCTGGTGGTGAGCGGCGGCAATCCCCAAAAACACGAGCAAAGCGAGGCGGCCAACTATCAACCGCATCTGGTATCGCGCGGGGTGCCGGCAGCCAACATCGTGCTCGAGCCCGATAGCCTGAACACATACGAAAACGCCCGCAACACCGGTGCGATCCTGCGCCAGCACCACTATGATCAGATCGTGCTGATCACGTCAGCGTACCACCTGCCGCGCGCGCTGCTCGACTTTCACCACTTCGACATCAACGTCGTGCCGTTCGCATCCAACCACAGATGGCGACGCCCAAGCTGGAGGCCTCACCTCGCCCATGTCATCAATACCAGCCTCGCATGGCACGAATGGATCGGCCTTGCGCAGTTTCACGTCTACCGGCAAATCGGATGGTTCTGATACCCCCCAGACCGATCCGACAGTATGCGCGTAAAATGACCGCTGAATAAAATTTGTTGTTTCCGCGATATGCAACAAAATGTCACGTCGCGGCAAGGTCGTTACATTGTCGCTGCGAGTAGCCCATTTACTGGCTAGAATGCGTACTCTGCGGCTCTTCCGGCCGTGGGCCCGAGAACGCTGTCACTCTACGGAGGTAAAAATGAAGAAAGTGTCCCTGGCATTGCTCGTTTCCTTATTTGCCGCAACGGCATATGCGCAGACCGATCGCGGCGTGACGATGAGTACCGACCCGGCCAAGGCGGCCGACATTGAGCAGCGCGCCCAGGCACTGGAAGCTGCCCAATCGGAAGCTCCAGCAACACCCTCGCACGCGCCGGCCAAGCATCACAAGGCTGCCAAGCAGCATAAGGGCGGGCACGCGCAGCACGCCTCCGAGGCCGAGGCTACCGCACTGTCAGCAACAAGCCAGTAACGGCTGCAATCGGCGGGCGGTGCGGCATGCCGCGCGCTAAGGCGCCATCGGGCCGAAGCCTCGCAGGCTTCGGCTTTTTTATGGGCGTCGGTTTCGTGTTACAGTCCCGCGCCCGATGCACGAGCGTAACGACATGGAGGATGGTGTGAGTAATATAGAACTCGAAATCGAATGGACTGAGGCAGCCTCGAAAAAGGTCGAGAAGCTAATGCCGCGCACCGCACGCGGCGACGAACCGTACATCGCGCTGCCACCGATCGAATGCCTGCCCGTCGAGGGTGACGTGTTGTTTCTGGGCCCGCCGGGCAAACAGCAGCCGTTCATCGTCGCGGAGCGACAGTATCACCACGAGGGCGAAGCGGACTGGACAATCATCCTGATTCTGGACGTCGTCGACGCACACTGACGCGTGCGCCGCCGCCCCGGTCAACGCGACCCCGATCAACGCGGAAAAAGCGCCCCTGCTTCACAGCACGAGGCAGGGACCCAACCCATCGCCCTACGAGGATAAGCAACGGAGTCACCGGGCCCGCCTCGGCACGGGCAAGGCGCCGGGCTTGGCAGTCAGCGCGGGCGATCAGCAGCAGCAGGGCCGGCGCAACCGGTCAATCAACAGCGACAAGGCCAGCCGCAACGGGTCGATCGGTAGCGACAAGGCCAGCGCAACCAGTCGATCAACAGCCACAGGGTCAGCGCAGCGGGTCAATCAGCAGCGACAGAATCTGGCGTGCCTGTTTCGAATCGTCAATCTGTCCGCTCTCGTCCACAATCGCGACCCTCGTCTGCGTCTCGGTCAGCGCGCGCACATTCACACGGTATTGCTTCGCCGCCTTTTCCTTGCGGCCATGGAATACTTGGCTCCAAAAGCCCTGTTTGGCCGAACTTAAGTCGTTCGGATCTACGTAACGAATAAAATACAGGCCACGCGTGCGATCGCGGTCATCGACCGTGAAATTGTTCCGGTCCAACGCCACGCCAACCCGCAGCCACGCGTCGTCATAAGGCTCGGCAAGCGTAATATAGGTCGGCCCGGTCGGTGCCACGGCGACCTCCGACGCCTTGCGCGCTGCCTGCGACGCACTGGCCGTCGCGTCGGTAGCCTTGGGCGCAGATGCGACCACCGGCTCGGCGGCCGTCGCCGCACCGCCCTGCTGATTACGCGCCAACGCTTGCATCAACCGCTTCAGGTACTCGGCCTCCAGCGCCGGATCATTTGGCCGATCTTCCCATCGGCTTTGCTCATTGTTCGAGCCGAACAACTGTTCATGCAATCCGCGCTGGCTGATGAACACATACGTTCCGCCGTCCGGCGCGTTTTCAAGCCGCGTGCGGTACTTGTCGCGCAGGCCAGTCGTATAGCCGGTGCCCAGCGCCTTGGACAATGTATTGCGGATCAGGCCATCCGGCACCTGCGGATGGGTTTCGTACCAGTCCGTCTCCATGATCCCGCGATCGCGCGCGTCCAGCGACAGCACGAAGCCCTGCTCCTGCCAAAAACGCCGCACCTGGGGCCACACTTGTGCGGGCGCCTGCTTGTCGATCACTAGCCAGCGCTGCGTGCCCTCGCGCTGGATATGCATGCCCTGCACCGGCGGCAACACCGCGTCGCCCACCGGCACAGGCGCCGATTGCTGCACCTGATGCAATCCGGACAACGACGCCGAGCCGCCTTGAGGCGGCAGCGAACGCTGGTCGGCGATCTCGTTGGTCATGTCCGGGGGCACGGCCAGCGACGATGCCTTTGCCCGCGTGGCACTCTTGTAATCGATAGCCTGCGGATGGGGCGAACTGCAGGCCGCCACGGCACCGGCAATGAGGGCACCAGCAACAAAGCGCGAGTTGAGACGGGTTTGAATCAGTTTCATGGAATCCTTTCCGCATGCGCCCGGACCAATGCCCGGCAAACAACCGAACATTGTACCGATCTCTTTTTGCAAGGTGCAAAAATGACGCGAGAACCATGACGCGCGAACCGTGCCACCGGCTCGACGCGTCAGTGGTGCACAGCGACCCCGCGCTATGAACGGCCTGCTTGCGATGGAGGAGCAACGCCCGCCGACATGGCGGCCCACGCGCGCTGCGCGGGGGGACGACGCGGCGGCAGCGTTGACAGGCGCATCATGTGCCGCAGCGCCATCAGGCCGCCGATCGTTTCAATGATGGCCGCGGGCACCCACATGATCAGTCCGCCCAGGCTTTGATCCAGCGCCGGCGACAGGTCCATGGCGCGACCGCACAACGTGAAGATCGGGTACAGGTCGCGCGAGGAGAACGTGATGATCGCACCGGCCAAGAGCTGTGGCGTCATCGTGATCACCGGCGACAACACCCGCATGCCCGGCTTTACCCGACTGGGCGGGCTCGGGCGATGATCCAGCAGCATCCACCAATACAGCAGACCACTGATCGTCACCGACCAGTTCATGAACAAGTAGATGCGCCAGTCGAGCATCGAAATAAATTGCACGGACGGAATGAGCCAGAAGAGCACCGAGATCACGAACGCCAACGAGATGAACGCCGGGTTGAGCAGCACGGCGCCGGCCATACGCAACGCACGCCGCCGGGCCGCCCGATGCAGCATGCCGCGCCAGCGTGGCGGCATGCCGGCACGCATCACGCTGCCTGGATAGGCAGACATGACCAGCAGCGGCGCCAAGTGATGCAGTACAAGGTGCTGAAGCCGGTGGACGAAGAATTGATGCTCTGCGTAATAGTCCACTCGCGTGTGCAGCGCGACATACAGCAGCACGAGACCTGTCCAGAACGCCGCCTGGCGCGCGATGTCCACGCGTTGGTGCAGCGTGCCGCGCGCGAACAGCACGGCGGCCGCGACAAAGACGAACACCAGCCCGAATGAGGGCTCCCACGGTTCCAGGAAACGAAGCAACGAGGACATGATAAGGTGGAGCGATGCGGCGCACTCCAGCGGCGCCGGCCGGTAAAAAGCGGCACCATCTTAACAGCAAAGCGAACCAGGGCCGGCCCGAGTTCACGCGATGGTCCTAAAATAGAGGATCTTTCGTCGACAAGGGTGTCCCTATTTGAGATGCGCACGCCTGCGAAAAGACCTGCAGGGCCGAGCGAACCAGCAACCGCCGACAATCGTGCAACCGTCGGGGCGGACTGGCCCTTGCCGCTATCCGGACATGCCGAGCCCAACGCGCCGGTGCGCGACTTCGTCACGTTGCGCCGCGCATTGGTCGTGCTGCTGATCGCCACCGTCGTACTACCGGCGGGGTTCCTGCTGTACTACGGCATAACGAGTTGGCACAAGGCGCTGGATGACGCCAGTGGATTTGCCACACGTTCGTCCCGGATCACCGAAGAGCAAGCGCTGAAGGTGTTCGAGCTCAATGAAGTGATCCGGGACAGGGTCCTGCAGGCAATCTATGAAGCCGAATCCCATGGCGGTGCGTTGGGTGATTACGCAATGACCACCAAGCTGCGCTCAATTGCCGCACCTTTTGATCACTTGGCCGCGGTCAGCGTGTACGATGCAAGCGGCCGGCTCGTGGTCACCAACGATCCCTATCTGGGCGTGCCGCGCAGTCTTGCGCAGACCGATGCATTCCGCAACGCCGCCCGGTGGAACCAAGGCGACTACGTGACCGAGGCGATCCCTTTACGGGGACACCGTGACCGCATCTTTGATGTCATCACGCCGCGCCATCTCAGCGATGGCTCATTTGCCGGTGTCGTCGCCCTGTCGATCCGCGCATCGTACTTCGAAGACTTTTATCGTGAGCTCGTGACCGGCAGCCACATCGGCCAGCTCGCGCTGATGCGCAATGATGGCACGTTGCTCGCCCGCTATCCGGCGCCGGCGCCCGGCGACATCGAGCCGCCGGTGCCGCGCGGCGTGCTAGCCGCGCAACTGGGCGGCACCGAGCGGGTCCACCTGGCCGATACGCAAGCGATCATCGGCTACCGGCGCGTGGGCTCGCGCGACGTCTACGTCACCGACTATTTACGGCTGGACCAGGTGTTCTCGCGTTGGCTCGCTCGCACCGTAATCGTCACCGGCTTTTCAGTCGTGCCCAGCATCGCGTTGTTTTTGGTGGCGTTCATCGCACTGCGCCGCCTTGATAGCGAGGAAAAAGCATGGCGCCAATGGCAGGCGGAGGCTTCGCTGCGGCGTGCGGCTGAGGAAGACTATCGGCACGCACTGAAAATGGAATCGCTGGGCCGGCTGACCGGCAGCGTCGCGCACGACTTCAACAACCTGCTGATGGTGCTGTCCGCGAATGCGCGGCTGATCCGCCTGAAGATGGGTGAGGGCAACATGGCAAAGCAGTGGCGGGCCATTGAACGGGCCGTGCACACTGGCGAAGCCCTGACCCGTCGTTTGCTCAGCGTCTCGCGCAAGCAGCCTACGCGGGCCGAACGGATCGACCTGCGCAGCCGTTTGGCCGAGTGGAAGGGGTTGATCGAGGCATGCGCCGGCCCGCAGTGCGACGTGCGCATCGCGGTGCCCGACAGCGTATGGCCCGTACTGGCGGACCCCACTGACCTGCAGCTTGCACTAATCAACCTGGTGGCCAACGCGCGCGACGCGCTACCGGCCGGCGGCCGAATCGCCATTTCGGCCAACAACCACCAGGCGACGCACGAGCACGCCGGCGCAGCGTCAATAGCCGAACCGGATCGGGTGCGTATTGCGGTCAGCGACAATGGCTGCGGGATGAGCGCCGACGTGGCGGCGCGCGCGTTCGAGCCATTCTTCACGACCAAGGAACTTGGCAAAGGCACCGGGCTTGGACTGCCGCAGGTCTACGGCTTTTGCCAGCAGGCCGGCGGCGATGCGCAAATCATTAGCCATCCTGGCGTGGGCACGACGGTCGCCTTGTTCCTGCCGGCGGCCGCCGCCGAAGCCCAGGCACCCACCCACGCCGGGCCGCACGCTGCCGAACGCGACGGGGCTGTCCCGCGTCCATTGGCGTCTGACGGCGAGATTCCCGCACCGGCGCCCGGTGAACCATTGTCGCGGCAATCGCCCGCCACGGTGCCGTCGGACGCCAACGTGGTACCCGACGGCCGGCCGAGCCGCGCGGCGCGCGCGCGCCACGCCTTGACCGGCATGACTGGGCTTGAACTCCTGCTGGTAGAGGACGATAACGAGGTCGCCGAAGCAACGGCGGCGGTGCTGAACCTGGACGGTCATCGAGTCACCACCGCACCGGATGCCCATTCAGCCCTGCAGCTCTACCGTCGGCACGCGCGATACGATGCGGTAATTAGTGATGTGACCATGCCCGGCCCGATGAACGGCATCGACCTGGCCATCGCGCTGCGCGACGCGGACCCCAGTTTGCCCGTCATCCTGATCACCGGGCACACCGACAAGTTGAGTCTGGCGCAACGTGAAGGCCTGCTGGTGCTACCCAAGCCGGTCAATTTTGACGTGCTGCGCTCCGCGCTTCCTCACGCGGCATGACGATGGCTTATGCCAGCAGCCCCTATTATGCGGCGCTCCGCAGGAATGCCACCAACTCGCGGTTGTACGCGTCGCGCTGTTCGATGTTCGAGATATGCGATGCGTCGAGTTCGAGATACTGCGCCCCCTGGATCGCTGCGGCCATCGCCCGGCCCTGCTCCGGGCTCGTCACAACGTCGTGCGTGCCGGCGATGACCAACGTCGGCACAGTAATGCGGCCCAGTGCGTCGCGCAAGTGGGCATCGCGCACCGCCTCGCAGTTTGCGGCATACCCATCGGGGTCGGTGGCCACCAATTGCGCCCGCAACAGCTCAGCCTGTGCGGCTTGCCGCTCGCGGAATCCCGGCGTCAACCAGCGCTCAATGATCGCGTCAGCCAAGCCGGCCATGCCTTCGCCGCGCGCTTTCGCGATGCGCGAGTTCCATACCTGCGGCGAGCCGATCTTGAATGCCGTGTTCGACAACACCAGCCGGATCAGCCGATCGCCATGGCAAGCGCCGAGCGCAATGCCAGTCTGCCCACCCATCGACAAACCGCAAAAGTGCGCACGCTCGATGCCCAACGTGTCAAGCAACGCGACCACGTCATCGGCCAGCCGTCCGATTGTATAAGGCCCCGGTGGCGTATCCGACTGCCCGTGTCCGCGTGTATCGTAACGCAACACGCGAAAATGCGCGCTCAGGGCCACGACTTGGGCATCCCACATCGCGAGCCGCGTGCCCAGCGAATGGGACAGCACGACCCACGGTGCATCGGTATGCTCGGCACCGTCAATACGGTAATGCAGGTGAATTCCGTCGATCGACGCAAATGGCATGATGGATCCCTCGTCAGTCGTTCAGATAATGCGCGGGCGGGCTACACGACCGCTACGGCACATTGAAGCACGCCCACTTCACACGCGCTCGAGCGCAAGTAAGCCGGTTAGTGTCACCAGAACGCAGAATGATCCAATCGTGGCTTGCACCACTGCTCGACGCGGCACAACGCGTCTGCGAGTTGATTGCGCGGCGACGTTAAGCGCGCAATGCGCGGGAGCGTGCAAAAATCCGTATAACCATGCACCATACGGGTTACTCAACCGGCCCGCGACACGCACGCATCATGACGACCACGGCTTCTTCCGCAGCCTTTGCCGCATCCGCCTGCGCACTGGACATGATCATCTTCGGCGGCGGCGGCGACCTGTCGGCCCGCAAGTTGCTCCCGGCGCTGTACATGGCGCATCTGCACGGCAACCTGCCGGCCGACACGCGGATCATCGCGATCGGCCGCAAGGACTTCTCGCGCGACCAGTACCTCGCGTTCATCGACGAGCACTCGCGGCCGTTCGTCGACAGCAGTGCGCTGGACAAACAGGCGTGGGATCGTTTTCTAGCATTGTTCGACTACGTGCGGATCGATGTTGGCTCGTCACCCGACTACGCCAACCTCGTCGCGGCGTCCCGGCCCGAAGCGCAACGCGTGTTTTACTTAGCCACATCACCCGAGCTATTCACGACGATCTGCGACAACCTCGCCGCGTGCGGGCTGGTCAACGAACAATCGCGCGTCGTGCTCGAAAAACCGCTGGGACACGACCTCGCGTCGGCACGTGCGATTAACGCGTCGGTCGGCCAGTACTTTGCCGAATCGCAGATTTACCGAATCGACCATTATCTGGGCAAGGAAACCGTGCAGAACCTGATGGTGCTGCGCTTTGGCAACGCGATTTTCGGTCCGTTGTGGCAAGCACCGTACATCAAGAACGTGCAAATCACAGTCGCCGAGACCGTGGGAGTCGGCAGCCGGGCCGGTTTCTATGACCAAACGGGCGCGCTACGCGACATGGTGCAGAACCACCTGCTGCAATTGCTGTGCATCGTGGCGATGGAACCGCCTGTGTCGCTCGATCCTGACGCGATACGGGACGAAAAGCTTAAGGTGCTGCGCTCGTTGCGTCCGATGACGGTCTCGGACATCGCCCGTGACACGGTGCGCGGCCAGTACACCGCGGGCGCGATCGGCGGGGAGCCAGTCAAGGGCTATCTCGAGGAAGATAACGTGCCGCCAGGCAGCCGCACGGAGACGTTCGTCGCGCTGCGTGCGCACATCAACAACTGGCGCTGGGCCAACGTACCGTTCTTCCTGCGCACCGGCAAGCGGATGCCAAAGCGGCGCTCCGAGATCGTCATCGATTTCGCCGACTTGCCTTTCTCAATCATCCCGAGTGGACCGCGCAACTACGGTAACCGGCTGGTCATTCAACTACAGCCGGAGGAATCGATCCAGTTGCAAATGCTTGCGAAGGAGCCGGGCAGCGGCATGCACATGCTGCCCGTCAATTTGAACCTGGACTTACAGCAGGCGTTCACGGGGCGCCGCGCCGAAGCCTACGAGCGGCTGTTGATCGACGTGATCCGGGGACGCCTGACCCATTTCATGCGCCGCGATGAATTGGAAGCCGCTTGGGCCTGGGTCGAGCCGATCCTGGCAGGCTGGCGCGAACTAGATGAGCGCCCCCGCACCTACACGGCCGGCACCTACGGGCCCACCGCTTCGTCCGCGCTGATGGCACACGAAAATATGTCGTGGGCCGAAGAAATATGACGCAGCGGGCGGCAGCCGGGTGTTTCGGACCGGTATTCCGGACGGGTGGTTGGACTGGTGCCTGGCCGGTACGTTGACCCGTTGCCCCGCCGGTAGTTGACCCGCTGCGCCGCGAGGGGTCGCCCCGCTGCCCGGCTGGTAGTCGGGCCGCTGCCTAGCGGCGGCTCTCCGGCTCGACCTTCCACCAGCGTGGCAGCAACGCGCGCACGTCGCGTCGCATAAAGCGGTCATCCAGTAAGTGCACGACACCCCGATCCGTCTCGCTACGGATCACGCGGCCTGCGGCCTGCACCACTTTCTGCACCCCCGGGAACAAGTACGTATAGTCGAATCCGGCACTGAACAGCCGCTGCATCCGCTCGCGCAACTGTTCGTTCACCGCATTGATCTGCGGCATTCCGAGTGTGGCGATAAACGTGCCGACCAGCCGCGTGCCGGGCAGATCAATACCCTCGGCAAATGCACCGCCGAGCACAGCGAATCCGATACCGCGGCCGTGCGGCTCGAAGCGGGCAATGAAGGCGCGCTGTGCCGGCTCGTCCATCGCTCTGGCTTGCCGCCACACCGGAATCAATGGATGCGTAGCGCTGAACAGCGCTGCCGCCTGTTCTAGGTATTCAAAGCTACTGAAGAAGCACAGATAGTTGCCAGGCAGCGCCGCATACTGCGAGGCAATCCGCTCAACCAGTGCACCAAGCGACGCCTGGCGGTCACGATAGCGGGTCGAGATCGACGACGTCGCGTACACGGCGAGTTGTTCCTTGCTGAACGGACTGTCGACGTCGACATTAACGGTACTGTCCGGTAGTCCGAGCACGTCGCGGTAGAAGCGCGCGGGCCACAGTGTCGCGGAAAAAAGCGTCATCGAATGAGCGGCCACCACGCGCGCGCGCAATGCCGCCGCCGGCACGACATTGCGGATGCACAACGTCGAGCGTGACGTGGCGCGCGCCGTGGACCCCTCCAGCGTGGTCAGTGTGACATCGAACATCCAATGCTCGTCGAAACGCTCGGCGATGCGCAAGAAGTGAATTGCATCGAGATAGAAGCGCTCCAGGCGCACGTTCGGCACCAGTTGCGGCTCGGCCAGATGCTCGCCGATCGCACCAACGGTGCGCTGCAGCGCGCATAGCCATGCATCGGGTAGCACGTCAAAAGCGCGGTACGGTTCGGCCTGCGCGCGATTCAGCGTATTCCAGCACCGCTGCAAGCGACGCAGTGCGGTGCCCAGCATGCCGCGCGCGCCACGAGTCAGCTGCGCCAGTTCTTCCTGCTCGAGCGTGGCAGAGTACATTGCCCGCGCCCGTTCGGGCAGATTGTGCGCCTCGTCCACCAGTACGGCGACCCGCCACTGGTTTTGCACGGTCAACGCAAACAAGGGGGCACCGGTGTCGAAATAGTAGTTGTAGTCGCCGACGATCACATCAGCCCAGCGCACCAATTCCTGGCCCAGGTAGTATGGACACACGCGATGAGTCAAGCCCACCTCGCGCAGCGCGCCACGATCAAGCCAGTACTTTGCCAACGCCGCCTCGCGTGCAGCCGGCAACCGATCATAGAAACCTTGCGCGAGCGTGCATGCTTGCCCGGTGCACGCATTACCCGGATACTCACACGCCTTGTCGCGCGCGACCAGTTCAACCACGCGCAGCGGCAGCGCGGGGGGAGACCCCGGCACGCGCATGTCGATGCCTGTGCGCCCGACCATCCCGGATCCGGCCCGCGTGGATTCTGCTGCTGATCCTGTTGATCGTGGCGAGCCCGCTGCACCACGCATCAAGGACTGCAGCGAATCCAATGCCAGTTGCCGTCCAGGACTCTTCGCGCTCAAAAAAAACACTTTGTCGATCGAGGCACGCGGACAGGCCTTGAGCAACGGGAACAGCGTCCCGAGCGTCTTGCCGATGCCTGTTGGTGCTTGCGCGAGCAACACACGGGCGCCGCGCGCCGCGCGATAGACTGCCTCAGCAAGCTCGCGCTGGCCAACACGGAACGCTGGAAAGGGCAACTGCAGACCGTGCAGCATCGCATCGCGCGCGGCGCGGTGCGCCCGTTCCTGCACCGCCCACTCGATAAAGCGCGCACATTGCTGTTCGAACGCCGCTTTCAACTCAGCGGCACTCGCCGTCTCGGTCAGCACGGTTTCGTGCCCAGTCGCGATGTCATAGTACACGAGCCCGAGTTCGATCGACGGCACTTGCGCCTGCTGACAGAACAGCCAGCCGTACACCCGCAACTGCGCCCAATGCAGCGCGCGGTGATTGTCTGGCATCGTGTCCAATTCGCCGCGGTACGTCTTGATCTCCTCGAGCCGACCCCGTTGCGGATCGTAGCCGTCCGCGCGACCGCGCACCGTCAGTTCTTGAAACTCGCCCGTGACGCTGATTTCTGTTTGGTAGTCCGCGTGGCGGCGGCTTGCAACGACGCGATGGCCGATCCTGCCCTCCTCGGCGCTGGGAGACGGCGTGAACCGCAGATCCAAGTCGCCTTGCTTCGCCGTGAACTCGCACAATGCGCGCACGGCAATCACATAGCGCATCACACCGTCCATTGCGCCGGCGCGCTGACGCTGTCCGGGATCGCATGGTTGACAGCGGCGGGCGGCGCCGGCCTGCTGCCCCCACCGGCAAGCCATCGCACGTGCGCAACGCTGACCGGCAGCCCTTTTTCGTGTGCGTAAGCTAGCCAGCGCACCTGGTTGTCCTGCAACCGGTCACCGGGCCCTTTCACCTCGATCAATTCATACGAACGCACGGCCGGCACGAATTGGATCAGATCCGGCAATCCGGAGCGGTTTCGCGAGATGTCCCGCAGCAACCGCTCGAACCACAGCTTCAGGTGGGCGGCCGGCATGCAGTCCAGCGCGAGCGTCAACAACGCAGGATCGAGCACGCCCCAAGCCACGAACGGCGACTGAATCCCAGCCTTCGCGGCAAAATTATCCTCGATCGTGCGTCGATAGCGACCATCGTCGAGTTGTTGCAGGCAGGCATCGAACAGCGCCTGACGACGCGCGACGAACATCGGCGTGTCCAGGTCCGCTGGCCCGCGCTGAAACGGATGAAAGAACGCGCCGGGTATCGGCGCGAATATCACCTGCCAGCACAACAGGCCAAACAAAGTGTTGATTAATGCGTTTTCGACATAAAATACCGGCGCCTCCGGACGATGCAGATGAGCGCGCAATACGTGCTCGACCCGCATCGGTGCGGTGGGCATGGGCAAGAGCCAGTCGCTGCGCGAGATCGGCATTGCCGATGCCGATGCCGATGCCGATGCCGATGCCGATGCCGATGCCGATGCCGATGCCGATAAATCAGATTGCGATGAAGGTGTGCGGTTCCGGCCGGATAGCCGTTCGCCACATGCCGATTGCACCGTCAAAGGTGACTGCTGCCGTGCGGCACGCGGCACGCGCTGTAGCCGCGCAAGGGTACGCGCGGCGCGCTGTGCCTCGCCCTCGCTGACCGGCGTCCGTACGACTTGCGCAGCAAGCGCCAATGCGTCATCGCGGCGACCGAGTGTCTCGAGCACACGCACTCGCCGATAGCGGGCATCCGGATATGTACTCGCCTCGTACGCATGCAGCGCGCGTGGCCAATCGCGCCGCCGTTCGCAGTGCTGGCCGATCCGAAACAACACTTTGGCGCGACGCATGTCGAGCCAAAGATTACCAGTCGGACATGCGCGCGCCTGCGCCAGCAATGTGTCCAACGTCGCGTCATCGGGGGCCGCGTTCAGCGCCTGGCGACAAGCATGCAACGAGAAATAGGCATCGACATCTTCGCGCTGTTGGAATGCGCGAGACGATCCATCCAAGCGCACGGCTTCGTAGCGGAAGACACCCAGATCGGCTAGCACGAACTCCGACCAGTCCTGCCATAGATTCCCAAAAAACATCAATCGAAGGCGATCACACAGGGGTCCCAGCAGGAAGTGGACGACCTTTGCTGGCTCGTCCGGGCACCAGACCGAATACGCATGCTGTACACCGGGATACGCAGCGCGCAGCGCGTCAAGCAACGCCGCCTTCGTGCCGCGCGCCGCCTTTGCCGCCACGAAGCGGCGCTCGAGCTGGGCTTTGGTCGCCACAGTGAACAGTTCGTCGATTGACATCGGCGGATCGAGTTCGACCCAGCCTCGCGTAATCAATGGCTCGCATGCGGCAAGTGGCTCACCGATCTCGGCATACCGCAGCTTGTCCGTGCGAAACAATGGTCCTTTGCGCATCAACATCCGGACCAGCAGCGCGCGCGACGCTTGGGGCAACGACTCGAACGCGTCGATGAAGGCCCGTTCTTGCCCGTCAAGCAGGTCATCGCATCGATCGCTCAACCATGCGATAGCGCGGCGAAAGTTTGCGACATAGTAGAACGGGTCCACGCCGCCGGCGAGAATCGCGTCCATCGTCTAATCCTGTATAGATATACAGTACGAGATGATACCAGCATCGGCTGCGTTGAGTCACCCGCGTCCCCTTGATGCGACCAATTTAAGGAAGCTGGCGAATGTGGTGTGGTAACGTGGGGTTAAATCGAACAGCCCGCACAGTGGCACAGCGGCAGTACCGCGTCATTACGCCTGGTCCGGCAACGGAGGACTAACGTACGGTGCGCGGATGGCCGCTCAGAATGGGCGGTTGTCGCCGTTCTGCTCGTGCGGCGGATCAGGGCTTTTCTGCATGCTGCGCAGCGCGCCGTCGTCATCAAAACCAAATGGAACAGTGAGTACCCTACCCATCTTCCAGGTATCAGTAGCACCAAACCTCTCACTTCATCAACGGACAAGTACGCGGTCTTCCGCAGGTTTGCCGAAATAGACCAGCACGCGCTGCTTTGTCCATTCATCGGGCTGCTGCTCCTGGTAAAACTCGCTGTTCTGCAGCCTCTGCTGCACGGCGATGAACTGGCCCTGAGTATCAACATCGGCCGCAGTCGTGCATTCGGCCATCGTCTGCGTCGGCCATATCAGCCGGTGAGCGCCATTTTCCAGCGCATAGCGCTTCACGTAGCTACCCGAGCCACACAATCGCAACACGGACTCAAGCCGGCCGGCCTGAAAACCTTGCCTTGCCTTGCCTTGCCTAGTCTGGTCTGGTCTGGTCTGGTCTGGTCTGGTCTGGTCTGGTCTGGTCTGGTCTGGTCTGGTCTGGTCTGGTCTGGTCTGGTCTGGTCTGGGCGCTGGCGCTGAGCAACAGCGCCAGCGCCCCCGCATCAGCGCCCCATCAGTGCACGACCCGTTCGAACACGAACTTGCCATCCTCGAAGTCGACCGGGATCAGGTCCTTCGGACCGAACCGGCCACCGAGGATCAGCTTGGCAATCGGGTTCTCAATCTCCTGCTGGATCGCGCGCTTGAGCGGCCGCGCACCGAACAACGGATCGTAGCCGACCTTGCCGATGTGCTCGAGTGCCGCATCCGACACGTCCAGTTGCATGTCCATCTTCGCCAGTCGTTCGGTGAGCCGTTGCAACTGGATCTTCGCGATCGAGCGAATATGGCTGCGATCCAGGCCGTGGAAAACGACGACTTCGTCGATCCGATTCAGGAACTCGGGCCGGAAATGTTGCTTGACTTCTTCCCAGACCGCATCGCGCACCGCCGCATGAGGCTCGCCGACCAGCGACTGAATCTGCTGCGAGCCGAGATTCGACGTCATCACAATCACGGTGTTCTTAAAATCCACCGTACGGCCCTGGCCATCGGTCATGCGGCCGTCGTCGAGCACTTGCAGCAGCACGTTAAACACGTCCGGATGCGCCTTCTCGATTTCATCGAGCAAGATCACACTGTACGGCTTGCGCCGCACAGCCTCGGTCAAGTAGCCGCCTTCCTCATAGCCAACATAACCGGGCGGCGCGCCGATCAGCCGCGCGACGCTGTGCTTTTCCATGAACTCGCTCATGTCGATGCGGATCAAGTGGTCCTCGGCATCGAACAGGAACGCCGCCAACGCCTTGCACAGCTCGGTCTTGCCAACCCCCGTCGGGCCAAGGAACAGGAACGAACCATACGGTCGGTTCGGGTCGGCCAAGCCTGCCCGCGAACGGCGGATCGCGTCGGCCACCGCACTGATCGCCTCGTCCTGGCCGACCACGCGTTCATGCAGCTTCACCTCGATCTGCAGCAGCTTCTCGCGCTCGCCCTGCATCATCCGCGCGACCGGGATACCGGTGGCGCGCGATACGACCTCGGCAATCTCCTCGGCGCCCACTTGCGTGCGCAGCAACCGCGGCTTGTCGCTCTTGGACGTACCGGCCTCGGCCTGGGTAACGGCCTTCAGTTGCGCCTCCAACTGCGGCAACGTGCCGTATTGCAACTCGGCGACCTTATCCAGCTTACCCTCGCGCTGCAGCCGCACGATTTCTGCGCGGGTCTTGTCGATCTCTTCCTTCAGGTGCGCGCCGCCCTGCACGGCGGATTTCTCCGCCGTCCAAATCTCCTCGAGATCTGCGTATTCGCGCTCGAGCCGCGCGATCTCGTCCTCGATCAACCCGAGCCGCTTCTGCGATGCCTCGTCCGTTTCCTTCTTCACCGCCTCACGCTCAATCTTCAACTGGATCAGCCGACGGTCGAGCCGGTCCATCGCCTCGGGCTTCGAGTCGATCTCCATCTTGATCTTGGACGCCGCCTCGTCGATTAAGTCGATCGCCTTGTCCGGCAGAAAACGGTCGGTGATATAGCGGTGCGACAGCTCGGCGGCCGCGACAATGGCCGGATCCGTGATCTCGACCTTGTGATGCAGCTCGTACTTTTCCTGTAACCCTCGCAGGATCGCAATGGTTGCCTCGACCGACGGCTCATCGACCAGCACCTTCTGAAAGCGCCGCTCAAGCGCCGCGTCTTTTTCGATGTATCGGCGGTATTCATCCAGCGTCGTCGCACCGATGCAATGCAACTCGCCGCGCGCGAGTGCCGGCTTAAGCATGTTGCCCGCGTCGATCGCACCTTCCGCCTTGCCTGCGCCGACCATCGTGTGAATCTCGTCGATGAACACGATCGTGCGCCCCTCATCCTTCGCAATGTCGCTGAGCACCGCCTTGAGCCGCTCCTCGAATTCGCCGCGATACTTGGCGCCGGCCAACAGCGCGGCCATGTCCAACGCCAGCACCCGCTTGTCTTTCAGTGTCTCGGGCACCTCGCCATTGACGATGCGCTGCGCGAGACCTTCGACGATCGCGGTCTTGCCCACCCCCGGCTCGCCGATCAACACCGGGTTGTTCTTCGTGCGGCGCTGCAGAATCTGGATCGCGCGGCGGATCTCGTCATCGCGGCCGATCACCGGATCCAGCTTGCCGGCGCTCGCACGCTCGGTCAGGTCCACTGTGTATTTCTTTAGCGCCTCACGCTGGCTCTCGGCATCCTGGCTGTTGACCTGCGCGTTGCCGCGCACCGCCGCGACGGCAGCCTCCAGCGCCTTGCGGGTCAGGCCATGCTCGCGCGCGAGCCGGCCAGCGTCGCCCTTGTCGTCAGCGAGCGCGAGCAGAAACATCTCGCTGGCAATATACGCGTCGCTGTACTTCTGCGCTTCCTTGTCCGCCTGGTTCAACAAGCCGCTTAACTCGCGGCTCACTTGCACATTGCCGTCGGTGCCATGCACCTGCGGCAACCGCTCCAACGCCGCGCCAAGCGCGGCCTGCAGCGCCTGCACATGCACACCGGCGCGCGACAACAGCGAGCGGGCCGCGCCATCGGGCTGCGCGAGCAGCGCCGCAAGTACGTGCAGCGGCTCGATATACTGGTTGTCGCGTCCTACAGCAAGGCTTTGTGCGTCCGCGAGCGCCTCCTGGAACTTCGTAGTCAGTTTGTCGATCCTCATGAAGACCTCCAATGCTTGGTTGCCTCATAACTTGAGGTCCGGATGGGGCTTTTCAAGCGCCCGGGGTGAGCGTGATCAAGCCCAGCGCGTGCGCGAGTGGCGCACTCGGCTGACTCAACTCAGCCTCCGTGTGCTTGTCAAGCTCGGCTAGAAACGCCTGAAGCGCTGCGACCATCACGACCTTGAGTTGACAATGCGGCTCAATGGCGCATGCATGACGGACACCGGCCCCCGACAGGCAACCAGCGCAAAATCATTCTCGGTGGCGCGCACAATCTGTGCCGACCGTTAGCGTCCGAGCATGGGGCGCCAGCCGCAAGCCACCGTTGCGCCCGCGCACCATGTCGAACCAGCCTCGCTCGCCGAGCAATTGCACGACCTTCATTAAATGGTTCTTCGACACCTGGTACGCATCGGATATCTGCTGAATCGTGGACAATCCGTCGTCGTGCACCGACAGGTACAGGATCACGCGAAACGCATAGTCGGTGAAATCGGTCAATCGCAAACGAGTATCCTGGCTTATGCTCCATGGTGCAAAATAAGGGCTGGCGCAACAACATGCTGCCGCCCCGGGACCGCCTCCGGTATCTTACTGCCACAGGCACGGGTTTGCGCGCCATGCCATGCCGTGCTGGGCCACGTCGTGCCGGCCGCGTTGCGCCGCTGATCCGCTACGCTGCCACAATGCGATCCCTCTGCTGACAACATGACATCATGGTCAATCCCGAATCCGACGCCGTAGCGAGCCACCTTGCCATCTTGGACGAAGCAGGCATCCATTCGCTAGTCCACCGCTTCTATGCACGCGTGCGGGCGGACGACATGCTGGGACCGATCTTCGCGCAGGCGATCGGCGACGCATGGGACCCGCACCTAGCAAAAATGTGCGACTTTTGGGCCAGCATCGCGCTGGGCGCCAAGCGCTACAAGGGCAATGTGCAACTGGCCCACCTGCCACTGAAAGGTATCGAGCCCGAGCACTTCAACCGCTGGCTGTACCTGTTCCTGGACACGGTCGAGCATCTGTTCGAGCCCGCCGCGGCGCTCAAGCTGATGGAGCCGGCGCTGCGCATCGCGGAAAGCCTGCAGCTGGGCCGCTTCGGCTGGCAATATCAGGTGCCGCCGGAGCAGAAGGCGCTGCTCGAGCGAATCGCGCCGCGCCGCGGCGAGCGTGGCGCCGTTCACTGATCGTCGGCAAGTGGGCCCTTCGCCGCGTTGTGCGACGCAATGCCCCAGCGCGCGAGCGCCGCGTCGTCGTCGGTGCGCGCCTCGACCCAGCGCTCGCCTTGCCCAGTGCACTCCTTTTTCCAAAAAGGTGCGTTAGATTTTAAGTAGTCCATCACGAACTCGCAGGCGGCAAACGCGTCGCCGCGATGCGCAGCCGCGACCGCGACCAGCACGATCTGCTCACCCGCGTCGAGCCGCCCGTGCCGGTGCACCACACGCACGTCAATGCCCGCCCAGCGGCGCTCGGCTTCGGCAACAATGGCCTCCAACGCCCGTTCGGTCATGCCTGGATAGTGCTCGAGTTCCAACGCGCTGATTGACTCGCCGTCGCTCAACTCGCGCACGGTACCCACGAAGCTGACCACCGCGCCGATGCGTGGGTGGCGCGCACGCAGCCGGGCGAGTTCCGTCGTCACGTCGAAATCGTGCGCTTGCACGCTGACTGTCATCCCATCCTCCACGTTACCCCGTCCGGCCGCTGCCATGTCACCCGCCGGTGACAGGTGGAAAAAATGCCACCTCGCAGCCGTCAGTCAGTCGCGTCGACGGATCGGTCATGACGTGGTCACACGCCATGCGCAACGGGCGCGTGCCCGCCAGTGCGCTTGCCCACGCGCCGCCGCGCGAGCATAGCCACGCGCGCACGTCGCCGACCGTGTTGATATTGTCCGGTACGTCAACCGTTTCCGCGTCCGTGCCGACCGCCTCGCGCACACTTGCAAAAAACCTCAGTTCGATCTTCATTGCCATTGACCGTTGAAAATCCTGTTTCCGCCGCGCGGCCCCTCACCGTCGCTCTGCCACGCCGTCACGCCAGCAGCGTCGAGAAGGGCAGGAAACGCACCATCTCGCCCGCCTGAATCGCGTGCCCGGGCGGATTGTCAATCAATCCGTCCCCCCACACCGTGGATGTCAGCACCGCCGAACTCTGGTTTGGGAACAGGTCGAGTCCCCCAGCGTCGTTGATCCGTGCGCGCAGGAATTCATTGCGGCGATCCGCCTTTTTTTGCGTAAAATCGGCGCGCATATGCAGCACACGAGGCTCGACGCATCCTGTGCCGGCCAGGCATAGGATAAACGGGCGCACGAACAACAGGAATGTCACGAAGCTGGACACCGGATTGCCGGGCAAGCCAATAAAGAACGCTGCGTCGTGCGGCGCATCGGCGCCCAGCGATCCCGCGGCCGCCGGTCGGTGCACCGTGCCGAACGCAAACGGCTTGCCCGGCTTCATCGCAATCTGCCACAGGTGCAGCGAACCTTCAGCTTGAACCGCGGCCCGCACGTGATCCTCTTCGCCCACCGATACGCCGCCGGAGGTGAGGATCAGGTCATGCGCGAGCGCCGCCTCGCGCAGCGCGTCGCGCGTCGCATCGAGCCGGTCCGGCACGATGCCCAGGTCCGTCACGTCGCAGCCGAGTGCGGCCAGCAGCCCACCGAGCGTGAACCGGCTCGAATTGTAGATTGCGCCTTCACGCAATGGCTCGCCAGGCATCGTCAACTCGTCGCCGGTGAAGGCTATCGCGACCCTCGGCCGGCGCGCGACCGGCAGCGTCGCATAGCCGACCGACGCGGCCAGGCCCAACGCCTGCGGCGTTAACCGCATGCCGGCAGGCAAAATCACCGCATCCTTGCGGATATCCGAACCACGCCGGTTGATCCAGTCGCCCATTGGCGGCGCTGCATCGAACACGACCGTCTCGCCGTGCGCCTGTGCCTGCTCCTGTATCACGACCGTGTCAGCGCCCGCGGGTAGTTGCGCTCCGGTGAAAACGCGCGCGGCGGTGCCGGCCTCAAGCGCGCCACCGGGCGCATACCCGGCTGGCACGCGTTGCGACACGCGCATCGGCCGGCCAGCCACGACGTCGCCGGCCCGCACTGCGTAGCCGTCCATCGCGCTGATGTCGGCCGGCGGCACATCGAGCGCCGAGTGAATGTCAGTGGCTAACACGCGGTTCAGCGCGTCCTGCGTCGGTACGGTCTCGATTGCGTCGGGCTGCGCGCATAATGGAAATGCCGCGGCCAGCAGTTGCGCAAGTGCGTCCTGCGTGGCCAGCAGTGGCGGGCGAGCAGCGCCCGTAGCCGTGACAGCGCAGGCCGTTTGACTGGCGCCCACCACCGGCGCAGTATCGTTCGGGATCGACATCGGAGTCGGGCCGGATGTTGACGAATAAAAACGTATTGTAGCCCCGGCGCCGCACCGGTACGCCGCCTAGCCGTCGATCTGCGCGCGAATGAAGTCCTTCACGCGCGCAGCGTCGGCCGGCAACACGGTGAAACGCTGCGGCAACGCCTCCAGTCCGTCAAAGGCCGACGGACGCGGAGGATCCCGATCCAGCGCCTCGCGGATCGTAGCGCCGAACTTGATCGGTTGCGCGGTCTCGAGCACGATCATTGGCACCCCCGGCTCCAGGTATTCGCGCGCCACCTTCACGCCGTCCGCCGTATGCGTGTCGATTATCGCCTGGTAGCGACGGTGGACGTCGCGGATCGTCGCGATTCGGTCCGCGTGCGTGCTGCGACCGGACACGAAACCGAACTCGCGCACGCGGGCAAAATCGCCCGACGCAGCCAAGTCGAACCCGCCCTTGGCCTCGACGTCGCGGAACAACTGCAACACGCGCGCCGAATCGCAGTCCAGTAAGTCAAAGACGAAGCGCTCGAAGTTCGACGCCTTCGAGATGTCCATGCTGGGACTGGTCGTATGGTGGGTTTCAGCCGCGGCGCGCACGCGATAATTACCGGTGCGGAAGAACTCATCAAGCACGTCGTTCTCGTTGGTGGCAACCACTAGCTTGTCGATCGACAAGCCCATCATCCGCGCAATGTGGCCGGCGCACACATTACCGAAATTGCCCGACGGGACTGTAAACGACACGCGCTGGTCGTTGCCGCGCGTCGCCTCGAAATAGCCTCGAAAATAGTAGACAACCTGTGCGACGACCCGGGCCCAGTTGATCGAGTTGACCGTACCGATTTGGTAGCGGGCCTTAAACGCGTGGTCGTTTGAGACGGCCTTGACAATGTCCTGGCAATCGTCGAACACCCCTTCGACCGCGATATTGAAAATATTCGGATCCTGCAAGCTGAACATCTGCGCGGTCTGGAACGCGCTCATCTTGCGATGCGGCGACAGCATAAACACGCGCACGCCTTGCTTACCGCGCATCGCGTATTCGGCGGCGCTGCCGGTGTCGCCAGACGTCGCGCCAAGGATGTTCAATTGCTGGCCCTGACGCGCCAACGCGTGCTCGAACAGGTTGCCGAGCAACTGCATCGCCATGTCCTTGAACGCGAGCGTCGGGCCGTTGGACAGCTCGAGCAGCGCCAGCGGCGCGCCACCCTCGATACCCAGCGTCTTAAGCGGCGTGATGCGCTGCGCATCGCTGCCGTCGCGCACATTTGAGTATACGTCGGCACGATAGGTGCGCCGCGTCAGCGCCCGCAAGTCGTCAGCCGGCATGTCATCGCAGAATTTCGCGAGGACCTCAAATGCCAGGTCCGCATAGGACAGCGTACGCCAGCGGGACAACTCGGCGTCGGACACACGCGGATAATGCGCCGGCAAATACAGGCCACCATCCTTCGCAAGACCGCCGAGTAGGATGTCGGAAAACGAATGGCGCTCGCCGAGCCCGGCGCCGCGTGTGGAAATGTAGTTCATTCGGGAAGGCTCCTGGCGCTCCGGCTACCGGCCGAAGCGATTAGCGTCGGCGTCAGTTCAACGCTTCCATGCGCAGCCGGGTCACGCCCGAGCGCACCGTGGACAACGCTTCGATACGAGAAATCGCCGTATTGATGTTCTTCTCCCGCGTCTCGTGCGTGATCAGGATGATATCGGTCTCGCCCGCCCGGTTTGCGTCGACGACCTCCGACTCCTTTTGCAGCAGCGCATCGATCGAGATGCCTAGGGCCGCGAGGATGCGCGTGATGTCAGCAAGCACGCCGGTCTGGTCCGCGACACGCAGCCGCAAGTAGTAGCTGCTGGTGACCTCGTCGATTGGCAAAATCGGCGTGGTCGCCAACCGGTCCGGTTGGAATGCCAGATGCGGCACGCGATTGTTGGGATCCGCCGTGTGCAGCCGCGTGACGTCGACCAGGTCAGCAACCACGGCCGACGCCGTCGGCTCGGCACCCGCCCCCTTGCCATAGTACAGCGTTGCGCCCACCGCATCGCCGTAGACCAGGACCGCGTTCATCGCGCCCTGCACGTTCGCGATCAGCCGCTTGGCCGGAATCAGCGTCGGATGCACGCGCAACTCGATGCCTTGCGTGGTGCGCCGCGCAATGCCGAGCAGCTTGATCCGGTAGCCAAGTTCCTCCGCGTAGCGAATATCCAGCGCGTCCAGCCGGGTGATGCCCTCGACATAGGCACGCTCGAACTGCACCGGCACGCCGAATGCGATCGCCGCCATGATCGTGGCCTTGTGTGCGGCGTCAATCCCCTCGATGTCGAATGTCGGGTCGGCCTCCGCGTAGCCGAGCCGCTGAGCGTCAACCAGCGCGGTTGTGAAATCCAGGCCGCGCTCGCGCATCTCAGACAGGATGAAGTTAGTGGTGCCGTTGATGATGCCAGCGATATACTGGATGCGGTTCGCCGTCAGACCCTCGCGCAACGCCTTGATGATCGGGATGCCGCCGGCTACCGCCGCTTCGAACGCGACCATCACGCCCTTGGCGCGCGCCGCCTCAAAGATTTCGGTTCCATGCACCGCGAGCAACGCCTTGTTGGCCGTCACCACATGCTTGCCGTTGTGGATCGCACGCAGCACGAGTTCGCGGGCGATGTCAGTGCCACCAATCATTTCCGCAATGATGTCCAGCGACGGATCGTCGACCACCGCGGCAAAGTCCGACGTCAGCGCCACCGTGCCGAGCGCATCGCCCAGCACCTGCTGCGCCTTGGCCGGATTGCGCACCGCGACGCGCGTGATTTCGATTCCGCGGCCGGCCCGACGGCTGATTTCTTCCTGGTTGCGGCGCAACACGTTGAACGTGCCGCTGCCGACCGTGCCAAAGCCCAACAATCCTACTTTGATCGGTTCCATCATCCCGCGTGTGTCATGGTCATTAAAAGGGGGTGCAACGCGCGCGACGCGCTTCACGCGCCCGTACGCTTGCGGTAGCCGTCGAGAAACCGTGCGACACGACTCAGCGAATCGCTCAGGTCATCGACGCTGGGTAGGAATACGACCCGGAAATGGTCAGGAGCGGGCCAGTTGAATCCGGTGCCCTGCACCAGCAGCACCCGCTCTTGCTGCAACAGTTCCAGAATCAGTTGCTGGTCGTCGCGCACCGGATAGACAGCCGGATCCAGCCTGGGAAACATGTATAAGGCCGCCTTCGGCTTGACGACCGACACGCCTGGAATCGCGCTAAGCATATCGTAGGCAAGCTCGCGCTGCTTATACAGGCGCCCGCCCGGCTGGATCAGCTCGTTGATGCTCTGGTAGCCGCCCAGCGCGGTCTGGATCGCATATTGGCCCGGCACGTTCGCGCACAGCCGCATCGATGCGAGGATGCCAAGCCCTTCCAGATAGTCGCTCGCATGCCGCTTGTCGCCGGACACCACCATCCAACCGGCCCGGTAGCCGCAAGACCGGTAGCTCTTGGACAAGCTGTTGAACGTGACGGTGAGCACGTCCTGCGAGAGCGCGCCGACCGACGTGTGCACACCGCCGTCGTAGACGATCTTGTCGTAGACCTCGTCGGAGAACACGATCAGCTGGTGCTGGCGTGCAAGCTCGAGCATCGCCCGCAAGAGATCGTCCGGGTACAGCGCGCCGGTCGGATTGTTCGGGTTAATGATCACCAGGGCGCGCGTATTCGGCGAGATCTTCGCACGCATATCGTCCAGATCCGGCAGCCAGCCGTTGTACTCGTCGCACCGGTAGTGAACCGGCGTGCCGCCCGACAGACTGACCGCCGCGGTCCACAACGGGTAGTCCGGTGCTGGCAACAGCACCTCGTCGCCATCATTGAGCAAGCCTTGCATCGCCATCACGATCAACTCGGACGCGCCATTGCCAATGAAGACGTCTTCGAGCTTGACGCCGGCGATGCCCTTTTGCTGCGTGTAGTGCATGATGGATTTACGCGCTGCGAACACACCCTTCGAATCCGAATAGCCGGACGACTCCGGCAGGTTGCGGATCATGTCGGTGATAATCTCCTCAGGCGCGTCAAAGCCGAACGCAGCAAGATTGCCGATGTTCAGCTTAATGATCCGGTGCCCCTCTTCCTCGAGGCGCTTGGCCTCGTCGAGCACGGGCCCGCGTATGTCGTAACAGACGTTTGACAACTTATTCGATTTCAGGATGGGCTTCACGGCCAACGCTTCGGTAAGAGAGGAATCGGCGCTCACGCTAGAACTTGGCCATCGCCGGATGGCGGCCGGGGCGCCGGGCCGCACATCGCCCGCTGGCGCGGCGCCGCTCGCGCGATCTAGCGGGCTTAACGGACACAAAGGGTATAATTTAGCGGATTCTGGCGTAGTTCCGCAATGCATCAAAAGATCGCGGGTGACTCGCCCGTGGCGGCCGCACGTGCCGCGCGCGGAACTCGCCGGGCCTGCGCGAGTCGTTGCCATTGTCCCATAACTCGCACCAACCGTCTCGCCTGCCGCATACGGCGGGCGCACATGGAACGTTGCATTGAAATTACACCAGGATTCTGCCGACGCCCTGAATACCGTAACCGGTTATGGCGCTGACTATGTCGACGTCAATCTGCAACGCTACGAGCACAGCATTCTGGTCTTCCCGCAGGCGCCGGTCGCGCCGTGGCCAGTGTCCTCGTTCGATGCACTCACGCCCGAGCATTTTGACTCACTGGTTGAGTCCGCCGGCGAATCCGGTGTCGAGGTCGTGATTTTCGGGACCGGCGCACGGCTGCGCTTCGTGCACCCGCGGCTGACCGTGGCGCTGTCGCGCCGGCGCATCGGTATTGAGGCGATGGATTTCCAGGCCGCGTGCCGCACCTATAACATTCTGATGGCCGAGGGCCGCAAGGTCGCGCTCGTGCTGCTGATCGAAAAACCATGAGCGCGAGCCACCATGCGGCGGCCCGTTAACCCGCACCACGGTCCATGACAAGCGGGCGTGCCCATGCGCGCGTCTACTACGACTCCATACTCTCTGAAAAACGGATAGCTGATGCAAGATTTGCTCGACCCGATGCGGCCGACGGCGCCATCGACCGTCCCGCCCAGCGCCTCCAGCAACACGCCGTCGCGCGCGTTGCCGCTGTCGCCAGCGGCCCTGCTGCCGCTCATGCTGCTGTTCGCGCTCGTATGGTTCCTGCAATTGAACTGGCGCCACCTGATCCCAAGCGACGAGGGACGCTACGCGGAAATGGCGCGCGAGATGCTCGTCACCGGCGACTGGATCACCCCGCGCTACAACGGGTATAAGTATTTCGAGAAGCCGCCGCTGCAAACCTGGTTCAACGCCATCACGTTCGCCTGGTTCGGCCTGGGCGAGTGGCAGGCGCGGCTCTATACGGCGCTATGCGGTTTTGCCGGCATCCTGCTGGTGGGCTACACCGGCGCGCGCGTGTTCAATCCGGCTGCCGGGCTGATGGCGGCACTGGTGCTGGCCGCGTCGCCGTACTGGAATCTGATGGGCCACTTCAACGTGCTAGACACAGGCCTGGCGTTTTGGATGGCACTGACGCTGTGCTCGCTACTGCTGGCCCAACGCGCGCACCTGCCGGCCCGCGCACGACGTGGCTGGATGTGGCTGTGCTGGGCGTCAATGGCGCTGGCGGTCCTGTCCAAGGGACTGGTTGGGTTGATCCTGCCGGGCGCGGCGCTGGTGATCTACACCATGGTGGCGCGTGACTGGGCGGTGTGGAAACGGCTCTACCTGATCAGCGGCGCACTAGTCTTTGCCGGGATCGTGCTGCCATGGTTCGTGCTCGTGCAACGCAACAATCCAGAGTTCTTCCATTATTTTTTCATCGTCCAGCAGTTCGAGCGCTACCTGACACCCGCGCAAAACCGGCCCGGGCCATTCTATTATTTCGCTGGCGTGCTGCTTGCGGGCTTCCTGCCTTGGGTCTCGATCGCCGCACAGAGCGTGCGCCAGGGTTGGCGGATGCCGCGCCAGCAGAACGGCTTCGCGCCAGTCACACTGCTGCTGGTGTGGTCCGCGTTCATCTTCTTGTTCTTTAGCGCGTCGCATTCGAAGCTGATCTCGTACACGCTGCCCGTGGCGCCGGCGCTGGCCCTGGTGATCGGCCTGTACCTGCCGGGGATCACGCGCGCGCAATGGCAGCGGCACCTGCTCGGCTACGCAGCGCTCCTGGCCATAGCGGCCGTGGCGGCGTACTTCGCGCTGATCGGACAGGGCGACGCGAAGACGCCGAACGCGCTGTATCGCGAATTCATCGTCTGGGTTGAGATCGCCATCGGCGTCGGCCTCGTGCTGACGCTGCTTGCCAGCTGGCTCGTGCGGCGGCGCGCGCTGCCGCCCGGCGCCGCACCGCATGCCGCGCCAACGGCAACGGCAACGGCAACGAGCATCGTTGTGTTCGGCATCGGCTGGTTCCTGCTCGGCGCCATCGGCGGCAATGGCCACGAGGTGTTCGGACGACAAAGCAGCGGCGCCCTGCTCGCACCGGCGGTCCGGGCAGAGCTGGCGAAGCTGCCGGCCGACACGCCGTTCTACTCGGTGGACATGCTCGACCATACGCTGCCGTTCTATGTCCGCCACACGACCATCATGGTCCAGCACGCGGATGAGCTATGGTTCGGTGCAACGATCGAGCCGAGCAAGTGGATTCCGACAATTGACCAGTGGCGCGCCCGGTGGCATGAGCCCGGACCCGCACTGGCGTTGTTGCCGCCATCGCTGTACGGGCAACTGGCCAACGCCGGCGTGCCAATGCAGGTGATTGCGCGCGACACGCGGCGCGTCGTCGTCGCCAAACCTCAACCGTAAGCCGAGCCTAGATGAATCCGATTTCCCTTGCGTGCATTCTTTCCGGCGTGCTGCTCAACACGTGCGCGCAGCTGTTGCTCAAGGCCGGGGTGAATGCGGTCGGTCATTTTGAATTCTCGGCGGCAAACATCGTGCCGATCAGCGTGCGACTAGTCACGCAGTGGCCGATCATTGGCGGGTTGGCATGCTATGTCGTCAGCGTCGTCGTCTGGATCCTCGGGCTGTCGCGCGTAGACGTGTCGATCGCCTACCCGATGTTGTCGCTCGGCTACGCGGTCAATGCGGTAGCGGCCTGGTACCTGTTCGGCGAGGTCATGTCGGCACAGCGCCTCGTCGGCATCGGTATCATTCTGTTCGGCGTGGTCGTGCTGGCGCGCGGTTGAGCCCATCCAGCCTCCTGAGAGAACTAGATCATACATACCATGAGCGAAACCTCCTTGCCCTTTTTGCCGTTCGTGCGGCCGCACGTCGATGAGGAGACGATTGCCGGCGTCGTCGACGTGCTGCGCAGCGGCTGGATCACGACCGGCCCGCAAAACGCCCGTTTCGAAGCAGCGCTGTCCAAGTACTGCGGCCGGCCGGTGCGAACCTTCAATTCGGGCACCTGCACGATGGAAATCGCACTGCGCATCGCCGGCATCGGGACCGGCGACGAAGTGATCACCACGCCGCTGTCATGGGTGTCCACCAGCAACGTGATCTGCGAGGTGGGCGCGACCCCGATATTCGCCGACATCGACCCGATCACCCGAAACCTGGATCTGGACAAGCTCGAGGCCGCCATCACGCCGCGCACGCGCGCGATCATCCCAGTGTATTTGGCCGGGATGCCGATGGACCTGGAGCGGCTCCATGCGATCGCGCGCACGCACCGGTTGCGCGTGGTCGAGGACGCCGCACAGGCACTCGGCTCAAGCTGGAACGGCCGGCGCGTCGGCACGTGCGGCGACTTCGTGTCATTCAGCTTCCATGCGAACAAGAACATCACATCGATCGAGGGCGGTGCGCTGGTGATGAACCACGATGACGAAGCACGGCTCGCCGAAAAGTATCGGCTGCAGGGCATCACGCGCACCGGCTTTGACGGAATGGAATGCGACGTGCTCGGCGGCAAGTACAATCTGACTGATGTCGCTGCGCGTGTCGGGTTGGGCTCGCTGGCCCGCCTGGACGAAATCACCGCGCAGCGCCGCGCGCTGGCGCGCGCGTATTTTGAGCATTTCGCCGGCGGCGCGGCCATGGCCGCCGGCGTGGAGTTGCCGCCCGCAGACTTCACGAACTCAAATTGGCACATGTTTCAGATCGTGCTGCCATTGGAGCGGCTTACGATCGAGCGCGCCGATTTCATGGCGCAGATGAAGGAGCGCGGTATCGGCACTGGCGTGCACTATCCGCCGATCCACCTATTTAAGCTGTACCGGGAACGAGGCTTCGGCCCAGGCATGTTCCCACACGCGGAGCGCGTTGGGCGGGCGATCGTCACGTTGCCGCTGTTTCCGCAAATGACAATGGCTGACGTGTCGCGCGTCGTGCAAGCCGTCAACGAGATTATTCACCGTCATCAACAATGAATAAACCTGAACTGTCCGTCGTAATCCCCGTCTACAACGAGGAGGCGGGCCTGGCCGCACTGTTTGCACGGCTCTATCCGGCGCTGGACGCGCTGGACTTGACCTACGAAGTGATTTTCATCAACGATGGCAGTCGTGATCGCTCGGCCGTGATGCTGGCCGAGCAGTACCACACACGCCCAGACACCACCCGTGTCGTGCTGCTCAACGGTAACTACGGGCAACACATGGCCATCCTCGCCGGGTTCGAGCAAACGCGCGGCGACATCGTGATCACACTCGATGCGGACTTGCAGAATCCACCGGAGGAAATCGGCAAGCTGGTGGCCAAAATGCGCGAGGGCCACGATTACGTCGGCACGGTCCGGCTGCAGCGGCGCGACAGCCTGTTCCGCCGCAAGGCGTCGGCCGCAATGAACCGGTTGCGCGAGCGCATCACGCGGATCCGGATGGCCGACCAAGGTTGCATGCTGCGCGCGTACAGCCGCCGCATCATCGACACGATCAACCTGTGCGGCGAGATCAACACGTTCATCCCGGCGCTCGCCTACACGTTCGCGCAAAACCCGGTCGAGATCGAGGTAGCGCACGAGGAGCGTTTCGCCGGCGAATCGAAGTATTCGCTGTACAGCTTGATCCGGTTGAACTTCGACTTGGTCACCGGCTTCTCGGTGGTGCCGCTGCAATGGCTGTCGTTCGTCGGCGTGATCCTGTCCAGCGGCTCCGCGGCGCTGTTCCTGCTGCTGCTGGTGCGGCGCTTCATCATTGGCGCGGAAGTTCAGGGCGTGTTCACGCTGTTCGCGATCACGTTCTTCTTGCTCGGCGTGATCATTTTCGCGCTCGGCCTGCTCGGTGAATACATCGGCCGGATCTACCAGCAAGTGCGCGCGCGGCCACGCTATTTGGTGCAGGCGGTGCTGCAGCAGCGCGACAGCGATGCACCAACGCATGACCGCGCGCCGGCTCCCCCGGTGCAGCACGTCGCGCGCGGCGAGCACGCAGATGGCACGGTGAAGTGCGACGCAGATGGTACGGTGGAGCGCGGCCAATGAACGCGCGCGCCGTCGTCTTCGCGTATCACAATGTTGGCGCGCGCTGCCTGCGCGTGCTGCTCGCGCGCGGCGTGGACGTCGCGCTCGTCGTCACGCACCAAGACAATCCACAAGAGCGCATCTGGTTCGAAAGCGTGGCGGCGGTCGCAGCCGACTACGGACTACCGGCAATCACGCCCGCCGATCCACACGCGCCAGAGCTAGCCGAGGCCGTGCGCGCAGTGCAGCCGGATTTCCTGTTCTCGTTCTACTACCGACACATGCTGCCGGACAGCCTGCTCGCGCTGGCGCCGCGCGGCGCATTCAACCTGCACGGCTCGCTGCTACCGAAGTACCGTGGCCGCGTGCCGACCAACTGGGCCGTGCTCAACGGTGAGACCGAAACAGGCGCCACGCTGCACGAGATGACGGTCAAGCCGGACGCCGGGGCGATCGTCGCGCAGACGCCAGTGCCGATCCTGCCGGACGATACCGCGAGCCAGGTGTTCGATAAGGTGACGGTGGCCGCCGAGCAAACATTGTGGCGGGTGCTACCGGCCCTGCTGGCCGGCGACGCACCGCGGCTGCCGAACGATCTGGCCGCGGGCAGCTATTTTGGTGGGCGCAGGCCCGAGGATGGCCGCATTGACTGGAGCCTGCCCGCACAACAGGTCTACAACCTGGTGCGCGCGGTCGCACCGCCGTATCCGGGCGCATTCACCGACGTCAGCGGCGAGCGCTTTATCGTCGCTGCGGCCCGGCTCGCGCGTCATAACGCGGCCAGCACCGCAACATTGCTGCCAGGCTTGCAGGTTTGCGATAATGCGCTATTTGGCGTGTGCGGCGATGGCCGCGCGCTGGCGATCCGGGAACTGCGCCATGTTGGCGACGCCTCCGATCCCACACACGACGAGCGCGTCATCGACGCGGCAACGTTCCTGCGCCTTACTCAATCCTCATCGCATTCATGAAAAAAGTCCTGATCCTCGGCATCAACGGCTTCATCGGCCATCACCTGTCCAAGCGCATCCTCGAAACCACCGATTGGGAAGTCTATGGGATGGACATGCAGAAGGATCGTCTGGGCGGTCTGACGCAACATCCGCGAATGCACTTCTTCGAAGGCGACATCACGATCAACAAGGAATGGGTCGAGTATCACATCCGCAAGTGTGACGTGATCCTGCCGTTGGTCGCGATCGCCACGCCAGCCACCTATGTAAAGCAGCCGCTGCGCGTGTTCGAGCTTGATTTTGAGGCCAACATGCCGATTGTGCGCTCAGCGGTCAAATACGGCAAGCATCTGGTCTTTCCGTCCACTTCCGAGGTGTACGGCATGTGCACCGATGGCGAGTTCGACCCAGAAGCCTCGCCGTTGATCTACGGCCCGATCAACAAGCCGCGCTGGATCTACGCATGCTCGAAGCAGTTGATGGACCGCGTGATTTGGGGCTACGGCATGGAGGGCCTGAATTTCACGCTGTTTCGCCCATTCAACTGGATCGGCCCGGGACTGGACACGATCCACACGCCGAAGGAGGGATCATCGCGCGTGGTCACGCAGTTCCTCGGCCATATCGTGCGGGGCGAGAACATTAGCCTGGTCGACGGCGGCGCGCAAAAACGCGCGTTCACCGACATCGACGACGGCATCTCAGCGCTGGTGCGGATTATCGAGAATCCGGCCGGCATCGCGACCGGCAAAATCTATAATATCGGCAATCCACACAACAATTTCTCGGTGCGCGATCTAGCCGACAAAATGCTGGCGCTGGCGGCAGAGTACCCCGAATATGCGCAGTCTGCACAACAGGTGAAGCTGGTAGAAACCTCGTCGAGCGCCTATTACGGCACCGGCTACCAGGACGTGCAAAACCGCGTGCCGAAGATCGACAATACGAAGCAGGATCTGGCTTGGGCGCCAACGCTGTCGATGGACGACGCGCTGCGCAAGATCTTCGAGGCATACCGCTCGCAGGTCGCCGAAGCCCGCGCGCTGGTCGACTGACGGCGCGGGTTGGCGGCAATGGCCCGCATCGTACTGAAGATCGACGTCGACACGCTGCGCGGCACCCGTGAAGGCGTGCCGAACCTCGTGCGGATGCTCCGGCACGCCGGCGCTGGCGCGACGTTCCTGTTTAGCCTAGGCCCCGACCACACGGGTTGGGCATTGCGCCGGGTATTCCGGCCGGGGTTCCTGCGCAAGGTGTCGCGCACGTCGGTGCTCGAGCACTACGGCATTAAAACGCTCGCCTACGGCGTGTTGCTGCCTGGCCCGGACATCGGCGCGCGCGCGGCGGCGCAGATGCGCGCCACACGCGATGCCGGCTTCGAGGTGGGCATTCATACCTGGGATCACGTATATTGGCAGGATAACGTGCGCACGCGTGAGCGCGCATGGACGATCGCGCAAATGGCGAAAAGCCACGCGCGCTTTGTTGAGGTATTTGGTGAGATGCCGCGTACCCATGGCGCGGCAGGCTGGCAGATGAACGACCATGCATTTCATCAGCTCGACGCGTGGGGCATCCGGTATGCATCCGACGGGCGCGGCCACGGCCCGTACCGGCCGACGGTCAACGGCATGCCGCTTGCGCATGTGCAGCTGCCAACCACCCTGCCGACATTGGACGAAGTGCTCGGGCTGGACGGGTTAAGCGTGGACAACGTCGCCGATTATCTGTTGTCGCTGACGCGGCACGACGGCGTTGACCACGTCTTTACGCTACACGCAGAACTGGAAGGACAGAAGCTTGCCCCCGTGCTCGAACGCCTGCTGGCGGGCTGGCGCGCGCAGGGGCATGCACTGGTGTCGATGGCCGACTATTACGCGACGCTGGACCTGGACTCGCTGCCATCGTACCCTGTCGCGTGGGGCGAGGTGCCGGGCCGCGCCGGCGAGTTGATCATTCAGCCCGATTGAAACAATGGCGCGGCGCGAGCGTCGGTCCGCATCGGTCCTGCTTCGCTGCCGCTGATCATAATAACAGGAGAAATCCGTGCCAAGCATTGCGATCGACCACACCGTTCCCGATTTCACCGCCTCAGCGACGGGTGGCGAATTTACGCTGTCCGCGCTTAGGGGCAACAAGGTCGTTCTCTATTTCTATCCGAAGGACAACACACCAGGCTGCACCACCGAGAGCCTGGCGTTCCGTGACGCGTACCCAGCCTTTAAGCAGGCGGGTGCCGAGATCGTCGGCATCTCGCGCGACAGCGTACGCTCGCATGAGAACTTCCAGCGCAAGCTCGAATTGCCTTTCGTGCTGGTGTCCGATGCCGACGAGACTGTGTGTCAGCTATTCGATGTCGTCAAAATGAAAAAGATGTACGGTAAGCCAGTACGCGGCATCGAGCGCTCGACTTTCCTGCTCGATGCGCAGCGTGTATTGCGCCGCGAGTGGCGCGGCGTGAAGGTGCCCAACCATGTCGATGAGGTGCTAGCCGCCGTGCAAGCGCTGTGACGCAGTGGATGCAGCGCGACATGTGCCCTTTGACGTGAGCGTTTGACGCAGGTTATAGTGGGCCGCAATGAAGGCTAACTCCCTACCTTACCGCCGTGCTCCCCGTCCAAGGGGGTACGGCTTTTTTCTTTGGAGTCACACCGACCTAGGCGAACCGGCACTCATTACATATGACTGACACTGGCGCACGCTACTCGGGGCGCCGCTGCGTCGGCGCCCCGAGTGGCGTGCATCGTTGAACTGATTCCGTCAGAGGAAACCATGCCTTTGCCTACCGCGCCGAGCAAACTCGGAAATCTGCTTTCACCCGACGAATACAAGGCCAAGGTGAAGACGGCCAAGGGCGCCCGCAAGCGCTCGCCCGCCACCGGGCACGACCATGACGACGCTTACGCAAGCCGGGATGACGGTGTCGCATTCGGCGCCGCCGTGCGCGAGCCACTGCCGGCCCTGACATCGCTCGAAGCGGACAATGCAGCATTGCGTGCAGCGTTGCCGGACGAGGAAGTGGTACGCGAGACGCCCACCACGCGCAAGCGTAAGTCGAAGCAGACTGCGGCGCTGCTTCAGCCGTCACGCCCCGTCCCCGACACGATCCCGGCCGAGGTGGCCCGCGACGCGGCCGCGCCGGCGCCCGTCGCGTTGCGCGAGACACCCGCACCGGAACGCGTCACACCACCCACACTTTCCGCCGCGCCGGGCACACGCGGCACGCGGCGACGGGCCAGTGCGCGCGCCGCCGACACGACACGCAAGCTTTTCGTCCTCGACACGAACGTGCTGATGCACGATCCGAGTTGCGTGTTCCGCTTCGAGGAACACGATGTCTACCTGCCGATGATCACGCTCGAGGAACTCGACAACCATAAGAAAGGGATGTCAGAGGTCGCGCGCAATGCCCGACAGGTCAGCCGCACGCTGGACGCGCTGGTGGCCGACGCCGGCGACGCGATGATCACCGGCATTGCGCTGTCGCGGCTGGGCAACCGGGAAGCGGCCGGGCGCCTGTTCTTCCAGACCGAACTCACCGATATTGAACCGGTGGTCGGGCTCCCGCAAGGCAAAGCGGATAACCAGATTCTGGGCGTTGTGCGGGCGCTGCAAGCGCAGATGTCGGAGCGGCAAGTCGTGCTGGTGTCCAAGGACATCAACATGCGCATTAAGGCGCATGCGCTCGGCTTGCCGGCCGAGGACTATTTCAATGACCAGGTCCTCGAAGACAAGGATCTGCTCTACTCGGGCGTGCGTGCGCTACCGCAGGATTTCTGGACGCGGCACGGCAAGGGCATGGAGAGCTGGCAGGATACCAAGACCGGCACCACGTACTACCGGGTCACCGGACCGCTGTGTGCGTCACTGCTGATCAACGAGTTCGTTTATCTCGAGCCCCATAACGGCGAGCCGGCATTCCATGCGGTGGTGCGAGAAATCAACGGCAAGACCGCGTTGCTGCAGACGCTGCGCGACTACGGGCACCACAAGAACAACGTATGGGGCATCACGGCGCGCAACCGCGAGCAGAACTTCGCGCTGAACCTGCTGATGAACCCGGAGGTCGATTTCGTCACGCTGCTCGGCCAGGCCGGTACCGGCAAAACGTTGATGGCATTGGCCGCGGGCCTAGCGCAGGTGCTCGATGAGAAGCGCTACAACGAGATCATCGTCACGCGCGCGACTGTGCCGGTAGGCGAGGACATCGGGTTTCTGCCCGGCACCGAGGAGGAAAAGATGCAGCCTTGGATGGGCGCGTTCGACGACAACCTTGAAGTGTTGCAAAAAACCGACGACACGGCCGGTGAATGGGGGCGCGCCGCCACACAGGAACTGATCCGTTCGCGGCTCAAGGTCAAGAGCATGAACTTCATGCGCGGACGCACCTTTGTCGATAAGTACGTGATCATCGATGAAGCGCAGAATCTGACGCCGAAACAAATGAAGACGTTGGTCACGCGGGCTGGCCCTGGCACGAAGATGATTTGCCTGGGCAACATCGCGCAAATCGACACGCCGTACTTGACAGAAGGCAGTTCGGGCCTGACCTACGTGGTCGATCGCTTCAAGGGGTGGACTCACGGCGGCCACGTCACGCTGGCGCGTGGCGAACGGTCACGCTTGGCAGACTACGCGTCGGACGTGCTGTAGTGTTGTAAAGAACGACGCGGTGATTCCCTCCGCCAACCGACGTCAACTTCCGGCGCCGGATCTAGTGATCCGGCGCTTTTTTTAGGATGCTATGCCGGTCGTCGATACGAAACGCGTATCATCCAGGCGACGTGATTCCCCCACAAACTTAAAGTCCTTTCTTAAGTGTATTGGCCAGACCCAGTGCGGCGGCTATGATTCGGGCATTGCCCCGCCGGAAGGCGGGCGCCTGGTCGCCCGCCCGCTTTTTCATGCGCCTTACCTGGATTGCACTCGCACCCTGCTCCATCGCCGTACTGCTTGCCGCTTGCTCCAGCGTGCAGCAGCCAGTCATGCGCGGAGATGAAGCGCCGGCGGGTGGCTACCGCACGCGCCCATCGTCTGGGCTCGGCTTCGTGGATCACAGCGTCGGCCAGGAGGAAGTGTCGATCCAGGCGATGAGCCTAGTCGGCGTGCGGTATCGCTGGGGAGGCAACACACCAAGCAGCGGCTTCGACTGCAGTGGGCTAGTACGCTACGTGTTGGCGCGTTCGGCGGCGGTCGAGTTGCCGCGAACTACGGCCGAAATGAGCCAACGTGGGCGCCCGATCCAGCCGAACGAAATCGCGCCCGGCGACCTGGTCTTCTTCAACACGTCCGGCCGGCCGCATTCGCACGTCGGCATCTACGTGGGAAACATGCGCTTTGTCAACGCGCCGTCGACCGGTGGCACGGTACGCATCGACTACGTGACGAATCCGTACTGGGCGAAGCGATTCGACGGTATTCGCCGTGTCGCCCCGGTACGCAACGCGCCGAAGAGGCCATTTGACGCACCGACGCTGCTGGCGGCGTCAGCACCACCGACACCGCCGGCCGGCACGAGCAGCGCGATGTCCAACCGGGTGGCGGCTGCCACTGTGGGCGCCATGGCTATCACAGCCAACACGACCACCACTGGTACCGCCGGAGCCCCTGGCACCAAGGCAACAATCGATGCCGGAAGCTCGCGCACAGCCGGTGCGGATACGCGGCACGGAATGGCTTATGCCGCAGGCAAAACCGCGAGCGGCCCGGATGCGTTCAAGCCATCGTCGGTATCCTTCGCACGCACGCAGGCGCGCGGCGTTGGTGCCGTCGAGCCGGACCCGATCGGAGCGATGGCGGCCACCGACGATACATCGTTCGATGCGTTCGAACCGCCCCCGCCGACTGCTGCGACCGCGCGCAGCCAAGCGGCTTCCTGGATCGCCGCGCCGGTCATGTCGGCCACCCCCGATCCTGCCGGCGCGACGGCGAGCGCCGCGCCGGCTGCGAGCAGCCAGGACTACGGGGCCGATACGCCGATGGCCACGCCAGCGCAGGCAGCGGCGGCCAACGATCCCATCGCCCGTTTCGCCCACGGCAACTTCTGAGCGCTAAACCACCCGATCAGCACGGCTCGCGCAGCTAGCCACGGCTTGCACTGGGCCACTGCGCGAGGCCGGACGAAATCGCCGACGTTGCGCTGTTGCTTGGCCCGTGCACGCGCCAGTTACGTGACCGGCGCGCTCGTCCTGATGGATGGCGGCAGCGCGGTGGTGACCTGAGCGCGCCTACAGCAGCCGCTGACCGAGCCACCAGCCGGCAGCAGAGAGCGCGGCGGATGCCGGAATCGTCAGGATCCAGGCCCATACGATATTGCCGGCGACCCCCCAGCGTACGGCCGACAGTTTCTGCGTCGCCCCGACGCCGACGATCGCGCCGGTAATCGTGTGCGTCGTCGAGACCGGAATACCGAGCCACGACGCCATGAACAGCGTAATCGCACCACCGGTCTCCGCGCAGAAGCCACCGACCGGCTTGAGCCGCGTGATGCGCTGCCCCATCGTGCGCACGATCCGCCAGCCGCCAAACAACGTGCCCAGGCCCATTGACACGTAGCAGCCGGCGATCACCCATGTCGGCGGCGCGTCGGCGCTCACCGACGCGTAGCCAGTCGCGATCAGCAGCATCCAAATGATGCCGATCGTTTTCTGCGCGTCGTTGCCTCCGTGCCCCAAGCTGTACAGCGACGCGGACACGAGTTGCAGCCGACGGAAACTCCGATCGACGCGGCTTGGCGGCGTGCGGAAGAAGAACCACGACACGAGCAGCATGAACAGCGACCCGAGCACAAAGCCGAGCAACGGCGACACAAAAATAAAGGCGATCGTCTTCGCCAGTCCGTCCACGTTCAGCGCATCCCACCCCGACTTGGCCAACGCCGAGCCGACCAAGCCGCCGATCAGCGCATGCGACGAACTCGACGGGATCCCGTAATACCAAGTCACGATGTTCCAGCCAATCGCCCCGACCAGTGCGCCGAACACCACGTAGTGATCGATGATGCCGGGGTCGATTGTGCCCTTGCCGACCGTGGCCGCCACCTTCAGATGAAAAATGAAGTACGCGACGACGTTGAAGCCGGCTGCGAACGCCACGGCCTGGTGCGGCTTGAGCACACCGGTGGACACCACGGTCGCGATCGAGTTTGCCGCGTCGTGGAAGCCGTTCATGAAATCGAATATCAGCGCGACGGCAACCAACAGCGCGACCGCCCATAGAGCAAGTTGGATCGAATGCATCAGCTGCCCTGTCTATGCGTTCTCGAGCACGATGCCTTCGATGATGTTCGCGACATCCTCGCACTTGTCCGTCACGGCTTCGAGCAACTCGAAGATCGCCTTCAGCTTGATCAGCGTCTTGACGTCGTCCTCCTCGCGAAATAGCTTGGACATCGCCGAGCGCAGCAGACGGTCTGCGTCGGATTCGTAACGATCGATTTCCTCGCAGGCCTTCAGGATCGCACTGGCGCGTTTCATGTCGTGCAGCAGACCCACTGCCGTCTGCACGCGCTCGCACGTCAGCCGGCAGACACGCGCGAGTTCGTTTGCCTCGGAGGTCACCGCACGCACGTCGTACAGCGACACCGCAGTGGCCACATCCTCCATCAAGTCGAGGATGTCGTCCATCGTCGTGATCAGCTTATGGACCTCTTCACGGTCCAACGGCGTGATGAAGGTTTTGTGCAGCAAATCGATACATTCGTGCGTCAGCTTGTCGGCACGTTTCTCATTCGCTTGCACGTTTTGCTTGTGAACCTCCGCATTGGGCAGGTCGTCGATCAACCGCTCGAGTTCGAGACTGGCGTCGACCATACATTTCGCGTGAGCGTTGAAAATTTCGAAAAACTTGCCTTCGGTAGGCATGAAGCGTCCGAACATGAATCCCTCGGAAGTAATGGGCGCTGACACAAAAGTGCAGTATTGTACCTGGGCGTTGCCAGCCTGCGCGACATACAATACGCGTGCTGCTGAGGCACGGCGCAGCAGCAGGGTGACACGCGCGATCGAGCGAGCATAAATGAGCGACGTTAAAGACAAATCCCAGTTATTCGCTGTCGTAGAACGTCGACACGCCAGCAAAATTATCGAATTTCGTGTACGGTCCTAGGAACGTCAGGCGAACGGGCCCAATGGGTCCGTTCCGTTGCTTGCCGATAATGATCTCGGCCGTTCCCTTGTCGGGGCTGTCCGGGTTGTAAACCTCGTCGCGATAAATAAACAGGATCACGTCCGCATCCTGTTCGATCGCGCCAGATTCGCGCAGGTCCGACATGACCGGACGCTTGTTCGGCCGCTGCTCCAGGCCCCGGTTCAACTGAGATAGCGCGATGACCGGCACGTCAAGCTCCTTGGCCAGTCCCTTGAGTGAGCGCGAAATCTCGGAGATCTCTGTCGCGCGGTTCTCGCCCGGCGACGAGCCAGTCATGAGTTGCAGATAATCGACAATAATCAAGCCTAGCTTGCCGCACTGACGCGCTAGCCGCCGTGCCCGCGAGCGCAATTCCATCGGATTGAGCCCGCCCGTCTCGTCGATAAAGATTTGCGCTTCACTCATTTTCTGCACCGCGTGCGTGAGCTTGGGCCAATCCTCGTCGGTCAGCCGCCCGGTACGCATCCGGTGTTGGTCGAGCCGGCCAATCGAGCCGAGCATCCGCATCACAAGTTGCGTGCCCGGCATTTCCATCGAAAACACCGCGACCGGCAAACCATACTCGACTGCGACGTATTCACCGATGTTCATCGAAAATGCAGTTTTGCCCATCGATGGCCGTCCGGCAACAATGATCAACTCGCCGCCGTGCATCCCGGAGGTCATCCGGTCCAGGTCGATAAAGCCGGTCGGCGTGCCGGTCACATCGCTCGGATTCGCCGTGTGGTACAGCGTGTCGATCCGCTCGACTACTTGTGTCAGCAACGGCCCAATTTCGAGAAACCCTTGCGTGCCACGCTGACCTTCCTCCGCGATTGAGAAGACCTTTGCCTCGGCCTCGTCGAGCAGCTGCCGGACCTCCTTGCCCTGCGGATTGAACGCGTCGCCGGCAATCTCGTCGGCAACGGTCACCAGCTTGCGCAACACTGCACGGTCGCGCACGATCTCGGCATACCGGCGGATGTTCGCCGCGCTCGGCGTGTTCTGCGCGAGCGCATTCAGATAGGCAAGGCCGCCGACATCGTCCGCCTTGCCCGCGGTGGACAATGACTCGAACACCGTGATCACATCGGCCGGCCGCGACGTGGCAATCAGCTTGCCGATGTGCTCGTAGATCAGCCGGTGATCAAAGCGATAGAAATCCTGGTGACCCAGGAAGTCCGCAATCCGGTCCCACGCGCCGTTGTCGAGCAGTAAACCGCCAAGCACCGACTGCTCGGCCTCGATCGAATGCGGCGGGACCTTCAGTGACTCAAGTTGCGGATCGTGATTTGAAGCGTTCATGGGCACCGATTATCGGTCATTCAGCCATTCACGCAATGGCATGAAACAAAAAAAGCAGGAACCGGTTACCCGGATCCTGCTTGCATGCGACACCCGAAGGTGCGCAGCGATCTTACGCGTGCTCGCCGAGCACCGACACCGTAATGTCCGTCACCACGTCGGTGTGCAGCGCCACTTGCACCGGATGATCACCCACGATCTTCAGCGGACCTTGCGACAGGCGCACCTGTGCCTTTTCGACGTCGAAGCCTTGTTGCTTGAGCGCGACGGCGATGTCCTGATTCGTGACCGAGCCGAACAGACGGCCATCGACACCCGACTTCTGCGTAATCTGCAGCGTTAGGCCGGCCAGCTTCTCGCCCTGAGCCTGCGCAGCGGCCAGCTTGTCGGCCGCGATTTTTTCAAGTTCCGCACGGCGCACTTCGAATTCGGCGATCGCGTCCTTCGTCGCACGGCGAGCCTTGCGCAGCGGAATCAGGAAGTTACGTGCGTAGCCGTCCTTGACCTTGATGATGTCGCCCAGATTACCGAGTTTAGCGACTTTTTCCAACAAAATAACTTGCATTCGAATTCTCCTTGATCGACGCCAGCTTAGGCCTTGTGCAGGTCCGTGTACGGCAGCAACGCGAGGAAGCGCGCCCGCTTGATCGCCGTGTCGAGCTGGCGTTGATAGTGAGCCTTCGTGCCAGTCAAGCGCGCCGGCGTGATCTTGCCGTTTTCGCCAATGAAGTCCTTCAGCGTCTCGATATCCTTGTAGTCGATGTACTCGACGCCGGCTGCCGTGAAGCGGCAGAACTTCTTGCGCTTGAACAGCGGGTTCTGTTGCTGGCGACGCTTGTCAAATTTCTTACCAGTGGGACGAGCCATGATCAGTCCTTTTCTATATCTTGCAATGCTGTGATGTGAAATACCAGGGTTTTCGCGTTACGGTGTCGTCGGGCCAGAAAACCGTCGAAATGCACATGAACACCCAACCCGCATGCCGCCACCTTGCTGCTGACGTCGCCGGCGGCCAGCGCCGGGATGGTCAGCTCGACGCGGCGACTGACACCAGCCTCGACGACTTCCGACTCGTGCCGCAACACGCAATTGACGATTGGCACGCCGGCTGGCGTATAACGCACTGGATCGCGCTCAATGACGCTCGCCACGAGCTGCAACCGGTTTGACATGCGCATGCGACGGCTTGCGCCTGTTCCCTGATATTGCCCGCTACGTTATGCCTGCGCTTCGGAAGTCTGCGGCTGTGCAGCCGCCTTCTTCGCTTCCTCACGCTGCACTTCCTTCATCATTGGCGACGGGCCGGTCTCGGCCTTCTTCATCTTGACGATCAGGTGGCGCAGCACCGCGTCGTTGAACTTGAACGCATGTTCCAGTTCGTCGAGCGTGGCTTGATCACATTCGATGTTCATGCAGACGTAGTGCGCCTTCGCGAGCTTTTCGATCATGTAGGCCAACTGGCGGCGGCCCCAATCTTCGATACGGTGGATCTGGCCCCCGTGGCTGGTGATCGTCGACTTGTACTTGTCGATCATCGCGGGCACCTGCTCGCTCTGATCGGGGTGCACGATGAACGTGATTTCATAGTGACGCATAGACACTCCTTATGGATAAAAGCCACCCGAGCGTCGAACCGGTGTGGCAAGCGAGAAACAGATAATTTTATCCTAACTGCCCGGTCTGCGCAATGAGCGTTTGGGTTTCTCACGCAATGTTAATAGGTTATCTACGTTTCTGGCGCGATCTCAACCGGTTACCGTCAAGTCGAGCACGTCCGTGCTTGGCGGCAGCCCACCCCGACGGTCGGGCCGCCGTCGAGCATCCAGCCTGATCACACGCCGGCAGCATGCTGTGCTTGCCTGATAGCCCGGGTTGGAAGTGCTCACTGGCTCCATCCGCAGAGGCGGGCCGCACTAGGAGGCGGACCGCACCAGGCAATCCACGAACGCGGCTAAAAGCTCAAATGACGACGCGGCGCGTGCCATTATTCAGGGATCGCAACTGGCTTTGCACTTCAGGGCTCACCGACGGGTTGTCTTCCATGTTCAGCAAAGCAAGCCTGTAATCACGCCTGCGCAGTACGTCAATTAACCGTAACGCGCCTTCGTCGTCGATCTCCGTGTCCGTCAGGTCCAACGACCTCAATCTGCAGTTCGCGAGCCCCAATGGGAAGCCGAGGCATTTGGCACCCTGCGCGCCGATAGCGTTGGAAGACAGGTTCAGTGACGTGACCTTGCAACTCGGATTGGCCAGCGCTCGGCTCACCTGCTCAACGCCTCGTTGATCGATTGCATTGAGTGCAAGGTTAAGCGACGCAACCTTGCAATTCACCTCGCTTATCGCGCGGGCTATATGCGCTGCCCCCTCGTTGCCGATTTTATTACTGCCGAGATCAAGCGACACAAGCTTGCCATTGGGATGGCTCAACGGATCGCTCACATGCTTGGCGCCGTCAGCGCCGATCCCGTTGCCATGCAGATCCAGCGAGGCGAGTTGACAACCCGCGTTGCCCAGCGCACGACCCAAGTGTTCGGCACCTTGCGCACTGATACCATTGAACCTGACATCAAGTGACACCAGTTTGCAATTGGGATCACGCAACGCGCGCGCGATGGACTGCACACCGCCATCCGCGATGCTATTTTGGCTCAGGCTGAGCCCCGTGAGCTTGCAATGTGGGTTGGCGAGCGCCCGTCCAATATGCTCGGCGCCCGCTTCACCAATGCGATTGTTGCCCAAATCCAGCGACGTAAGACTGCAACCGGGATTAACCAACGCCGCGCACAGAGGCTCAATACTGCGGTCGCTGACGCCGTTGCCGCATAGACTCAGCGTCGTGAGACCGCACCGCTGGTTGGACAGCATACGGGCCAGGTGCTCGACACCTTCGTCGCTGATGTGATTCCCGTTCAGGTTCAGCGACATAAGCTTGCAAGCGGGATCACCCAATACGCGACTCAGTTGCTCTGCACTGGCTTCCTGCAGCGAGTTACGTCCCAAGTCGAGCGATTCAAGCTTGCAGTGCTCGTTGGCCAACGCTTGAATCATAGGCGCGGCCCCTTCGTCGCCGGTCCGGTTAGCGTACAAGTTCAGCGACGTCAACTTGCAATTCGGGTTGACCAGCGCCCGCCCGAGATGCTGGGCGCCTCGCCTGGAAATGCTACAACCGCTTAGGTTCAACGACGTGAGTTGGCAGTTCGGATCACATAATGCGTCCGCCAGAGACTTCACGCTTTTTGCACTAAGCTGATTTTTGCTTAAATCCAGCGAAGTGATTGTACAATCCGGACTCCGTAGCAAACCAGCCAACCGTTGAACTTTCAGTTCTCCGATACAACCTTTTTCGATGCAACCGTTGCCAAAACTCAACGCCTTGAGCCGCGGATAACGCCGCTGTTGAATGTCTCTCAGCAACGCGTCCAGCTCGGACGCATTCGAGACCGTTATGGAACGCGTCATCGCGTCGGCGATCGCCATCAATCGAGTATTCCCCGACCGCTGGAACGGCTGCAGCGCGTCTTGCCCGCCGACGCTCGCGATGTGGTACAAGATCTCCGTTGGCAATGCAGTCAACGAGCGCGGTTTTAATGGCGCGTTGCGCAGTGGCTTTTGCGCCGACACGCCACACTGCTCGGCCAGCTCGTTAGCGCGCGGCAACCCGTCGAGCAGGGAAGCAACCGGCCGCTCGGTGCCGCTGACTGACCCGCGACGTGTCTGCGACAAGGCAGCAGCATGGCTGCTGCCTTCAACGTTTTGGGCGTTGCTCACGTGACTGACCTTACTGACCATAATAGCCTCCGTCGATATGGCGGCTATGCAAGAAGCGGAAGCGGCAACCCATGCGCCACCGATGCGAGCGGCTATTCGTCAGCCGTGGCCGGCGATTCGCTGGGTTCGCTTCGTCTGGCTGCATGCATTGCGCCTGTGCTGGCCGAACCGGTTGAGCCGGACCCGAACGTATGTCGCACATGCCCGGACCGGCCTTTGCCAAAGTACCGCAATGGTCGGTCAATCATCGTCGATACGCGAACTTAAAACAGCAGTAACGACCGCAGCCACGCACCGCGCGCGCCGATAGACGATCAGTAGAACTACACATGGGATCGTGTGCAACAGCCGATCAGCGCAGCACCGTGCCGGCAATCAGTACTGGTCGAACAGGCTCTGCAGCATCGCAGGCTCGCTCCAGCCATGCGCGAGCGCGAGCATCAGCAGCACGCGTGCTTTGTATGGGTTCAGTGTGCCGGCGCTAACCAAGCCCAGCGCGTCGTCCGGCGCAGCGCCATTGCGCATCACGTGTCCGGAACCGACGCGCGACGCACGCACTACCGCGACACCGCGCGCACGCGCATCGGCCAACGCCTGCTGCAACGTCGCGTGAATCGAACCATTGCCAGTGCCGGCGACGACGATGCCACGCACGCCGGCGTCGACCAGCGCATCGACGATCACCCGTGATGCGCCGGCATGACTGACGACGACCTGGACCGCGGGCAGCGGGTGCTGCGTCTCGATGACATCGAGCTTGAACACTGATTCAACCGTATGCGCACGCGTCACGCGCCGTTGGAATTCGACGCGGCCGTCCTGCACCCAACCGAGCACACCACTTTCTGGCGACGCGAATGCGTCGATCGCATACGTGCTGACCTTCGTAACGTCGCGCGCGCCGTGGATCCGGTTCGCGAACGCGACGAGCACGCCGCGCGCCGCGGCGTGCGGATTGGCGGCAAGCGTCACCGCGTTGAGCAGGTTCAGCGGACCATCGGCGGACAACGCACTCAACGGCCGCATCGCCGCGGTCCCCACGACCGGCTTCGTGCTCGCCACAGTCAGCTGCAACCAATACGCCGTCTCCTCCAGCGTATCGGTGCCATGCGCGATCACCAGCCCGTCGATGTCGTCCTGCGCGAGCAAAGCATTGACGCGGCGGGCTAGCGTGATCCATAGTGCATCGCCAATATCCTTGCTGTCGATGTTCGCGACCTGCTCCGCATAGATCCTCGCGATACTGCCCAGCGACGGCACAGTGGCAAGCAACCTGTCCACGCCAACCACACCGGCCTTGTAGCCGGCAGTGCTGGCCGCGTCGGCCGCCTCGCCGGCAATCGTGCCGCCGGTCGCCAGCACCGCGACCGTGGGCAATGGCCGGTGCGCCGCGTCCACGCTCATTCAAGTCCCTGACTGGCAAGGAACTCGTCGTAGCGGCCACTGAAGTCGACAATCGTGCCGTCCGGGCGGACCTCAATGATCCGGTTCGCCAGGCCGTTGACAAATTCACGGTCGTGCGACACGAAGATCAGCGTGCCTTCGTATTTCTCAAGCGCGATCTGCAGCGACTCGATCGACTCCATGTCCATGTGGTTCGTCGGCTCGTCCATCAGCAGCACGTTATGCCGGCCGAGCATTAGCTTGCCCCACAACATCCGTCCTTTCTCGCCGCCCGAGAGCACCTTGACGGACTTCTTCACGTCATCGCCAGAAAACAGCAGACGCCCGAGCGTGCCGCGCACCATCGTCTCGTCGTCGCCCTCCTGGCGAAACTGGTCAATCCAATCGGTTAACGTCACGTCGTCCGGAAAGGCCTCGGACGTGTCCTGCGGCATGTAGCCAACATTCGCGTTCTCGGCCCACTTCACGCGCCCATGATCCAACGGCAGGTTGCCGAACAATGAACGCAGCAACGTGGTCTTACCGGCACCATTCTCGCCAACGATGGCGATCTTCTCGCCCGGCTGCACGGACAGGTCCAGGTTCTGGAAGATCATCCGGTCATATTGCTTCGTGATCTGTTCGGCGAGCACCGCGATGTTGTGCAGCTTCTTGTCGAACTCGAAGCGGATGAATGGATTCTGCCGCGACGACGGCTTGAATTCCTCGATCTTGATCTTATCGATCTGCTTGAGCCGGCTCGTCGCCTGACGCGCCTTGGACTTGTTCGCGGAAAAGCGACGCACAAAATCCTGCAGGTCCGCAATGCGCTCCTTGGCCTTCGCATTCGCGGCGGCCTGCCGCTCACGCGCCTGCGCCGACGCGAGCATGTAATCATCGTAGTTGCCCGGATAGATTTTCAGCGTGCCATAGTCCATATCCGCCATGTGCGTGCAGACCTGGTTCAGGAAGTGCCGATCGTGCGAGATGATGATCATCGTCGAATCCCGCTCGTTCAGGATGTTCTCGAGCCAGCGGATCGAATTGATGTCCAGGTTATTCGTCGGCTCGTCCAGCAGCAGCACGTCTGGGTCGGAGAACAGCGCCTGCGCCAGCAGCACGCGCAGCTTCCATCCGGGCGCGATGTTGCTCATCGGCCCATTATGGTCCTCGATCGCGATGCCGATGCCAAGCAGCAACTCGCCAGCACGCGCCTCAGCTGTGTAGCCGCCATACTCAGCGAACTTCGCCTCCAACTCCGCCGCGCGCATGTAGTCGTCATCGGTGGCCTCCGAGTTCGCGTAGATCGCGTCGCGCTCGCTCATCGCCTGCCACATCTCGGTGTGGCCCATCATCACGACGTCGAGCACCCGCATGTCCTCATACGCGAACTGGTCCTGGCGCAGCTTGCCCAGACGCACATGCGGCTCGAGCATGACCGTACCGGCACTAGGCTCCAGGTCGCCGCCAAGGATCTTCATGAATGTCGACTTGCCACAGCCGTTCGCGCCAATCAGCCCGTAGCGGTTGCCCTCGCCGAACTTGACGGAGATATTTTCGAACAAGGGCTTAGGCCCGAATTGCATCGTAATGTTCGCGGTAGACAGCACGGGGACGTCCTCAGGGCGGGATTCGGGAGAAGCCGGTCATTTTACCATCCCAGCGCCCGCGGCAGGGACCAGCCAAGGCGCGACCGAGCCGGCGCGCAGCGCGGTGGCCAGTGCAGCATCTCGATCGTCATGCCGCGCCGCGGCGCATCGTCGACGAATGCCTACAACGTGTCGCGCACATCTCGATCGACGAAGTCTGCCCGCTGCGCATCGATGATCAGCGTCGCGTGGTCCGGCACCTGCGCCAGGTAACGCGTGAGCGTGGCGCGCGCTGCAAACGACACGTCCTTGCGAAAGCTCAGCAGATTGGGCCGGCTTATGGGGGTGGCCGCTGTCAGCCTATTTGCAGTAGTTTGCATTTCTCTCTGCTATGAGCCTCTCTCAGAGGCACTGGCACGAGCCTCTATATGCTAGACCGATCGTCAGCATGATCCTGAGTAACACATTGACCGGCGTGTCGCTCCGGCCGGAGCGCATGACCGAGGAGTTGGCCACGCGCCACTAGTACTGGGCGGACAGCGACAACCGCGTGCCGTCCGACAACGTCAACGTCTTGGTCTTGCCATTGATCGGTAACGATAGCCGGGTGACTTGGGTGAACAACACGGTTTTGGGACAGGCCAACGGCTTGCCATCGACCATCACGGTCGATGTGCCCTGCACCGCGCGGCCGTTGAAGTACAGTTGCAGGTTCGCCACATGGTTCTCAACGATCGGGGCGAGCCTGAGTTGGATTTGCCGGATCGGCGTGCCAGTAGCATCGACTGGCACGCCGGACGCACCGGGGCAACGCGGCGGCACCGAGGGTGGCGCTCCGGGAGCGGGCATGCGCCACGTGTAGTCATCGGTCTGTCCGGAGCGGACGATACGCGTTTGCTCCGCATTACCGTACGTTTTCGACGTCACTTTGACGGTGTACTTCACCCGCGGCGCAGACGCCTCGGGCAACGGTTGCAGCTGCGCCATGGCGCTCACCGGCACGACGAGTACCATGGGCAGCATCAACGGTCCCAGCCGCGCCACGACACGGCGGATTGCTGCGCAGTATCGGGTGCACAAACGGCTTGACATCATGTTATCGCCTCCTTGCTATCTATACATGGAACGGATCTTGTTTGCCAGTGTAGCGCGCATCGCGCATGCCGCGACGGGCGGCCATGCCGCATTGCCGCTATGGGCTACACGCACCAGCATGAAAACCCACCACGATCTTGTTTGAATAACGTTAGAGGCGGCACGTCCAGTTGGCATACTGCCATTCTCCCGCGATCTCCACTCCCTGTTATCCAGGCAAAGCACGGTATGGCTTCGCGAGCTTTCTTGAGACTTGTTGCGTCGCCCGATGTACTTCCCTGGTTGTAGTGGAGCACCCTGGTATCGAAGAACGCTTCGCACGCGAAACCGACTCCGGATGTTCATCCACGTTTAAAAAGATGGCAAATATGCAAGCGCGCTTGGAAGCATTGCAGACCATTGTCAACGACCTTCGGCGGCGCGGCTGGATCGATCGTCAGCCCTTTATCGTCTAATTCCTGTCAATAAGCTTACTCTCTGTTGCAATGCTTCCTAGAGGCCGTCTCGTTGTCGTCTACGTGGTCGCAGTGCGCCACAACGTGCCGTTTGAAAGTCGCTACAGCGTTCCGATGTGATTGCCGCGGTGGGACCGCAAAGAGAGTGAAGGAATCGCTGCGGCGACGTAATCAGCCTGAATGAAGTATTCGGCTCTGGCAGTGCAAATAGTCAAATCGAATCCACTATCTGATCGCCTTGAAGTCTGTTTGCCCCTTCCACATAGAAAGCAGTACGGTCGCTAATTTGCGCGCGGTGGCGACCATCGCCTTGCGAGCGCCAATGCGAGGAATAAGCGTTAGTGCCCATCGTCTCAGATCGCAGTTTTGCCGGTATCGGGAGATGAGAGAGGACGCCGCTTCGAACAGTAGATGGCGCGTAAGCCGACATCCTGCCTTCGAAATGCCTGCGTTACGATCGACATTGCCGGATTGATATTTCGTCGGCGTCAGCCCCAGGTAGGGCCCAATGTCACGCACGCTTGAGAAGCGCTCAGGATTATCAACGGCCGATGCAAACGCCACTGCAGTCAGCGAGCCCACGCCGGGCACGGTCATCAAGCGTCGGCAGACCGGACTTGCTTGAGCCACGCGACGGATGGCCTGATCCAGTGCATTAATTTGAGTTCCAATATGGCGCAAGCTATCTATTAGGATATCAAGTACGCCTTGTACGAGAGATGAGGGGGGCATGTTTTGCTCAACAAGCCGTTCAAATGTCACACCTTTACCTGCAGGCAGGATGACGCCAAACGTCTTAAGTACGCCCCGAACCTGGTTATATAGACCCGTTCGCATGCTCACAAGTTTTCCCCGCGCGGTCAGCAGAAGTCGCACTTCGTGGCTAGCCATGCTCTTGACCTCGACACCGCGGTACCATCCGCTGCGCGTGAGCTGAGCGATGCCGCGTGCGTCGTTAGTATCCGTCTTGTTCAGTTGGGTCGCCAGAGCCGCGTGGACATGGCGAGCATGAATGCAATCAACCGGGATATCATCGGCTCGTAAGCTATGGTATAGCCATACGGCGAGTGGCCCCGTCTCCATGCCGACTCGCACCGCCTCCGGCGCATGTAGGCGAATAGCTCGGGCGATCTCCTCAGGGTTCGAGATGACGCATCCGTGCCATACGCTCTTCCCATCGCGATCAACAACGCAGATTGCCGTAACCTTTTGGGACACATCGAGACCCACATACGTTTCCATGTCCGCCTCCAAAGTAAGTCGCAGAGACAATTACAGCATGTGATTGTTGCTGGTTCCGAAGGCGTTTCTATAGCAGCACGCTTCGCTACATTGTCGAAAAACGTATCCCATTTGCTGCTTATCTCAGGATTTGGGGTAGGACACACGCTAGCCAATCCCCACACCGCGCTGACCGGTTCGGGGGGACTACTGGGGCTTCATATCGGCGCCCGAATCGAACAACCCACTTAGCCGATTACAATCGACTTTGGCTCGGTGGGAGCAAGTGCGTCGAGATCAGAGACGCAATTCGAGTGAGACAATCGCTGGGTACCAAGCGGCCTACTGGCGTACTATTGGCTTAACATCATCGGCCGAAGATGCGCTCGCATCCAACGCACAGCTTTATTTGGTCCAGGGGAGACGTGATCAAACTGCGCCCGCAGTCAACTATGAGGCGGGTATTGCCTACCTCATCACGATCGGCCCTTTGTGTCCGAGTATATCCCGTGTGGCGACCATTTCCTGACGTGTCCAGACGACGGTGAAGAACCTAAAAATCTTCAAGGGGTGATTGTGCGTGGTATCGAATGGTTTCTGACCGCCCAGGTACAACGTTCTTCAGCGGTCTCGTTCGATCCTTTGACAACGTCAAAGTAATCTTTGTAACCGGCGTGGCGAGCCATATCAAACCATTGCCGTTCCGGCAAGCCGCTCAGGCTGTGCAGCGCACACAGACGCTCGCGGACATCGTCCTGGTCCGACCCGTGTCGTTCACGATTCTGACCGCCACCATGGCTACCATGGCATTCGGCGTGGCGCTGCTATTCGCGTTCGGCAGCTATACGCGTCGGAGGATCGCGGGGACAAGGTTGGACGCCACCGTCAAGCCACCCAGTCGATATGACTGCATCGAGCCGGCGCGCAGCCCCGTGGTGACCGCGCCGCACGGCAGGCCCAGCAATGCCGCGCGGTGAGCCGCTACAATAGCCGCTTTTGCCGCGACGCACGCGGCCCGGATCGCCGCCGATCCGCATTGACGACCGACACCTGTAGAACGATGAATCTAGTGATCCAAAGCGCCGCGCCGCTGTCCGACGACCAACTGCGACTGCTAACCGCGTTGGCGAGCGGCACGCATGCCGAACGCCTTGACGCGCACGCGCTGCGCGTGCGCGACGTGAGTCCGTCGCAACGCGCCGATATCGCCGCATACTGTGGCGCGCACCAGCTCGACCATGCGTATGTTCCACCGCGTCGGCTCGCGGATTTTGGCCTCGTCGCAATGGATATGGACTCGACGCTAATCACGATCGAGTGCATCGACGAAATCGCCGACTTCTGCGGTTTGAAGACGCAGGTGGCGGCCATCACCGAGGCGGCGATGCGCGGCGAAATCAAGGATTTCAACGAAAGCCTGGTGCGGCGCGTCAGCCTGCTCACCGGTCTGGACGCCAATGTGCTCGCGAACGTGTACGAGCAGCGCTTGCGCCTGTCGCCCGGCGCGCAGGCCATGCTCGACGGCGCGCGTGCCGCCGGTCTGCGAACCCTGCTGGTGTCGGGCGGTTTCACGTTCTTCACTGAGCGCCTAAAGTCTCAGCTCGGGCTCGATTTCACACGGGCGAACACACTGGAGATTGTCGACGGCAAGCTGACCGGCCGCGTGGTCGGCGAAATTGTCAATGGCGACGTGAAAGCGCGCACGTTGCTCGACACGTGTGCCCAACTCGGCATCGAACCATCACGCGCGATCGCACTCGGCGACGGCTCGAATGACTTGCCGATGATGGCATCGGCCGGCTGGTCAGTCGCGTTCCGCGCCAAGCCACTGGTGCGTGAGCGCGCCAGCTGCGCGTTCGATCACGTCGGGCTCGACGGCCTACTGCGCCTGTTCGACTGACGCAGCAGCATGACCAGCGATCGCAAGGTCGCCGGCGCGCGATACGTCATCGCAAGTGCCGCGTCAGACTGCGTTCGATGTCGGCGCGCAAGTCGGCTTCGTGCTCCAGGCCGATATAGAAACGCACCAGCACGCCACGATGTGGCCACGTACTGACGGTACGCATCGCCGCAATGTCATACGGCATCGCGATACTATGCGCGCCACCCCAACTCCAGCCGAGCGCAAATAGCTCGAGCCCCTCGACGAATGCATCGATCTGCGCGCTCGTATAGCGTGGATCGAACACCACCGAAAACAATCCTCCTGCACCGGTGAAATCCCGCTTCCAATATGCGTGGCCCGGGCAGTCTTCAAATGCCGGATGCAGTACCGCGGCGACCTCCGGGCGGCCCTTCAGCCAACCGGCAATCGCCAACGCGCTGCGCTCGTGCGCGCGGTAGCGCACTTGCATCGACGGCAACCCGCGCAGCACCAGCGAGCAATCGTCGGCCGACACGCCGAGGCCGACGCGCATCCGGGCCCGCTTCATCGCCAGGTACAAATCGTGGTCCGTCGTGATTGTCGCGCCCATCAGCACGTCGCTGCCGCCGGACTGGTACTTCGTCAGGGCTTGCACCGAGATGTCGACCCCATGCTCGAACGGCTTGAACACGAGGCCAGCCGAATAGGTATTGTCGATTGCTGTCACGATGCCGCGCTTGCGCGCGATCGCCGTGATGGCGGGCACGTCCGGCACTTCCATCGTTACAGACCCGGGTGCCTCCAGCCAGATCAGCCTCGTATTTGGCCGCAGCAGCGCGGCAATGCCCGAGCCAACCATCGGATCGTAATAGCGGACCGTGATCCCGAAATCCTGCGCGAGCCAGTCGCCATGCTCGCGATTGGGGGAATAAACGTTGTCTGGGACCAGCACGTCGTCACCCGCTTTCACGAAGGCGAAATAGACATTCGAGATCGAAGATAGGCCGGAAGGCTGCAGCAAGGCATAACGCCCGCCTTCGATCGCTGCGATGCGCTGCTGCAAGGCCACCGACGTCGGCGTCGCATGCAGACCATAGCGCCACTGCGCATCACTGCGCCAATCCAGCGCGCGCATCGACGCTAAGTCCGGGAATATCACGGTCGATGCCCGTGCGGTCGGCACCGAAAACGATTCAAAGCCGGGCTGCACAGGCGCGGCGGGATGAAGCAACTCGGTCTGCGGGTCGCACGCGGCATCAGCGGGTACGGCATTGGCGGGCACGACGGAAAAATCTTTTGTCATCGTTTCACCATCCTGGTTCATTGGCCTGTCGTCAGATTCGACATGCCGCCAACATGGCGCGACGGCGCGCCGATAACGGCCCCATGAATCGGAGAGCGCGCACCGCGGGCGGCCGCGTTGGACGGTTGCAACTCGAACGATTGCGGCGCGGAATCGTCCAAATTCATCCGCTCGCCCTGGATGCTGCCGTCCACGGCCACCTTGCCAACCCAGTTGCCCGTAATGTGCGTGCCGTCGTCCGATTCCTCGATCTGCAACGTGCCGTTGTCCAGCTCACCGGCCACAAGGATGACCCCAGCGGTACCATCGAGGAAACGGTATTCGCCATGCACGCCGGTCGGGTCATCGGACTTCGCACCCAAGCGCATTTCGATCGGCCGTGCGCCGAGCGTGCCGGTGTACAGCGGAAAGTCCGCGTATTGTGGATTGGGCTTGAGCGGCAGCTCAGGCGGCGCCAGCGCGCGTACGGCCGCCCGTGATGGGCCGACATCCGCGTCGGCGGCGCTGCTGCGCGGCTGCGGTGCGCCGCAGGCCGACAACACGAACGGAATCGCGCAGGTAATGGAAATACAAGCAATGGACTTCATCGGCAGGTGTCGAAAAGGTAACGTTATCAGTATATCGGCGCAAGCGAGTATGATCCGAGTCTTGCCGCCACGCACGGCGGCAAAGACCGTACAGGCGTTGTTTGAGGAATCGCAATGGCAGTTTTCAAGCGCGCGGCAAGCATCGCCGCCATCGTTTCGGCGAGCACAGTGCTTGCCGCCTGCAATTCATGGTCGATCCCGTTCGTGCACCGCCAGCCCGCCGCGCCGGACCTCGCGCCGGCGAGCCGCTCGGCGGACAACATGGTGCGGCTGGATGCGTCGATGCGCTCCGGTTGTGACAGCGTGCAGAATATCGAGAAGCCGTCCGACGCGGCGCCAGCGCCCGGTAAGCCGCAGCGCTGGATCGCGCACACGTGCACCGGGGACATTTCATACGATATCGTCGCGACCCAGACCAACCATGGACCTGTTGTCAAGGTGCTGCCGGTCAAGGGGCCGCTGAACAAGCCGATCAATCCCAGCTTCAAGCCGGCGCTGCCCGAGGACGAGTAGTGCTTAGACGTCGCCCCACAGGTCGTGCCCGTCCGCACCAGTGATCCTAACGCTCACAAAATCGCCAACCTTATAGCGCCGCGATGCCTTGCTGGCCGGCGACACGTAGACCACGCCGTCGATTTCTGGCGCGTCCGCCGCCGAGCGCCCGATGCCCCCATCGGCGTTGACCTCGTCGATCAACACCTTCAGCGTCTTGCCGACCTTGCGCTTCAAACGCTCGGCGGAGACCGATTCGGCAACCGCCATGAATCTCGCGCGACGCGCCTCGCGCACGTCGTCCGGCAGCGCGCCATCAAGTTCGTTCGCGCTTGCCCCTTCGACAGGGGAATAGGCGAAACAGCCGACTCGGTCCAGTTGCGCCTCGCGGATAAAATCCAGCAACGTCTCGAACTGCGCTTCGGTTTCTCCCGGAAAGCCGGCGATGAACGTGCTACGTATCGTCAGGTCCGGGCACGCTTCGCGCCATGCCCGCACGCGTTCCAGCGTTTTTTCGGCGTTCGCGGGCCGCTTCATCCGCCGGAGCACCTCCGGATCGGCATGTTGTAGTGGCACGTCCAGGTACGGCAGCAGGTGGCCACGATACGGGCCGTCGGCCATCAGCGGCACGATTTCGTCGACGCTCGGATACGGATACACATAGTGCAACCGCACCCAGGCACCATAGTGGGCCGCCAGTTCGCCGAGCGCCGCGGCAAGCTCGTTCATGCGCGTCTTCAATGGGCGGCCATTCCAGAAGCCGGTGCGGAACTTCACATCGACGCCATACGCGCTCGTGTCCTGCGAGATCACCAGCAGTTCTTTGACGCCGGACTTGAACAGGTTCTCAGCTTCGAGCATAACTTCCGCGACCGGACGCGAGACGAGATCCCCGCGCATCGACGGAATGATGCAAAACGTACAGCGGTGATTACACCCCTCGGAGATCTTCAGGTACGCATAGTGTTTCGGCGTGAGCTTGATGCCGGCCGCCGGCACCAGATCGACAAACGGATCATGCGGCTTGGGCAAATGCGCATGGACGGCCTGCATCACTTCACCGAGCGCATGCGGGCCGGTTACGGCGAGCACCTTCGGATGAACCTGCTCGATCAGGCCAGTGCCGCTCGCGTTCTTTTTCGCCCCCAGGCAGCCGGTGACGATAACCTTGCCATTCTCGGCCAGTGCTTCACCGATCGCGTCAAGACTTTCCTGCACGGCCTCATCGATAAAGCCGCACGTATTGACGACGACCAGATCTGCACCGTCATAGGTACCGCAGATCTGGTAGCCTTCCGCGCGCAGTTGCGTGATGATCTGCTCGGAATCGACAAGCGCCTTTGGGCACCCGAGGCTGACCATGCCGACTTTGGGCACACAATCCGGCCTAACCTTTGCGTTGTGATGGCTTTTCACTAATGTACCGTACTGGTGAAGGTTTCTAGCGCCTTGCGCCGACAAAGCAACATTTTACCGTGTCGGGCGCCGGCCACATGCTCGCCGATCGACAGAGGCCCATACAGATCACATCGAGCGTCGGCTGCGGCGCCGGAAAGCCGTGGCTGACATTAGGAATACCTCTACCGCGTTTGCGCTTAACCGCTGCGACCGCGAGGCGACGAACTGGGCGACGACCGGCGGCCACAGCGGGGACATCGTGCATGATGTGATGCTCGCAGCTGTGAAACATCGCTTTGGCAACGCGCTGAAGGCGCCGGCGGAAACCGAACGGCTCACGAATCACTGCTCGGGCTACACTGCCGAGAAGACCCGCGCGTTCGTTGGACACCACCACGCGACTGCTTGACACAAAGCGACTTAACCATTAGTCGTCTACGCAGAGGTAATTTGCTGCCACCATGTCAAGCTTTAACTCTTGGCCCGACACCCAACCGGAGCCCTTGTTGTTCGATGCAGCGACTGACCGTCGATGGCCGCGCTAGCTGCGACTGCACTCCGATGTGACAAGACGACATAGCAATCGGCAAATCTCCTGCACGCTGAGCGGCATCATACTTTCAAGGAGTTTTCTTACTGCGCTTGCCAAGCATAACCAGAACAGCATGGGCTAGAGCGTGCTAGGCACTTTTGCATCTTGCATAGCGGGCTGCAATAACACGGGCCGTTGGTTAATGCTTCACGCACCCACTCCAGCACGTAACGATATAACAGGATGCATAGCCGCGGCGCAATGACAAGCTCAAAATTTTTCTGACTTTTTATCAATAATACGAAATATTTCGCATTGTCAATACTCAGATTAATCAGCGACGGTAAAAACGACGGCAGCGACGAGGTCATGTGTCCGACGAAGGCCGGCGACGCGACCGGCATGGCGCGGCTAAACACGTCGTCGAACAAATGTGCGGCGTGTGCGTCAGGCAACGCCGCTGTCTCAGGAAGATCGACCATCGAGAACGTCGTTTCGACATCGGCATGCACACCACCCGGCTTGAACCGGTTGCTTGCAAAAAACGCGGCTGGGTGTTGCGCGATCAGCTGCTCAAGCCACACGAATTCGCCGCGGTCCGCGTCGAACCATTGCAACACATCGTTCAGCTCGTGTGCTGCACTGTCATTATCGGGCAGGCTAACTATGACCACTATCGGTTAGCGCGATCGAATTCGCGCTTAAGGGTATTGAGCATTTCTGCACTGTAAAGTTTATCGTACCGCATTCGTCTGTCCTTGAGCTTGTTGATGCTCCAATTCATTTAGCTTGCGGGCTAGGATGGGACCAATGAGGGCCGTCGCTTCCGGCTTGAGCATTGCTCCATGACTGCAGTGAACATTGCAAACTTCGATATTCCCCCGCACATACGGTTTCCACGCATCAGGCGTGACGAGCGTTTCACATCCCGCCTCTGCTACCGTGGCTCGAAACAATAGCGCATCACCGCCGTACTGCGATGGAGAACAATTTCTTACGATACGCCCATTATTCTTTGCAATTTCCTCGGTATTTTCCAATAAATGTTCATCCATCGACGAGACTAACTCATTGCCATAATGGGCGGCAAACACCTCTCTAATCATCGCTTGGTCAAGTTGATTTTCTTTCTCTGCAAAGGCGTTGCTGCTTACAAGAGGGGTACTATCCAGTAACGCCAGCAACGCCACTTTTTCGCCCTGGTGTTCGAGTCGAACAGCCATGCTATGCGCCACATTGCCGCCGAAGCT
>NZ_JAHLKN010000019.1:0-58075 GCF_021498065.1 Mycetohabitans sp. B3 | reverse complement strand
CATTTACGGCGCACAAGGTTACCTCGCTCAAACCCCGACTGAAAGAGGACTGCGCGACGCCATCGCATCCCTCCTCTATTCGGGAACGTCTGATATTCAACGCAACATCATCGCCACCGAACTGGGATTATGAACTGACCTAGCGATGCGCCAGCGCAGCGTCGCGATCGAATCAGGCATGTGCCGTTCGCACACTGAGCGGCCGCGCGGCACGTCGTGCTCGGGTAAGGCAGGCGGGCGGCGGATATGGCGGTGTCGATACGGTGTCGTGTGGCATGAGGCTGGGGGCAGATGGGGAAATCGAGACTGGCTTTGAGGCAGCTAGCCCTTCAAAATTTTGATGCAACCGGGTGAGAGAGTGAAATCGAGCGCGGCAGGCAAAGCACAAAAAAGCTGGCTTGATGCCCACGCGGGAAACCAAGAATTCTCTGCCTATGCTATACATGTATAGCATAGCTTTTGAGGAGATTTTGATGCTAGCGATCCGACTTCCACAGGGGATCGAGAGCCGTCTAGAAGCTTTGGCGGCTGCTACGGGGCGGACTAAGACCTTTTACGCGCGCGAGGCGATCCTTGAACATATCGACAATTTGGAGGACGTGTATCTTGCCGAACAACGCCTGGCAGATCTTCGTGCTGGCCAAACCGAGGCCATTGCATTGGAAGACCTGATGAAGCAGTATGGCCTGGCAGGTTAAAGTCGAGACGGCAGCGGCGAAAGAGCTCAAGAAGCTTGGCCCGCCGCAGGCCGAGCGCGTGTTGCGATTTCTTTTCGACCGGGTGGCCAAATTGGACGACCCGCGCAGCATGGGGGAAGCGCTCAAGGGAGTAAAACTAGGTGAGTTCTGGGAATATCGTGTGGGCGATTATCGAGTCATCGCCAAGATTCAGGATGACGAGTTGCTCATTTTAGTGGTGCGGATCGGGAATCGCCGCGCGGTTTATAAGTGATGACAGCCGTGACGGCGGGTAACGCAAAGAGGTAGGAAAAGCGCGATGAAAGAGGATGATCGGAACTTATTCTGCGTATTTCGGTGAACGTGATCAGTGGTTCCGATTGATGGTGATCGGTCGTTTCGCTCGAAGGTGATCGCTGATCACCGTTTCCCGAAACGAGCGATCATCTTGCCGAAACGGGCGATCACGTTCCCGCAATAACAGCTGATCACGCGAGTGAAACGAGATGACCGTTGCGGCTCGGCGGTGGTGTTGCGCATGTGATCAACGACGAGCGTTAGCCTTGTCTCTTTTTAGGGGACAGTTTGATGCTGGCACATCGGATGAGCATGCGCAAACTGAGGGAAGTACTGCGACTGAAGTGGGCGTGCGGCTTGTCGCAACGCCAGATCAGCCGGGCGATCGGCATCAGCGTCGGCGCCATCTCGGCATACGCTGCACGCGCCAGCGCGGCGGGCCTCGACTGGGCTGCCGTCGAAGCGCTCGCCGACGACGAGCTCGAGATCAGGTTGGACCTGCCTGCGCAGACGGCGATTTCGACCCGAAGGGTTGAACCGGACTACGCGGCGATGCACCGTGACCTGCGCCGTAAGGGCGTGACGTTGCAACTACTCTGGGAAGAATACGTCCATGTAGTGGTCTAATGAAACCGGACACTGATCTAGGCGAGAATGCTCGCCATGAAGAGGTGTCTGATGAAGAAGCAGCGACGTACGTTTTCCCCGGAATTCAAACAGCAATCCGCCTGTCTGGTGCTCGAGCAGGGCTATAGCCATATGGAGGCGAGCCGTTCGGTGGGCGTTGGCGAGACGGTACTGCGTCGCTGGGTGCACCAGCTTCAGCAGGAACGTCAGGGCATCACGCCGCAAGGCAAGGCGATCACGCCAGATCAGCAACGCATTAAAGAACTCGAGGCGCGTATAGAACGCCTCGAACGTGAGAAGGCCATTTTAAAAAAGGCTACGGTAGGTTCAACTGATGTGTGCGATTCAGTCGTGTGCGTAGCGCGCATTTCCGATCCGATTTTCTCCTTTATATTCGAAACCCGGTGACGGCGGCTCATCGGCGGGCCGGTGATCCTCGTGCGGACCGAGCACGTCGAGGTATGCATCGAGAGCACGCTGAACCGACGCAGCGACCAACCGCGTAATGCCGCTGTAATCGTCTGCCACGCGCAATTGTAAAAATGTAATCGACATGAGGCGACAGAATACGTAAAATACGTACTGATCCTTATTAGGAGGTCAACATGCAGGCAATCACTGCCACCGAACTTGCCCGACAAACCCGCCAGGTTTTAGATACCGTCGCGCGTCAAGGCCAAACCATCATCGTCGAGCGTAACCATGTTCCGGTGGCTCGAATTGTGCCCCCCAAACTGACCATGACCGCCACCCAAGCGCTCGCGGGGCTGCCCGTAGCGCTCACGCCGCGGCAGGCCACGGCTTGGCTGGCTGACAGCCGTACTGACTTGGATAACAGCGTGCGAGATCCATGGGCGTAATCCTTGACAGTTGCATTTGGGTTGCATTAGCCGCAAAAACGCTTGATTCGCAAACCGTGATCGAACTCGCTGGCGACGCACCCGTGTTCATCTCAGTCATTTCGTTGGGCGAACTCGGATTTGGCGTGCAAGCTTGCACGGATCCTGTCGAGCGGGCCGTGCGCGCTGCCCATTTACAACAGCTTGAGCGGTGCCCGATTCGTGAGGTGTCGCAGCAGACTGCCGCCGCATTCGGCGTGCTTGCGGCTTTTGTCAAGCAATCTGGTCGGTCACCACGGCCTCGCTACAATGATCTGTGGATCGCTGCACAGGCGATCGAGCACGGCGATGCGCTGATGACACTTAACCGTGCCGACTTTGTCGACTTGCCAGGGTTGCGGCTCGTGACGCCTAGATAGAAGCGGCGCGCTTAGCCATTTAACAATGTAGCGACGTAGCCATTTGCGACGTGTCGGTTGGCAGATGCCACACTGCGCGCACACGAGGCCGGCAACGCCGGCTTCGTGATACATGTACACCCAACGTAATCGCGCGGCAATCTCTCGGTCCATCGCCTCATTTTAGTTGAAACGATGTCTGTGAATCGCACAGGTAAACGACTCAACCGAGCATAGCCTCCCCACGCGGAAATGAGAACGACGCATGCGTGGTTGCCGCACTCCTTAAGCGCAACACGCCCCGCCCAGCGCAGGCTGAGAAACGCTATCCGTTGCTGTTGACTGAAACGCCAGTTAACAAATTCACCGGTTTGTAAAATCCGGCCGGCGACCGTATACGCTGTATTAGCCCGGCGGGCATCGGCTACCGGGCTGGAGCGCTACTCGGCGCACTGGCGCCAACTATTTCTTGTCGCTGCCAGACGATGAGCTGCCACCACCCGGTGCGAACGGAAAGCTGCTAAACAGGGTCCTGGCCTGATTCTGCATTTGTTCTTGCATCTGCACGAACATGTTCTTCGACTGTTCGATGTAGCTGGTCATCATGCCTTGCATCATCGGCGCTTGCATGTTCATGAACTGCGACCAGATTTCCGGGTTCAGCGCATTGTTGTCGTACAGTCCCTTCGACTGCTCGGCAAACTTGTTTTGGATATCGATGAATGCCTGGATATTTTTCTCCAGGTACGTTCCCATCAAGCCTTGCATCGCATGACCATAGAAACGAATGATTTGCGACAGCATCGACGACGAGAACATCGGCACCCCGCCACTTTCCTCTTCCAGGATGATCTGCAGCAGGATGCTGCGGGTCAGGTCCTCGTTGGACTTGGCATCCACCACCTTGAACGCTTCCTGATCGAGCACGAGCTGCTTCACGTCGCTCAACGTGATGTATGTGCTCGTCTCGGTATCGTAGAGCCGACGGTTCGGATATTTCTTGATCAGACGTTCGGCAGGTTTCTTCGTAGTCGTCATGTCATGCCTTCAAGGACGAATGCGGACGTGCCATCCTCGACGGACGGCATGTCCCTTGTTCTGCGATGCATCCGCGGCACGCGTGGGGTGGCGCGCCACACGCGCATCACCCCATGTGCAGACCACCGTTCAGGGAAAAGTCCGCACCTGTCGCAAAGCCCGATTCATCCGAGGCGAGCCACGAGACAATCGATGCAATTTCCTCCGGCGCGCCGAAGCGCTTCACTGGAATGGTTGCAATGATTTTCTCGAGCACGTCTTGACGAATCGTCTTGACCATGTCGGTGCCGATGTAGCCCGGCGACACCGTATTGACGGTCACGCCCTTGGTCGCCACCTCTTGCGCGAGCGCCATCGTGAAACCATGGATGCCGGCCTTGGCCGTCGAGTAGTTTGTCTGCCCGAATTGCCCTTTTTGGCCGTTCACCGACGAGATATTAATCACCCGTCCCCAGCCGCGCTCGACCATGCCGTCGATGACCTGCTTCGTGACGTTGAATAGGCTCGTCAGGTTCGTGTTGATCACCGCGGTCCAGTCCTCGACGGTCATCTTACGAAACACCACGTCACGCGTGATGCCCGCGTTGTTGACCAGCACGTCGATATCACCGACTTCGGCCTTGATTTTGTCGAACGCTGCTTTGGTTGAACTCCAATCGCCGACATTGCCCTCGGACGCGATGAACTCGAAGCCCAATGCCTTCTGATCGTTAAGCCATTTCGTGCGACGGGGCGAGTTCGGGCCGCACCCGGCCACCACACGAAATCCATCGCGGTGCAGCCGTTGGCAGATTGCGGTGCCGATGCCGCCCATCCCTCCCGTTACGTATGCAATGCGTTGTGTCATCTGTCACGTCCTCCGATATCGATTCTGTTGCCTGCGCCGATGCCGCTCAGTCACGTTCGACCGCGAGTGCAACGCCCATGCCGCCACCGATGCACAACGACGCCAGACCGCGCTTCACATCGCGCCGGCGCATTTCATGCAACAGGGTGACCAAGATACGCGCACCGGACGCGCCGATCGGATGACCGATGGCGATCGCGCCGCCATTCACGTTGACCTTCGACACGTCCCAACCCATTTCTTGATGAACCGCCAGCGCTTGCGCGGCAAACGCCTCGTTGATCTCCATCAGGTCCAAGTCGGCCACCGACCAGCCCGCGCGCTCCAGGCAGCGACGCGAGGCGGGCACCGGGCCCATGCCCATCACCTCCGGGTCCACCCCCGCGCTCGCGTACGCCTTGATCCGGGCCAGCGGCTTCAAGCCGAGTGCCTCGGCTTTCTTCGCCGACATCACGACAAGCGCCGCCGCGCCGTCATTGATGCCTGATGCGTTCGCTGCGGTAACCGTGCCCTCCTTTGAAAACGCCGGCTTGAGCCCGGCCAGCGACTCTGCGCTCACGCCGTGGCGCACAAACTCGTCGGTCGCAAAGCGCACCGGCTCGCCCTTCTTCTGCGGAATATCGATCGGCACGATCTCGTCGTCAAAGCGGCCGGCCTTCTGCGCAGCTTCGGCCTTGTTCTGCGACAGCGCGGCGAACTGATCTTGTGCCTCGCGCGTAATACCGTACCCCTGCGCGACGTTCTCGGCGGTGATGCCCATATGGTACTGGTTGTAGACGTCCCATAAGCCGTCGACGATCATGCTGTCGATCAGCTTCGCCTCTCCCATCCGGAAGCCGTCGCGCGAACCGGGCAGCACGTGCGGCGCGGCACTCATGTTCTCCTGGCCGCCGGCGACCACGATCTGCGCGTCGCCGGCGATCACCGCGTTGGCGGCCAGCATCACCGCTTGCAGGCCGGAGCCGCAGACCTTGTTGATTGTCATCGCCGGCACGGCAGTGGGCAGCCCGGCCCTGATCAGCGCCTGGCGCGCCGGATTTTGGCCGGAGCCGGCGGTCAACACCTGCCCGAGAACCACATCGCTGACCTGCTCCGGCTTCACGCCGGCCCGCTCCAGGGCGGCCCGGATCACCGTTGCACCAAGCTCGGGCGCGGGAATGCGCGCCAGCGAACCACCGAATTTACCGACCGCGGTACGGACGGCGGACACGATCACAACGTCAGTCATTCGCTTTCCTTTTTAAAAACCCTTATCCGATTGCGTGCGCGACAGGTTTATACGTCGCGCACGAGGACATAACGGCCCGGCGCGGGTTCAATTGGCGGGTATGTCGCATTGCCGGCCTTCGCTCGCGCCTTGATCCGTTTGCCGCCGTACTGCGCCAGCCACCCCGACCATTCCGGCCACCAGCTCCCGGGCCACTGCGTAGATTGCTGGAGCCATTGCTCGGTGTCATTTGGCAACGCGCGTGTTTCCCCTTCGATCGCCCAATAACTGCGCTTGTTCTTGGCCGGCGGATTGATCACCCCCGCAATGTGACCGGATGCGCCAAGCACGAACTTGAGCGGACCGCTAAGCAGCGACGTCGATGCGTACGCGGTGCGCCACGGCACGATGTGGTCGTCCCTTGATCCATAGATGAACGTGGGCACGTCGATCTGGGTCAGATCCACCGGCTCCCCGCACACCGTCACGCCGCCCGGCACACGCAAGCGGTTCTCTAAGTACGTCTGGCGCAGATAGCGCGCATACATGGGCCCCGGCAAATTCGTTGAATCGCTGTTCCAGTACAGCAGGTCCAATGGTGCCGGCGTGCGTCCCTTCAGGTAATGGTCGACCACGTAGTTCCATACCAGGTCGTTTGGCCGCATGAACGAGAACGTGTTCGCAAACTCGACGCCGCGCATCAGGCCTGGCGCGCCGCCCCCTTTTGCGCCAATCGTCTGCTCGCGCATCGCGACGTGTGCCTCATCAACGAACACATCGAGCACACCGGTGTCGCCGAAATCCAGCATCGCGGTGAGCAGCGTCATCGACGCCGCCGGGCGCTCGCCACGCGCGGCACACACGGCCAGCGCCGTCGCGAGCAGCGTGCCACCGACGCAGAAGCCGAGCGTATTGAGCTGCTCACGGCCGGTAATGTCGCGCGTAGCATCGATCGCCGCGAGCACGCCGTCGGCGATATAGTCGTCCCACGTTTTGTGTGCAATCGACGCATCCGCATTGCGCCACGATATCAGAAACACGGGGTGGCCCTCGTCGAGCGCGTAGCGCACCAGCGAATTGTCCGGCTGCAAGTCCAGAATGTAGAATTTGTTGATACACGGCGGCACGACCAGCAGCGGCCGCTCGTAGACCGTCGGCGTGCGTGGCGTGTATTGGATCAGCTGGATCAACTCGTTCTCGAACACGACCCAGCCTTCGGTGCTCGCCAGGTTCTTGCCGACCACGAAACGCGATTCGTCGGTCTGCGAGATCTTGCCGCGTTGCAGGTCCGCCAACAAGTTCGCGATGCCCTGCCGCAGGCTTTCCCCCTGGGTGTCGAGCAGCATCTTTTGCGCTTCCGGATTGAGCGCGAGAAAATTGCTTGGCGATGCCGCGGCGATCCACTGCTCGACGACGAAACGGATCCGCTCGCGCGTCTTCGCATCCGCATCCAATGCATCCGCAAGCTTGTTCAGATAGCGCGAGTTGAGCAGGTACCACGCCGCCGCCAGCGCGTAGGTCGGCGTCGCCTTCCATTCGTCGGCGCTGAAACGGCGGTCGCCCGGCTCAAACAGTGCGTCAATGTCCGCCGAGCCCGGCGTAAATTTCAGCGCGCGCTCGATCAATGTCTGGCACTCGTGCAGATAGTCATGCTGCAGCGCTTGCAATCGCTGCGGATCGAATCTCACGCTGGGCACCGCACCGAGCGACGCAAACGGGTTCGTCAACGCGGCCGGCACATTCGACAACCCGCCGGCGGCATGGAGCAGCGCAAACACAAACGGCGACGCAGTCAGCGCGGGACCGAATGCACTGGCCCATGCCGGACCGAACAACGTGGCCAGTCCAGCCATGGGCGCGGCAGTTGCGCCGCCGTGTGGCAGATCGGCGCGGCCCTTGCTGTCCTCTGCGCCACCCGCGCGCTCGTCTGCGCCGCACGCCGCCGGCTGTGCGACCACGGCCTGCTGCATGGCCGTCATTCGTTGCGGCCAAGTGGCCAGGTCCGTGAACTGGCGCCATGCGTTCAGCCAGCCGTCGAACAGAGGTCGGATATCGCCGGCCGAATCCCCGACTGAGGAAGCACCAGTGCTGGATGGCTGCGAGGTTCTGGATGAGTCTGCCATACCCGTATGGAGTGACTGGTGCTCTTATAGCGTGACAAAGGCAGGCTGTGTATCGGTCGCGCAAACGCGCCGCAAGGCCGTCGCCGATCGACTGCCTCCGGGCATTCTTGCTCCCCCGCACGACGCGTGTCAATCACGACGACCGATTTTGCCGCACTGCGCCATTTTTTTAATCGGCATTTTCCCGAGGCCACGGCACGCGACCGCGACCGCAGCCGTGTGGTATGGCGGTGGGGGCCGCCGCCACACCACACATACGGTCAGGCCAACCAGATCAATGCTGCCATGCGGCCCGTCGTGCGGTCCCGTCGATAGGAATAGAAACGCGCAGGATCGCTGAACGTGCACGCGTGGGGCCCGCTCACATGGTGCACGCCGACCCGGGCCAGCCTCAGCCGGGCTAGTGCGCCAAGATTCCCAAAGTACTTGCATCGGCCATCGCCGTGCACATCGGCGGCGTCATCGACACGTGAAACGTCATCGATAGCACGCGAGGGCAGCTCGACGAACGCCGCATCGGTCGCATCACGCTCGTCTGGCAGCGACGCGTCGAGGAACGCGGCGCGCACCTCTTCCCCGACTTCGAACGCACATGGACCGATCGATGGGCCGAGATACGCGTGCAGCACCCCGGGCGCGTGCTCATGGCGCGCGAGCAATGCGCGCACCGCACCGACCGTATGCTCGACCACGCCGCCGACGAGCCCGCGCCATCCGGCATGCGCGGCGCCCACGGCCCGGCCGGCTTCGTCGCAAATCAACACCGGCATGCAGTCGGCCACCAGTATCGCGCAAACCACCCCGGCGCGGTCGGTCACGCTGGCATCGGCCTTCGGCCCCAGCGCATCGGCTGTCAGCAGATCGGTCCCGACCACTTCGTCGGCGCTGACCACGCGCGTGCCATGCACCTGCTCGAGCCAGGCGGCGTGCGCACCCACCAGCGCGAGCACGCGGCGACGGTTCTCGCGCACCGCATCCATGTCATCGCCGGTATGCAGCCCCAGGTTCAGGCCGCCAGGCGCGCATTGCTGATTGCGCAGCACGCCATATGCGCCGCAGCTCACGCCGCCGGCGCGCGTGGTCATCAGCGCACACACGCGCTGGCTCACGCGCCAGTCCGGCACGATGCAGTCGGATAGCGTCAACTCGGCAAAGCGTTGGGACGTCGGGGCGCCGATCGGATTCATTCGAACTCGTCCTCTTCATCGTCGGCAACACTGCCGCCGTCGTAGGCGTGTTGCTGTGCGAAGTCGATTGTCGCGGCTTCGTCATCGGGTGTGTCCGCCAGTCCGAGCGCGGCGGCCAATTGCGCCAGGTCCTCCGGCATCGCCGAGCGCCACGCCACCGGCGCGTGGGTGGCCGGGTGCACCAGCGCGAGCCGCCACGCATGCAGCGCCTGGCGTGCGAAGCCGGCGGGCAGCGCGGGCCGTTGCCGCGCGTTGCGCACGCGGCCATACAGCGGGTCGCCAAGCAGCGGGTGGCCGGTATGGGCAAGATGTACGCGGATCTGATGCGTGCGCCCGGTCTCCAAATCACAACGCAGCCTCGATACCGGTTGTCCGGCCCACACGCCGCTGGCCACGGTCTCGAAGTGCGTGCGCGCGGCCTTGCCGGCGGCCCCGGCGATCACCGCCATGCGCGTACGCTCGCGCGGATCCCGTCCGATCGGCGCGTCGATGCATCCGCTCGGCGGCGTCACGCCCCAGGCAAGCGCAATATAGCGACGCTTGACCGTGCGCGCCTGCAACTGCCTGACCAGATCTGTCTGCGCAGCCAACGTCCGCGCGACCACCATGAGGCCTGAGGTGTCCTTGTCCAGACGGTGCACAATGCCCGCACGCGGCAGTCCGGCAGCGTCCGGATAGCGATGCAGCAGGCCGTTGAGCAGCGTGCCACTCCAATTGCCCGCAGCCGGGTGCACGACCAGCCCGGCCGGCTTGTCGATCACAACCAAGGTGTCGTCCTCGTAGACGATTGGCAATGGCACCGGCTCCGGCGCGAACGCCAGCGCTTGCGGTAGCAGGTCCGGCACAAGCCGCACGGTCGCACCCGGCGGCACTGGCTGGCGCAGCCGCGCCGGTGCGCCGTCCAACGTCACGCGCCCCGCGTCGATCCACGTCTGCAGGCGGCTGCGCGAGAAGGCGGGGAACAGTCGCGCAAGGACCTTGTCCAGCCGCTCGCCCGCCAACGCCGGCGGTACCCGCGCAACCTGCTCGTCGAGGCGGGCCGAGCTTTCGCTTGGGCTATAATCGTGCGGATCGACGCCGGCGCTGGACCGGTCATTTGAACGAGTCATCTGGACTTCACTGGACATGCGAGTGCTGAACACATTGAGGATCGCTGCCGTAACCATCACAGCGGCGATCGTCGCCGGCTGCCACGGGCTACCCGAGAAAACGGACGAAACGGCAGCGTGGACCAATCAGAAATTATACTCGGAGGCCCAGGACGCCTTTACCGCCGGTGACTGGAGCAAGTGCTCAAAGTACTTCGAATTGCTGCAGGGGCGCGATCCGTTCGGTCATTTCGCGCAACAGGCGCAAATCAACGTCGCATACTGCCAATGGAAGGACAATGAAACAGCGGCGGCCGAACAAGCGGTAGACCGCTTCATCCAGTTGCACCCCGACCATCCGGATATCGCATACGCGTACTACTTGAAGGGCCTAATCAGCTTCAACGACGACCTGGGTCTATTCGGCCGCTTCGCCGGTCAGGACATGAGCGAGCGCGACCCGAAGGCGTTGCGTGACTCGTACGATGCGTTTCGCGTCGTCGTCGAGAAGTATCCGAGCAGCAAGTACGCGCCGGACGCCGCACAACGCATGCGTTACATCGTCAACGCATTGGCGTCGCACGAAGTGCACACCGCCGACTATTACTATCGGCGCGGCGCGTACGTTGCCGCGATCAATCGCGCGCAAATGGTGCTGAAGGAATACAAGAATGCGCCGGCCACCGAGGATGCGCTGCATGTGATGATATTGTCGTATCGCGCGCTGAACCAGCCGCAGCTCGCCGACGATACCCAGCGCGTGCTTACATCGACGTTTCCGGACAGCCCATACGTGACCGGTCACGCCCGCACACTGCGCAAGGGTGAAAAGCCGTGGTATCAATTCTGGTGAACCGGGCCGGCCGCACGCGCCGGTTCTGATACCGCGTGGCGCCACGCCACGCCGCGCCATGCCTGTCGTCGCATCGCCTGGCTTACGCTGGGCTTTTCATGTCCGCGCGATGCCCGCGACCGTCACGCCAACTGGGGCACCGGGTGTGAATCGACGGACGGATTCGCTGGCGCCGAGCCGATAAAAAAGGTCCGTACCACATCGATCTCGCGGGTGCGACAGAACGGGGGCAGGCTTTGCCAGATGCGTTTGCCGTACGGCTTGTCGACCAAGCGCGGATCGCAGATCATCAGCACACCGCGATCGGTTTCGGCACGGATCAACCTGCCGGCGCCCTGTTTCAGCGTGATCACTGCCTGCGGCAACTGGTGCACCGCGAACGGGCTCAGCCCCTTGCGCGTCAATGCGTCCAGCCGCGCGGCCAATACCGGGTCGTCGGGCGGCGCAAACGGCAGCTTATCGATGACCACCAGCGACAACGCGTCGCCACGCACGTCCACGCCCTCCCAGAAGCTCTGGCTGCCCACCAGGAGCGCGTTGCCGTATTGACGGAAACGGTCTAGCAACTCGGTGCGGCTGGCCTCGCCTTGCACCAGCAACGGATACGACCATCCCCGCGCGAGGATTGCGTCGCGCAATCGCGCGGCCATCCGGTCGACCGCCCGCAGTGTCGTGCATAGTACGAACACGCCGCCGCCGGACGCCTCGATCGCCGGCAGCGCCGCATCACACACCGCGTCCGTAAAATACGGCGATGACGGCTGCGGCAAATTGCGCGGCACGTACAGTAATGCCTGATTGGGATAGTCGAACGGGCTGGACAGCGTCATCGAGCGACGCGCGTTCAGGCCCATTTGCGTGGCGTAGTGGTTAAAATCGCCCCGCACGGACAACGTCGCGGACGTAAAGATCCACGCGCGAGGCGTGCCCGCGCGCTGCTTCGCGAATATCGGAGCGACAGACAGCGGTGTCTGATGCAATTGTACCGTGTGGGAAAATACTTCCACCCAGCGCACCCTCTCGTCGCCGAATTGGCCCGCGTCGTCGGGTGGCACCGATCCCGAAGCGGATCCTGATGCCGATGCAACGTCGCCGCGCTGCCGCGCTGCGCCCAATGGCGTGCCCTGCCGCGAGCCCGCAGATGGCGCGACTTGCGCCGGCGCATTGCTCGGCCCGCACCAGCCATCGAGCATCTGCCGCAGTTCTCGGGCGCGCCGCAGGCAATTGGCCAGCGGCTCCGCGCGTTCGGCTTGCTGCGTGAGCGCCGCGATCAATTCGTCGAGCGCCGCTTCGACGCCGACGAGCGCGTCGAACAGCGGATGCTCGTTGCCGAGTTGCGACTGCGAGATGCGTAGCGAATCCTGCTTAAACGCGAGCCTGACGTCGCGCGCCGCACGCTCCAGCGTCGCGCCAAGCCGCGTCCATTCAACTGCATCGCGCGCGTTGAGCAGGCCTTCGGCGACGCTATCGCGGGCCAGTTCGAGCAATTGCGCGGTAGACAACGTCTCGCCGAAAAACAGTGTCGCGGTCTCGGGCAGTTGGTGCGCCTCGTCGAAGATAATCGTGTTCGCGCTGGGCAGCAACTCCGCCATGCCGGTGTCGCGCAGCATGATGTCGGCAAAGAACAGATGGTGATTGACCACCACGAGATCAGCCTGCTGCGCATCGCGACGCGCCTGCATCACAAAGCAGTCCTTGTAATGCGGGCACTCCTGCGATAGGCAATTGTCGCGTGTGGACGTCACCAGTGACCACACCGGCGCGTTTTCCGGCACGCTAGCCAACTCGGCCTTGTCACCACTGCGCGTGACCTTCGCGAAGCGCACGATTTCCTGTAAATGCGCGGCGTCCTGCCGCGACGGCAACCGGCCGTTGTCGGCAGTGCGCGCCAGGTAATAGTGACACAGATAGTTCGCGCGCCCCTTGAGCATCGCGATCGATACGGGAACCGCGAGCGCGTCGCGCACTGTCGGAATGTCGCGCTGGAACAGCTGGTCCTGCAAATGCTTAGTGCCAGTGGACACGATCACCTTGCCCCCCCACAGCATCGCGGGCACGAGATACGCGAAGGTCTTACCAGTGCCGGTACCGGCCTCGACGATCAGCGTATTGTCGCCCGCTGTAGCCTCCGCGTCGCACGACGCGGCACCGGCAGGCGCGGCGCCCGGCTCAGCGCGCCGCTCGCCGCGCTGCGCGCTGAGCCGCCGCGATGGACGTTCAGTATGGGCCAGCGCAAGCGCACCGGCATCCGGCAGGCGGCCTGTCGCATCGATCGCCGCCGCGACCGCTTGCGCCATGCGCAGTTGCGCTTCACGCGGCCGATAGCCGTCGATATGACGGGCCAACACACCGTCCGCAGCGAAGATCGCGTCGAGTTCGGCGAGCCGGCGCGGAGCAACAGTGAGTCCGTCCGGGGTCAGCGTCGGCGCAGCCGACGCACCATCGATCGAGGGCGAACTATCCGGTTCGCGCGGACGCAATTCAGGCGTGGAGGTCAATGCGGCAATTCCTGCAAAGTCGGTGTGGCGCCGTGCCAGCGCACGCCTACCGGCGTGTCGCGCGAACGCGGCGGGAGCCGCCGCGCTGCATCAATGATGGGTATCTGGCCCCAGCTGTAACTGCAACAGCGTAATCGTGTCTTTGACCTTCAGCTTGCGCTTTTTTAGCCGCTGCAGCTCGAGGTCGCTCATGCCGGGCACACTAGCCACCCGATTGACCAGACAGTCCAGGTCATGATGCTCATCCTGAAGTCGAGCAATCTGGCTCTGGATTGCCACCGTGTCAGCGTCATATGCATGCTGCATGACCTTTTCCTCCGGATCGATCTGGAGCCGTCACACCTGTGACGTCGGCACCCGAAATAAAGTCGCTTTACCATGATTCTACTGCGGTTGACGCAAAACTTGGGCATTTGTCCGCCAACCGGGCCTGCGGCCCTACTATCCGCCCGTGCCGGAGGCTGCCGACGCGGCGTCCGGCGTGGAAGCGCCCTGCTTGCGCGCGGCGCGGGCCTGGCGCTCGCGTACGTCCTGCGCATGCTGCGCCGCGCGCTGCTGCTTCTGCTGGAACTTGCGCGCATTGTCTGCCCGTTGCTGCGCATCCTGGGCAGCCTGCTGCCGCGCCTGCTCCAGCTTGCGTTGGTAGTCCACCTGCTTCTGATCGTACGCGCGCTGGTTCGCCTCGCGCTGTGGCGCTTGCGCGTTACGTCGCGCCTCATCGATCGCATGCTGGCGCTGCTTCTCTTCGTATGACTGCTCGTTCTCGCGCTCACGCGCCGCGCGTTGAGGTGCCTCGCGCGCGTGCGCCTCGCGCTTGAGCGCAGCCTGCTCGTCGCGTTGTCGCGCATGCGCGGCCCGGCGCTCGTTGTCGAGCGCATTTTGCTCGTCGCGAATCAGCATTTTGTTCGCAATCATTCGGTCGCGCGCCTTCTCTAGACAATGGTTGACCAGGATGGCGCTGTAGCAGTTGTGCTTCGCGACACCATACTCGTACCAGTTGAGCTCGCTGCGGCGATCGAGCTGCGCCTGCCGAGCACCGAACGAGGCATCTTGCGCACGCCCATCGGCACCATCCCGATCCGCGGCCTGCGCGTCGGCGCTGCCAGCAACCGCTGCACGTGCGCCCGCGCGGCCATCATCCGTCGCATGCAAGAGTGCCGAAGGCTCCTGTGGCGCGATAACTGGCATCGCCGACACCCCCGCCTCAACGCCCGTCGTCGCAGCCACGCCATCGCTGGCGTCGGACATCGGCAACATCATGGTCTGCGCATACAATGGCGCAGCCGGCACAATGCTGGCCACCCACGCAAGCAGCCATCCAGCCAGCGGCCACGCCCGCTCGCGTCGCGCAGTATGGGTTACCGCCGCCGCGTGACGGTGCGACCGCGAAGAAGATAGGAACCCGCTGAGCGGCATCGATTCGCGAGCGCGCTGGCGCGGTACAGGGGAGGACGTCGGTAGGCGGTCGTACATGTCGGAATTCTATCATCGCGGTCTGGTGTCACGACCGGCCCGCATCGCGCTTATGGCAAAATGCCCGGCTCGAACCCGCACAAGCCTCATCCATGACGGACAACGTAGCACTGAAAATCGTACAGCGCATCGCCACCGAGTTGAATGTCCAGCCACGGCAGGTCGCCGCCGCCGTACAACTGCTTGACGAAGGATCAACGGTTCCGTTCATCGCGCGCTACCGTAAGGAAGTCACCGGCAACTTGGACGACACGCAACTGCGCTTGCTCGAGGAGCGGCTGCTGTACCTGCGCGAAATGGAGGATCGTCGCGCGGCGATTCTGCAAAGCATTGACGAGCAGGGTAAGCTGACTGATGAATTGCGCACCGCGATTCTAGCTGCTGACGCGAAACAAACGCTCGAGGATCTCTATCTGCCATACAAGCCCAAGCGTCGCACCCGGGCGCAAATCGCGCGCGAAGCGGGGTTGCAGCCTCTGGCAGATGCGTTGCTCGCGGATCCGACGCGCGATCCGCAAGCGCAAGCCGCCCGCTTCGTCGATGCCGACAAAGGCATTGCCAACCTCAAGGCAGCATTGGACGGCGCGCGCGACATCCTGTCCGAACAGTTCGGTGAAACCGCCGAGTTGCTGGGCCGACTGCGCGACTATCTGTGGAACCAGGGCTTAGTGATCTCCACTGTCGTCGAGGGCAAGGAAAAAGAGGAAGGCGAGAAATTCCGCGATTACTACGATTACGCGGAGCCGATCAAGACGGTGCCGTCGCACCGCGCGCTCGCGCTGTTCCGAGGCCGCAATGCCGGCGTGCTGTTCGTCAAGCTTGGCCTAGGCGAGGAACTCGATGCACAAGTGCCGCATCCTGGCGAAGCGATGATTGCGCGCCATTTCGGCATTGCCAACCAAGGGCGGCCGGCCGACAAGTGGCTCGGCGACGTGTGCCGCTGGTGCTGGCGCGTGAAGGTGCAACCGCATTTGGAAAACGACCTGCTGACCCAGTTGCGCGAGCGCGCCGAGCACGAAGCGATCAATGTGTTCGCGCGAAACTTAAAGGACCTATTGCTGGCCGCGCCGGCTGGCCCCAGGGCGGTGATCGGGTTGGACCCGGGGCTACGCACCGGCGTCAAGGTGGCAGTAGTCGACCGCACCGGCAAGCTGCTGGCCACCGATACGATTTATCCACATGAACCGCGCCGCGATTGGGACGGGTCGCTGGCTCGGCTCGCGCGGCTCGCCCAAGCGACGCAGGCTGAGCTGATCAGCATCGGCAACGGCACCGCATCACGCGAAACCGACAAGCTGGCCAGCGAGCTGATCGCACGACACCCTGAACTGAAGCTGCAAAAAATCGTCGTCTCCGAGGCGGGCGCGTCAGTATACTCGGCGTCGGAACTGGCGGCGAAGGAATTCCCCGAACTGGACGTATCGCTGCGCGGTGCGGTCTCGATCGCGCGCCGCCTACAGGATCCGCTCGCCGAGCTGGTGAAGATCGAGCCGAAGGCAATTGGTGTGGGCCAATACCAACATGACGTCAATCAGCGAGAATTGGCACGCACGCTGGATGCGGTCGTCGAGGATTGCGTCAACGCGGTGGGCGTGGACGCGAACACCGCATCGATTGCGCTGCTTGCCCGGGTATCTGGCCTGAACGCAACACTCGCACGTAACATCGTCGAGTATCGCGACACCCATGGCCCCTTCCCATCCCGGGAGCACTTGAAAAAGGTGCCGCGCCTGGGCGACAAGACCTTCGAGCAGGCGGCCGGCTTCCTGCGCATCAATCCTGGTGAGAACCCGCTAGACCGCTCGGCAGTGCACCCAGAGGCCTATCCGGTGGTCGAGCGCATCCTCGCGAAGATCAATAAGTCGGTGTCCGATGTGATGGGCAATCGTGACGTGCTGTCAAAGCTGTCCGCAGCCGAGTTCGTCGACGAACGCTTTGGCTTGCCCACCGTGCGAGACATCCTGGGCGAACTCGAAAAGCCGGGGCGCGACCCACGGCCCGAGTTCAAGACTGCGACGTTCCGCGAAGGCGTCGAGACGCTTGCCGACCTGTCGCCCGGGATGATTCTCGAAGGCGTGGTCACCAACGTCGCGGCATTCGGCGCGTTCATCGATATTGGCGTGCACCAGGATGGGCTCGTGCACGTGTCCGCGATGTCAACGAAGTTCGTGAAGGACCCGCACGAGGTCGTCAAAGCGGGCCAGGTTGTCACCGTTAAGGTCCTCGAGGTAGACCTGAAACGGCAGCGCATCTCGCTGACAATGCGTCTGTCAGACGACGCCACGGCAGGCGGGGCCGGCACGGGCAGCGCAGCATCGCGTGACCAGGATATCGGTGGACGCGGCGGTCAGGGCCGCGGCGGACGCAGCCGGGAGACGGAACCGCAAAGCGCGATGGCAGCCGCGTTCGCCAAGCTCAAACTGCGCTGACGGAGGCGGCGGCTGCGGTAACGTGCGCTGCACTGCGCGGCTGCTGAAGTACAGTGACAGGTGATAGCACGCGGTGGGGGCAGGCCAATCAAATCTCGATCTTTGTGCCGAGCTCGACGACCCGATTGGCCGGGATGCTGAAAAAGTCAGTAGGCTTCGCGGCGTTCTGGTGCATCCAGGCAAAAATCCGCTCGCGCCACACCGACATGCCCGGCAATTGCGTCGGCACGACAGTTTCCCGGGCAAGGAAGAACGACGTATCCATCAAGTCGAACGACATGTTTTCCTGTTGCTCGAGCAGCTTAAGCACACCATTTAGGTCCGGTGTCTCGTTAAAACCGTACGTCGCACGCACCAGGTATAGCCCGCCGCCGAGCTCCTTGATGTCAATGCGCCGATGGTCATCAACATACGGTATATCCAGCGTGATGAACGTCATGAAAATCGTGCGCTCGTGCAATACCTTATTGTGCTTTAGGTTATGCAGCAAGCTGACCGGCACCAGCGTATCGTTGCCGGTCAGGTAAATGGCCGAACCCGACACGCGATGCGGCGGATGGGCAAGCAGCCCCTGCACGAATGGCATCAGTGGAATACCGTCGGCCGCGGTGCGCTCCTTGACGATCTGCCGGCCCTTGTACCAAGTGGTCAACAGGAAGAACAGGAATGCGCCAATCAGCAATGGCAGCCAGCCGCCCTCGCGCAACTTCAGTAGGTTCGCACCGAAGAACGACAGGTCAACCGTGATAAAGCCCAGAATGATCGTCGCCACCCACAGCTTGTTCCAGTTCCAAACGCGCACCATCACGACACACGCGAGTATCGTCGTGATCACCATGGTCGTGGTGACCGCGATCCCGTAGGCCGCCGCAAGATTGTCCGAACTCTTGAAACCCAGCACAATAATGAGGATTACAAACAGCAGCAGCCAGTTCACGATCGGGATGTAGATCTGCCCAATCGCGCTCGCGGACGTGTGCTGGATCTTCATCCGCGGCACGTAGCCAAGCTGGATCGCTTGGCTGGTCAGCGAGAATGCGCCGGAGATCACCGCCTGCGACGCGATCACGGTGGCCGCCGTGGCAAGCACCACCAACGGCAGCAGTGCCCAGTCCGGCGCGAGCAGATAGAACGGATTCTGGATTGCGGTCGGATCACTGAGCAACAACGCGCCCTGTCCGAAATAATTCAGCACCAGCGCAGGCATCACCATCCCATACCACGCGACACGAATCGGTTTTGCGCCGAAATGCCCCATGTCCGCGTACAGCGCCTCGGCGCCGGTGAGCACGAGGAACACCGAGCCGAGCACGTGATACGCCTGCACCGCATGGTCGTGCATGAAGCGTATCGCATACCATGGATTGAGCGCCGCAATCACACGAGGCGCGGTGGCGATATGGTACAGGCCCAGCAGCGCAAGCGTAACGAACCAGACGATCATCACAGGCCCGAACAACCGCCCCACGACCTCAGTGCCATGCTTCTGCAGCATGAACAGCGCGATCAGAATTAGCAGCGTGATCGGCAGCACATATTGCGCGAGCGATGGCGCGGCGATTTCCAACCCCTCGACTGCGGACATCACCGAGATCGCCGGCGTGATCACCGCATCGCCATAGAACATGCAGGCGCCAAAGATGCCGAGGGCCATCAGCACGCCGATCCACTTGCCGTCGCGCGGAAACCCGCGCAACGCAAGCGCCATCAGCGCGAGCACGCCGCCCTCGCCATCGTTGTCGGCCCGCATCACGAAAAGTACGTATTTCAACGACACCACGATGACAATCGCCCAGAATAGCAGCGAGATCACGCCGAGGATGCTCTCTGGCGTCAACGCGATACCGTGCTGCGGACTGAAAGCCTCCTTCAGCGCATACAGTGGACTGGTGCCGATATCGCCGAACACGACGCCGATTGCGGCCACCGCCAAGGCGGGCAACGGTTGGATACGGATTGGATGACTGTGGAGAGCATTCGTCATGTCGGGCGTCGTGTCGCGAAAACGAGACGATATTCTATCCATGCAGACTCAAGGAGTAAGCCGGGGCATGCGATGTTGTTGTCCCACCACGGAAGCTTGCGGCGCCGTTCCGATTGCGATTGCGATTGACTACGGGACAGACCGCGCGCCGCGCCCCTCGACGATAAAAAAGCGGCTGCCAGAAGCAGCCGCCTTATGTTCGTCCATTGTCGATACCGTCACCTGGCGCAAATCACGCTGCCGGCGCAGTACCGCCGGTGCCGCGCTTGATCCACGCGGCCAGGTTGTGCGGACGCACCGTGTCCCATTCTTCGAACGGCTGATGGATCCACGGATTGGTCGGCAGGTGCTGGACGAAGTAATCCGGCTTCACCTTCGAGCATGCCTTGTACCATAGTACCGCCGAGCGCACCGCCGTAATAGCCGGATACCGCTCCTTCAAATGCTCCTGCACGCGCGCCAGCGTGACCCCCGAATCGACGAGATCGTCCACCAGCAACACATTGCCGGACAACTCGCCGCGCGTCATCGTGATGTACCGCGCGATATCGAGATCGCCCTGCTGCGTGCCCGCAGCCTCGCGATACGAACTCGTGGCAAGAATGGCCAGCGGCAAGTCATAGATCCGCGACAACTGGTCGCCGACGCGCAACCCACCACGCGCCAGGCACAAAATCTTGTCGAACTTCCAACCCGACTCGTGCACGCTCAACGCAAGCCGCTCGATCAGCCGATGATAATCGTCCCAGCCGACCCACAGGTGCTGTTCGTCGTTGCGCGGGTCCGAACTTATTTCTTTCATCATAGGAAAATCGGGATCGCGCAGTACCATCAAGCCTTGAACGGATGACGCAGCAGGATCGTCTCGTCGCGATCCGGACCGGTCGATACCATATCGATTGGCACGCCGGCCACTTGCTGCAGTCGCGTCAGATACGCGCGCGCATTGGCAGGCAGCGCATCCCAGGCGTTGATGCCGATCGTGCTCGCCTTCCAGCCGGGGAACGTCTCGTACACAGGTTCACAGCGGCTCACTTGCGTCGCGCCGCGCGGCAGGATGTCCACGTCCCGGCCATCAATCCTGTAGCCAGTGCACAGCCGCACTTCGTCAAGCCCATCAAGCACGTCCAGCTTCGTGATGCACAAACCCGTCACGCCGTTGATCTGAATCGAGCGCTTGAGCGCGGCTGCATCGAGCCAGCCGGTGCGGCGCGGGCGGCCCGTCACCGAACCGAATTCCTTGCCGACGTTGGCCAGCGTCAAACCGACCGGGTCCTGACGTTGCGGATTGTCCGTGTCGTACAGCTCGCTCGGGAACGGCCCGGCGCCCACGCGCGTGCAATAGGCCTTCGTGATCCCGAGGACGTAGTTAAGCTTGTGCGGGCCAATGCCGGCGCCGGCCGCCGCGGCACCTGCGACGCAATTGCTCGACGTGACGAACGGATACGTACCGTGGTCAATGTCCAGCAACGTGCCTTGCGCGCCTTCGAACAGCAGGTTGCGTCCGGCGTTGTTCTCGTCATACAACCGCCGTGACACATCGGTGATCATCGGCGCGAGCCGGTCCGCGTAGCCGAGCATCGTATCCAGCGTTTGCTGGAAGTCGACCGCCTGCGCGCCCAGGTATTGCGTGAGCACGAAATTATGGAAATCGAGGTTCTCACGCAACCGGTCCGCGAACGTCGCCGCGTCGAATAGGTCATGCACGCGTAGCGCGCGCCGGCCAAATTTGTCCTCGTACGCCGGCCCGATGCCGCGCCCGGTGGTGCCGATCTTGCCGGCGCCGCGCCGCGCCTCGCGCGCCTGATCGATCGCAATATGATACGGTAGGATCAGCGTGGCCGCTTCGGAGATGAACAACCGGTTGCGCACGTCGACGCCGGCATCCTCGAGCTCGCCAATCTCCTTGAACAGCGCTTGCGGCGACAGCACGACGCCGTTGCCGATGTAGCATGCGACGCCATCGCGCATGATGCCCGATGGGATCAACCGCAGGATGGTTTTCTTGCCGCCGATGATCAGCGTATGGCCCGCGTTGTGCCCACCTTGAAAGCGCACGACGCCTTGGGAATGATCGGTGAGCCAGTCGACGATCTTGCCCTTTCCTTCGTCACCCCACTGGGTGCCGACCACGACGACATTGCGTCCGGACTGGGCTGCCGCTTGACCTGATTGAGCTACGCTGGCGGACATGGTGTTACTTGAGCTGGTTAAAAACGTATTCTACCTAGGTTCGTGCACACGACTGCCGTTTTTTTAGGCAGCCGGCACGTGCGACGTCTTCAGCGCGGCTCGACGGTCCACGCGTCGCCACGCTGCACAAGCACGCGGTCGCAAGCGAATTCGTCCAGCGTATGTTCGTGGCCGGGCAACGCCTGGATCACCGTCTCGCCGCTGTCGCGCAGAGTCGCCACGGTGGCCCGCAACGCCGCGTCGTGATTCCACGGAGCCAGAATGGCACTGGAGCGAGCCTGCCGCGGCGAAATCCGTGCCACCTCGCGCAAGTCCAGCGAAAAGCCGGTTGCCGCCCGCGCCCGCCCGTACGCAAGGCCGACATGATCATAGCGCCCACCGCGTGCCACGGCGTTCGGCACGCCATCGACATACGCGCAAAACATCACACCGCTGTGATACGCGTAGCCGCGCAGGTCGGCCAAGTCAATCGCCACGTGCGCATCGCCGATCTGTGCGATAAGAAACGCAAGCTCATCGAGCGCGCGCGTGAGCGCCGGCCATGCGGGAAGCCGCTCGCGCGCCTCGTCGATCACCGACGCATCACCGTACAGCATCGGCAACGCGAGCAGCGCGTCGCGCACCGGCTTCGCCAGCTCGCGCGTAAGCTCGTCCAGCCGGGGCACATCCTTGCCGGCCAACGCCGCATACAGCGCAGGGCCCAGCCCGAGTGCGCGCTCGTCGGCGCCCAGCAGCGCAGCCAGCACACCCGCATGGCACAGGTCCAGTCGCACCGGCCCGAGCCCGGCGAGCCGCAGGCTATCGAGCATCAGTTGCTGGATCTCGACATCCGCCTCCAAGCCCGCATGTCCGTAGATTTCGGCCCCGATCTGGATCTGCTCGCGCGTCGCATGCAGGCCGCGGGGGCGCGTGTGCAACACGTGCCCCGCATAGCATAGCCGCGTGACGCCCTGCCGGTTCAGCAAGTGCGCGTCGATACGCGACACCTGCGGCGTGATGTCCGCGCGCAACCCCAGCGTGTGGCCGGACAACTGGTCGACCAGCTTGAACGTGCGCAACGCTAGGTCGCTGCCGCTGCCCGTCAGCAATGACTCAAGGTATTCAAGCAGCGGCGGCATGACCATCTCGTAGCCATACGAACGGAAACGGTCGAGCAGCACGCGACGCAACTCTTCGAGCTTGCGTGCCTCGGAGGGCAACACGTCGGCGATATTCTCAGGCAATAACCAGGTCGGCATCAGCTTAAGTCCAGTGGCGCGACGCAGCGCGGCGCAATTAGCCCGCCAGCATCAGCAGGAGCAACCCAAGACCGATTGCGATCAGCCCGCCGAGCCGCACCTGTGCCGGCGGCAGTTGCGTTATTTTACGAAACGTATCCAGCCACAACGTCGGCGACACGAATGGGAAAATCCCTTCGATGATCAGCATCAGCGCAATGGCGAGCAAGAGTGTGGCGGCCATGGGCCTGCTTCTTTTTTTCGCGCGGGCACACGCGCCGCATGCCCGCGCGGCGCTCGTGCGCCTAGTGCCTGCGACCCGGCGCGGCAGGCGTGGCCGCAGCACCGCCCACCGCCGCGCCGACGGGATTTTTCATGAAGCGGAAGAATTCGCTGTTTGGATCCGCAACCACTATGTCCCCGTTGCCAATGCTGCGCCGATAGGCCTCCAGGCTTTGGTAGAACGCATAGAATTGCGGGTCACGGCCGAATGCATTCGCATAGATCGCCGCAGCCTTGGCATCGCCGTCCCCTTTGATCTCCTGCGCCTGCTTGTACGCCTCGGCGATCACCACTTCGCGCTGCTTGTCTGCATCGGCACGAATGCGTTCGGCCTCGGCGGCACCCGTCGAGCGCTGCTCGTTGGCGACTTGCTGGCGCTCCGCCTTCATCCGCTGGTAGACCGATTCGCTAATGTTCTCGAGCAAATCGACGCGGCGCAGCCGCACGTCGACGATGTCGATGCCCAGGTTCGATGCGTCGCGCTCGACCTTCTTGCGCACCGCCTGCATCACGACCTCGCGCTCGTTGGAGACCACCTCCGAGACCGTGCGTTTCGTGAACTCCTCATTCAGCGCCGCGCGGATGACCTGGGTCAATCGGTCCTGCGCGAGTGATGCGTCGCCGCGGAAACTGATGTAGAACTTGCGCGGATCGACAATCCGCCATTTGACGAATAGGTCGACCAGCAGGTTCTTCTTTTCCGCGGTGATGTAGCGGTCCGCTTCCGGATTGTCGATCGTCTGGATGCGCTTATCCATGTAGATCACGTTCTGGAACGGCGGCGGCGCCTTCAAATGCAGTCCGGGCGCCGAGATGATCTGCTTGACTTCACCGAACGCGAACACGATCGCGTACTTGCGTTGGTCCACGACAAAGATCATCGAGGAGCCGACGAACAATACGACAAGCACGGCAACGACGAGGGTGATGATTCGATTCATGACCTGCCCCTCTTATTGACCGTCGTCGCGGCCGCGACTGCGAAACAGGTCTCGGGAACGGCTCGCGTCATCGCCGACAGACGCACCCGGCATCACTTGCGCTGGCACGGCCGGCCCACCAGCCGAGCTGCCGGCCGGCGACGCCCCGCCCTGCCCGCCGTTGTCCGTAGCCCCCGGGCTCGCGCCAACTTGCGGACGGGCGCGATGCTGTGCCATGACCTTGTCCAGCGGCAGGTACAGCAGGTTGCTACTGGCTTTGCTGTCCACGATCACCTTCGTTGCGTTCGAGTAGATTTGTTGCATCGTGTCCAGATACATTCGTTCACGCGTGACGGCTGGCGCCTTCGCGTACTCGGCTTGCACTTGCTTAAAGCGTGCGGCGTCACCCTCAGCTTGGGCCACCACGCGCGCGCGATAACCGTGCGCGTCCGCCACCATCCGCGCGGCGGTGCCCTGCGCGAGCGGCACCACGTTGTTCGCATAGGCCAGCGCCTCATTCTTCGCCCGCTCGCGATCCTGCCCGGCCTTCACTGCGTCGTCAAACGCCGATTGCACCTGCTGCGGCGGCTGCACGTTCTGCATTGTCACGCTGCTCACGATAATGCCCGTCTTGTACTGGTCCAGGATCCGCTGGATCTGCTGCGACAATTGCAGCGCGACCTGCTCGCGTCCCTCATACAGCACGTAATCCATCGTGTTCTTGCCGACGATTTCGCGCACTGCGGTCTCGGCGGCCTGCGTCACCGTACCTTCCGCATCGACGTTGTGGAACAAGAACGCGGCCGGATCCTTCACGCGATACTGGACCGCGAAACGCACATCGATGATGTTCTCGTCCTTGGTCAGCATTGACATATCCTTCAGATTCGTCGAACGGATCATGTTGTCGCGGCCGATCTCGACCGAGCGCACCTGCGACATGTTGACGATCTCATTGCTCTGGAAGGGATACGGCAACCGCCACTGGATCCCCGAGCCGGTCGTGTACTTGTACTTGCCGAACTGCAGCACGACACCGGCCTGCCCTTCCTGCACGATATAGACGCCGCTGGCTAGGTAGATCGCAACCAGCACGCCGACGACAAGCCCCAGCCCCAGATGCCCGCCGCGGCCGTTACCCAAATTCGCTGGACCTGGGCTGCCGCCGTCGCCGCCGCCCTTGCGACCGAACAGCCGGTTGATCCGGCGATTGAAATCGCGCCACAACTCGTCCAGGTCGGGCGGACCTTCCTGGCCGTCCTTGCCACTATTGCGCTGATCCTGCGGACGCCGGGACGCGTCGTTGCCCCCCTGGCCCCTGCCCCAGCGCGGATCATTGATTGAAAAGACGGCACGCGCGCGCTGCCACGTACTTCGGATATTCTTGTCGTTCACCATGTCACAGCCGGTTATTGCGGAATGCAGTTGTCAGATACGCTGTTGGTGGACGCTGCGGCTCGCCTGGCGAACGCGCTCGTCGTCGGATGCATTGACGCCGGCCGTCGACCCGGCCTCGTCCGAGTGTGAACCATCGGCGTCGCGACGCGGGTCGTGATCGTCGGCGCCCATGCCGTCCGGGTCACGCTTGAACGCCTGCGCACCGAGCGCCACCTCGGCCACCGCGTCACGCAACGCGTCGAGTCCCTGACCGGTTCGCGCACTCAAAAAGACGCGCGTGATATTACCATACTCGTTCCTTTCAACCCGATCGGCCCGGCTTGCCAACTCAGGCACCTGGTCGATCTTGTTAAACACGAGAATCTGCGGAATCGAGGCCGCGCCGATCTCGCGCAACACGTCGTTGACCTGCTCGATCTGATCTGCGCGCACCGCGCTGGACGCATCGACGACATGCAGCAGCAGGTCCGCATGCACGGTTTCCTCTAGCGTTGCGCGAAACGCCGCAACCAATGGGTGCGGCAAGTCTCGGATGAAGCCGACCGTGTCGGAAACCACGACACTGCCCGCTTCGCGCAGATAGACGCGGCGCGACGTCGTATCCAGTGTCGCAAACAACTGGTCAGCCGCATAGGCTTGCGCCTTGGTCAGCGCGTTGAACAGCGTTGACTTGCCGGCGTTCGTGTAGCCGACCAACGACACCGACAGCGTGCGATTGCGCTCACGCTGACGACGCTGCGTGCCGTGCTGACGCTGCAGCTTGCGCAACTTGCCGCGCAACATCTTGATGCGTTCACCGATCAATCGCCGGTCAGTTTCCAGCTGCGTCTCACCTGGGCCACGCAAGCCGATCCCGCCTTTCTGCCGCTCCAAGTGCGTCCACGCTCGAACCAGGCGCGTGGACAGGTATTGTAACTGCGCCAGTTCCACCTGCAGCTTGCCTTCATGGCTGCGCGCGCGTTGCGCGAAGATATCGAGAATCAGGCTAGTGCGATCGACAACACGCCGCTCGATCGCACGCTCCAGGTTGCGCTGCTGCGCAGGTGACAATGCGTGGTTGAAAATGACGATATCGACGTCGTTGGCCTGCGCGCCAAGTCGAAGCTCCTCGACCTTGCCGCTGCCGATGAAATGCGCGGCATCCGGGCTCGAGCGCCGGCCCGTCAGCGTCAACACTGGATGAGCGCCGGCACTAGTGGCGAGCAGGCTCAGTTCTTCAAGACTGGCCTGAAAATCGATCTTTCCGAAATCTATGCTGACAAGCGCTGCGTTGATCAAATCGATGAAACAGTTAGCGTGGAGGACAGGCGTCAAGCCGGCTGGCTGCGCCCGCCGGACAATCGGATTAGGCCCCTTCCGAATCGGGATGGAAGTTCACCGGGCGTGCAGGCACAACGGTCGAGATCGCGTGCTTGTACACCATTTGCGTAACAGTATTGCGGAGCAACACGACATATTGGTCGAACGACTCGATATTGCCTTGCAGCTTGATACCGTTGACGAGATAAATCGACACCGGCACATGCTCCTTGCGCAGTGCGTTCAGAAACGGGTCTTGTAACAGTTGCCCTTTGTTGCTCATAGCAAACTCCGAGTTGTTTTTGCAGGTTAATAATATCGGCGACGAGAAAAAGAAAACGCCGCCAATCGCTACACTATAGCCGAATTTTCAAGGCCGTAAAGTTGCCGGCCAAACCGTCGCGACATATTAGTCTTTATCGGCATAGGGGTTCCGGCTCGAACGAAACTCTATGCGCAATGGAGTGCCGGCGAGGCCAAAAGTTTCGCGAAACCGGCCTTCGAGGTAACGTTTATACGTATCGGTGATCGCATCCAACGCATTGCCGTGGATCACAATGATCGGCGGATTCTGCCCCCCTTGGTGCGCATAACGCAGCTTTGGTCGGATCGGACCGCGGCGCCGCGGCTGCTGGAATTGCACGGCGTCGATCAGCGCCCGCGTAAGCTTGGGCGTCGGCAGCTTGGCCATCGCGGCCGCGTAGGCGGCATCCACCGAGCGCATCAACGCACCGATCCCCGTTTTTTCCGCCGCCGAAATGTAATGTGACTTCGCGAAGTCGAGGAATTTGAGCTTGCGAGCCAAATCGGCCTTGGTACGCTCGCGTACGTGTTCATCCAGGCCGTCCCATTTGTTCACGCCGATCACGAGCGCGCGGCCCTGTTCGACGACAAAACCGGCAATATGCGCGTCTTGCTCCGAGATATCCTGCCGTGCGTCGAGCAGCAGAATCACTACGTTGGCGTCGGCAATCGATTGCAGCGTCTTGACCACCGAGAACTTCTCGACCGCCTCGAACACCTTGCCACGCTTGCGCAGCCCGGCCGTGTCGATCAGCGTGTACTGGCGGCCCTGACGCTCGAAGTCGATATAGATCGAATCGCGCGTCGTGCCGGGCAGGTCGAACGCAATGACGCGCTCCTCGCCGAGCAACGCATTGACCAATGTCGACTTACCGACATTGGGCCGGCCAACGATGGCGATTTTCACGCCGTGGTCCGCGCGCGCTTCGTCGTGCGGCGCACGATTCGCATAGGCGACGGTGAGCGCCTGTGCGATCATCTCGCTGACGCCGTCGCCGTGTGCGGCGGAGATCGCGCGTGGGTCGCCCAGGCCGAGTTCATAGAAGTCCGCGGCTACCGCGCTGTACTTCATGCCCTCGGCTTTGTTGACGACCAGGAAGATCGGGCGGCCCGTCTTGCGCAAATAGTCGGCAATCGTCTTGTCCTGCGGCGCAAGGCCATTGCGGCCATCGACTACGAACACGACTACGTCGGCCTCCTCGACCGCCTGGCGCGTCTGCCGAGCCATCTCATGCAGGATGCCGTCCTTGGCGACCGGCTCAAAACCACCCGTATCGACGACCAGGTACGGCTGCTCGCCGACGCGGCCCTCGCCATAATGGCGGTCGCGCGTGAGCCCGGGCAGATCCGCGACAAGCGCATCGCGCGAGCGCGTCAACCGGTTAAACAGCGTGGATTTCCCCACATTGGGGCGCCCAACAAGGGCGATTACGGGCTTCATGTTGCTTTTTCCAAAAACGCACGCGCGCCGTCCGGCAGCGGCCGGCGGCGCGCATACGCGAATGCCGGCCGCCGGCCTATTGCGGCCGGAAACCGTACAGGTCGCCGTTGCGAGTCTGCACGACCAACGTATTGCCGGCAACGACCGGTTGCGCGATGATCGCGCCTCCTGTCCTCATCCGTGCGACGAATTCACCGGTGTCACGCGACAGGAAGTGCACAAACCCCTTGTAGTCGCCGACCACCACTGCGCGGCCGACGATCGCCGGCGTACTGACGTCGCGGCCCTTCAGCTGCGTGTTCTGCCACAGGGGCTCGCCGGTCATCGCATCGTACAGCGACACGATCGACCAGTCGTCCGTCGACGCCACGGCACGATCGTCCTGCGCCAATCCACCATAACTGGAGAACGGCTGCTCCCACAGCGCGTGTCCGCTCAACACGTCGAAGCAACCAATCCGGCCCTGGAACGTCACCGCACAGGTCTGCGAGCCGACCAACGTCGGCGCGCCGACTACGTCGTTGATCCGCTCAACTTCGGTGACACCGCGCGGATACGAAACCGGTGTTTGCCAGTACGCATCGCCACTTTGCAAATTGATTGCGGCAAGCGAGCCGCCCGGGAACCCCGCCAGCACCGCACTGTTGCCAGCGAACGTCATGCCGGTCGCAGTCCGCAGGTTCAGCGGCACCGCGCGGTTCACATAGACCCATTTCTGCTCGCCGGTCTGCGCGTTAAATGCCGTGATGCGCCCGTCGATCGTCCGCACCAGCACGAAGCCCTGACCCACTGCCGGCGGCGTGACGATCTCACCGGGCGCATTCGCCTTCCACAGTACCTTGCCATCGCCGCCGAGCACGAACACGTCACCTTTGAGCGTGCCGACCGCGGTCAGCGTGCCGTCGCTGCCAACACCGGCCGACAGATCCGCGCCCACCTTCGTGCGCCAGACCTCCTTGCCATTGGTCGCATCGATCTTGACCACCGAGCCGTTCGCGCCGGCCGCGTACACATAATCGCCGACCGCGGCGGGGGCGAACAGGTAGCGTCCGGACTTACCCGCGCTGGCCTTCCACGCCTCACGCACCTCGAGCACAGTCTTAATCGGGGCCAGCTCGGTCGGCACGCGACGCGCATCCTTCGTGGACGAACACGCGGCCAGCACGGTCAGCAAAAGCAGGCACGCGAGCGGCCGGACGTAGCGGATGACAAAATTCATGGATCAGTGACGCATTGACGGGTCAATCGGAAATCGAACTGCACGGGGCTTCAGCCACCGAGCGCATCGAGCTTGAACTGGATCAGCTGACGCACGGACGAATCACCGTGCTCGAGCGCCGCCAGCGCGGTCTGGTACGCGGCGCGCGCATCGTCACGCTTACCCTGCGCGGCCAGCAGGTCACCGCGGCGATCCGCGTACAGACCGCTAAATGCCTGCGGCGGCGGGTCGGACAACAGCTTCAAGCCTGCGTCATAAGCCTTTTCGTCGATCAACAGCGCGGCGAGCCGCAACCTCGCGATCGCCTTGAACTCGTCGCCGCGCGCCTGATCGACGACCCACTGCAACTGCCCTTTTGCGCCGGCCACATCCCCTGCCGTATACAACGCCTTGGCGGCCGCCAGCGCGCTGAGCGGTGCATAGGCGGTGCCGCCGAAGCGCGCTTCCATGTCCGCCGCAACCCGCGCAATCTGTGTTTTGTCCCCTGAGGCCACCGCTTGCTGGATCGTGTCATAGAACACCGCGGCCTGCGCCGCCTGGCGCCGCTGCCACCCGTTCCAACCGTTATAGGCGGCCCCCGCCAGCAGCGCAGCGAGCACGACCCAGGTCAGCGCATTGCCCCACTTCGCCCACCAGGCCTTCAGGTCGTCGAGGGTTTCTTGTTCGTGGTGGTAACTCATTTAATGGATACTCGCCTGGTCATTCATTCGTCGCCTTGTCAGCGGGTGCAACCATCGCATCGATCAGGAATTCGGTCAAGCGTTCGGCCGGCACCCGTTGCTGCACGCCATCTGAGCCCGCCGGATCGCCACGCAACGCCTTGATCGACACCTCGTCGCACTGAACCTCGTCGTCACCGAGGATTACCGCATACGCGGCACCGCTCGCATCGGCGCGCTTCATCTGCGACTTGAAACTCGCCGGTGCGCCGTCGGCACTGCAGTGCAGGATCACATCCAGCCCCGTGTCACGCAACCGCTCGGCGATCACGAACGCACGCTCGCGCGCCGCGTCACCCTGGTGCACGATGTACACGTCGCAGCCTTCATCGGGCGGCACCAGTTGATCCTCGCGCAGCAGTTCCAGAATGCGCTCGACGCCCAGGGCCCAGCCGCACGCCGGCGCCGGTTTGCCGCCGAGTTGTTCGATCAGCGGGTCATATCGGCCGCCGCCGGCGACAGTACCTTGCGCGCCAAGCTTGTCAGTCACCCACTCGAATACCGTTAGGTTGTAGTAGTCCAGCCCCCGCACGAGCCGGGGGTTGATCGTAAATGGAATGTTGTTCGCACTCAGCAACCGTTGCACGCCTTCGAAATGCGCAAGCGACGCGTCCCCCAGAAAGTCGATCAGCTTCGGCGCATTCGCTACAATGTCCTGCATCGCGGGGTTCTTCGTGTCGAGCACGCGCAACGGGTTCGTATACAGCCGACGCTTCGCATCATCGTCGAGCAACTCGACGTGCCGCTCCAGGTACGCGATCAACTCATTGCGGTGAGCGGCGCGTTCCTGCGCCTGTCCGAGCGAATTAAGCTCCAGCCGGATGCCCGTGAGGCCCAGATCGTCCCAAAGCCGTTGACACATCAGGATGATCTCCGCATCGGCATCCGGGCCAGCGAAACCGAGCGCCTCGACGCCGACCTGGTGAAACTGCCGGTAGCGACCGCGCTGTGGCCGCTCGTGGCGGAACATCGGTCCGATATACCAGAGCCGCTTCGGGCCGTCGTACAGTAGGTTGTGCTCGATCGCCGCACGCACCACGGCAGCGGTGTTCTCAGGACGCATCGTCAATTGCTCGCCGTTCAGCGAATCGACGAAGCTGTACATTTCCTTTTCGACAATATCGGTCACTTCGCCGATACCACGGGTGAACAATGGCGTATGCTCGACGATCGGCGTACGGATGTTTTGGTATCCGTAGGCGCGCAGCATCGATTTGACCGTGCTCTCAAAAAACTCCCACAGCCCGGCGTCGCGCGGCAGGATGTCGTTCATTCCCTTGACGCCGGTCAGCTTCTCTAGTTTACGTTTCTGTTCTGTCATGTCGATTCAATGATGACCCGGGCTGGAGACCGTGCTTCGCACGCCACTTCACTCGCTGGCGTCGTGCCATAGGTGCGCTGGACATAGTCGTTGACGATATCCTGAAATTCCTCCGCAATGCGCGCGCCGCGCAGCGTGGTCGTTTTCACGCCGTCGATGAACACGGGCGCGGCTGGATTTTCGCCGGTTCCCGGCAGGCTGATGCCGATATTCGCGTGCTTGGACTCGCCCGGACCATTGACGATACAGCCCATCACCGCGACATTCATCGTCTCCACGCCCGGATACTGCTTGCGCCACACCGGCATCTGCGTGCGCAGATAGTCCTGAATTCGTGACGCCAGCTCCTGGAACACGGTGCTCGTCGTGCGGCCGCAACCCGGACACGCGATCACCATCGGCGTGAACGAGCGTAGCCCCATCGTCTGCAAAATCTCCTGGGCGACGACAACCTCACCGGTACGCGAAGCGCCCGGCTCCGGCGTCAGCGAGACCCGAATCGTGTCGCCGATGCCCTGCTGCAGCAGCACCGACAGCGCAGCGGCCGACGCGACCATGCCCTTTGAACCCATGCCCGCCTCGGTCAGCCCCAAATGCAGCGCAAAGCCACAGCGCAGCGACAGCGCCTGATAGACCGCGATCAGGTCCTGCACGCCACTGACCTTGCATGAAAGCACGATGCGCTCGCGCCCCAAGCCCAGCTCGACAGCCCGTTCGGCCGAGCCGATCGCGGACTGGATCAGTGCCTCGTACATCACGCTTTGCGCGTCCCAGGGCGTCGCACGCCGCGCATTCTCGTCCATCATCTGCGCAAGCAGGTCCTGGTCCAGGCTTCCCCAATTCACGCCGATGCGCACCGGCTTGTCATGGCGGATCGCCGCCTCAATCATCTGCGCGAATTGCGTGCCGCGCTTGGCGCCCTGACCGACGTTGCCCGGGTTGATTCGGTACTTCGATAACGCCTGCGCGCAATCCGGATAGTCGCGCAGCAGCAGATGACCGTTGTAGTGGAAGTCGCCGACCAGCGGCACGTTCACGCCCATGCGGTCAAGTTGCTCACGGATCGCCGGCACCGCGGCCGCGGCCTCGGGCGTGTTAACCGTGATGCGCACCAACTCGGAGCCGGCCTGCGCAAGCTCCTTGATCTGGATCGCGGTACCGATCGGATCGGCAGTATCGGTGTTCGTCATCGACTGTACGCGCACCGGCGCGCCACCGCCAATCGTCACCGTATGGTCCTGCCAACGCACCGTAACCACATGCGTGCGACGCCTTAGCGCAGGGCCACCGAACACCGGTTCGTCCGACGCGACCCGGCTTGCTACCGGCGCACCGCCGGATTCAAACAGAATATTGGACTGCATCGAATTACCCGATTGCATGACACACTCATCCTATTGAGCACCGTGCGACCGCGTTGCGACAGACGCACGGCTGCACGGGGCTGATCGCCACTGACCTTGACCTTGCCGCGCTCGCCCTATCCTTCGTTACGGCAGACTGAAACGCGCGACGTTGCCCTGCGCGCCATCGTATTTTGCAGACGGAACCGGCTTGCCGTCGAGCGACATCGCCTCGATACCCGCCTTGTTGCCCACTGTCACGCGAAACGGCGCAATGCCTTGTACACGCTTCTCGTCTCCCGCGCGCAGCAAACCGGAAAATAACGGCTCGCCATCGCGCTGCCGCACGCTGAACCAACTGTCCTGCGACACCTTGATGGTTACCGCCGCCTCGCCGTCGGCCAGCACCGGTGCGGCCTCCGACGTTGGCGACGCGTCGCCCGTCCGGGCATTGGCCGCAATCGCAGGCGACACCGGCGCTGACGCGAGCGCCGCGGCCGTCGATGCTGCGGACAACGCGTCCGCGCCCGACGACGCATCAAGCGCCGCGGGCCGCGGCAATTCAGTCAGCGTGCTCGTCGCCGACGCCAGCTGCACACCCACCGGCGCGGCGCCCGGCGATGCAGCGCCGTCGTGCTCAACTGCGTCCGCACCGCCGATCTTCAGGCGGGCGATCCAGCCTCCGCCCGCCTCGCCGCCAGTGCGCCATACTGCGATGACCGCCACCAGCGCAATCACGAACGCGACGATCCACACCCATGGCCGGCGCCTAGGGGCGCCCCCCAAATTCATCACGACACGCCCCCGCGGCAGCCCCGCGCCACTGTTCGATGGCAGCGATAGGTCGGGCTCGATCGGCCCGCTGGTGCGTCGCAGCGTATCGGTCAGCGGCGTCGGATCGGCCCCGAGCATCTTCGCATAGCTGCGCACTACGCCAATCGCAAACGTCGTATCCGGCAGGTGACTGTAATCGCCTGATTCCAACTCACGCAACTTGTACGGCGCGACTTTCAGCCGCGCGGACACATCCTCGATCGACCATCTTTTGGCCTCGCGCAGCTTTTCGAGCTGCGCACCGACCTGCCGCGCGGACTCCGCCGCGGCGCCCGGATCCGGCCGTCTGGCCGTGGCGCTCGAGTCGTGCGGTGTCAGATGCTGCTGGTCACTCATCCCTAATTCCTCACTGGAATTCTTTTCGTTGCTCGCGGCGCCGCGAGCTGATTTCGCCTAAACGATGAGCCCAAATGGAGCAAGGCCGGCAAACCGTCGTTCACCGGCACCGGAATGACTCAAATCATGGGTACGACCGCGGTACACGGCACAAAATCCCGCGACGCACACATCGGGACCTGATCGTCGCGATCCCGGCCCTGCCGGGGCAAGTCCCCATTTTTGCCCCGTCCTGCCTCCGCCGCCATACGTCATACCGCGCGCACCCCGATCGCCGCGAGACCGGTACGCGCGTCGCGCCGCCTGCGTTCCGCCACGCGGGTACGGTCGCGGACCTCGCCGGCCAACTGCCCGCAGGCCGCATCGATATCATCGCCGCGCGTCCTGCGCACAGTCGTCACGACACCCGCATCGATCAGGATCTGCGCGAACTGCTTGATCCGCTCCGGATGGGAGCGCAACAGCCCGGACTCAGGAAATGGATTGAACGGTATCAGATTGAATTTGCACGGCACGTCGCGCGTCAGCGCGAGCAATTGCCGCGCGTGCTCATCACTGTCATTGATACCGTCCAGCATGCAATACTCGAACGTGATGAAATCGCGTGGTGCAACACGCAAATACCGGTGACATGCCGCCATCAATTCCGCAAGCGGGTACTTTCGGTTCAGTGGCACCAATTCGTCGCGCAACGCGTCGTTAGGGGCGTGCAGTGACACAGCCAGCGCCACCGGCAATTCGGCCGCCAGCCGGTCAATCATCGGCACGACGCCCGACGTGGACAGCGTCACGCGGCGACGCGACAATCCGTACGCGTGGTCGTCAAGCATCAGCCGCATGGCCGGCACCACCGCATCGAAATTCAGCAGCGGCTCGCCCATGCCCATCATCACGACGTTCGTAATCACCCGTTCACCGGGAGCAAGGCCACCGAGTGCAGCGCGCAGCGCGAACTCGGCCATCCACAACTGGCCAATGATCTCGCCGACGCCAAGGTTACGCGAAAAGCCCTGCTTGCCCGTCGAGCAGAAGCGACAGTTCACCGCGCAGCCAGCCTGCGACGACACGCATAGCGTGCCACGTCCCTGCTCCGGGATATACACGGTCTCCACCGCGTTGCCTTCGCCCACGTCGAGCAGCCACTTGCGCGTGCCGTCCGCGGACGTGTGGTCTTGCAGCACCGCGGGATGATGAATCGATGCGCAGGTCTTCAGCTTGTCGCGCAGCGATTTTGCGAGATCGGTCATCGCGTCAAAATCGCTGACGCCACCGTGATGGATCCACCGCTGCAATTGGCGCGCGCGAAACGGCTTCTCGCCAAGGCTCGCGCAGTACGCAACGAGGCCCGCAGCATCGAAATCCAAAAGATTGACCGTGTCAGTCATTGTCATGCCTGCCGTCTCAGATGGCGCCCGCAGCGGCGGCACACCGCGCCGCCCATCCAACCCGTGCTCGCAGGGCGCGGGCTTAGCCGGCGCAGCCGGCTTACCGTCGCTCAGCGCGAGTAGACGTTCACTTCCGGAAAGAAAAAGGCGACCTCGATAGCTGCCGTTTCCGGCGCGTCGGAGCCGTGCACCGCATTGGCATCAATGCTGTCCGCGAAATCCGCCCGAATGGTACCCTTTTCCGCCTTCTTCGGATCGGTCGCACCCATCAGCTCACGATTCTTCGCGATCGCACCTTCGCCCTCGAGCACCTGAATCATGACCGGGCCCGACACCATGAACTCGACCAAATCTTTGAAGAAAGGCCGCTCCCTGTGCACCGCGTAAAACTTTTCCGCATCCGCGCGCGACAAATGGACCATGCGGGCCGCGATGATTTTCAGCCCGGCCTGCTCGAACCGGCTGTAGATTTGACCGATCACATTCTTTGCGACAGCATCGGGTTTGATAATCGACAGGGTGCGCTCGATCGCCATGAAAAAAACTCCGGGAAAATGAGGAAGTTACGAAGTCCACCGAATCCGCCATTCTAACACGAGCCGGTGTATCATTGGCAGGGAACCCTTACAGCACTGTAAGGTTCTAATGTCACGTGTGGTTCGGCCGTCGGACTGCCGCGAAGAAGCGGCGGGTGATGCCGGCACCGTTTGCAAGTCAAGATAACGCAAGGAGAAACCATGGCTGACTCTCGTACCTACGGGTTTGGGCGTACTGGCACCGTCGTCTCAACCGAAACGCGAAATAGGGTACTGCGCAACACGTACTGGCTACTGGCACTGTCGATGGTTCCGACCGTGTTCGGCGCGTGGCTCGGAGTCGCAACCGGCTTTTCGCTATTTGCCGCCACCTCGCCAATGATGAGCGTGCTGGCTTTCCTCGCGATCGCGTTCGGCTTCATGTTCGCGATCGAGCGGACCAAGCACAGCGCAGTGGGCGTGTTTGTGCTGCTCGGCTTTACGTTCTTCATGGGCCTGATGCTGTCGCGTCTGCTGAGCTTTATTCTCGGCTTCACGAACGGCCCGTCGCTGATCATGCTTGCCTTCGGTGGCACCAGTCTGATCTTCGCGGCGATGGCAACGGTCGCCACGGTCAGCAAGCGCGACTTTTCTGGCTTGGGCAAGTGGTTGTTCGTCGGCGTGCTCGTACTGCTGCTGGCCTCGGTCGCGAATGTGTTCCTGCACCTGCCGGCATTGATGCTGACGGTGTCGGTTTTGGCGATCGTCATCTTCTCGGCCTACATGCTGTTCGACGTGCAACGCGTGGTCAACGGTGGCGAAACGAACTATATCAGCGCGACGCTGATGATCTATCTAGACGTGTACAATGTGTTCACGAATCTGCTAGCGCTGCTCGGCATTTTTGGCGGCAACCGCAACTAAGCCGTCACGCCCCAGCGCTGTGACGGCGCATGGGGCACGGGGCGCGGGGCACGTCTAAACTAGCAAGCGCGGGGGCGAGCCTCCGCGCTTTTTTCATCGGCGCATCCCAGCGCTGCCCTGTCGCGCGCACGCTGCCTGCACAGCACGCACCCCTACCACCGCCCTTACCGCCACCCCCCACCTTTTCTGGCCGTCAACCGCTGCGGGTCATGCACGCTCGAAACAGGCGATCGACTCGACGTGCGACGTGTGCGGAAACATATTCACGACGCCCGCGCCAACCAGCCGATAGCCAGCCTCGTGCACCAGCAACCCAGCATCGCGCGCCAGCGTAGCCGGATTACATGACACATAGACGATCCGCCCTGGCAAGCACGCCGCGTCGCCGGTCTGTGCCAGCTCGCTCAGCGCTTTTGCCACGGCCAGCGCGCCTTCGCGCGGCGGATCGATGAGGAACTTGTCAAACCGGCCGAGCGCGTGCAAATCGGCGGCGCCCACCTCGAACAAATTGCGCGTGGCAAACGATGTGCGTGCCTCGAGACCATTGACACGGGCATTGGCCTGCGCGCGCTGCGTCAGTGCCTCACTGCCTTCAATGCCGACCACCTCGCGCGCGCGCCGTGCCAGCGGCAACGTGAAATTGCCCAGCCCGCAGAACAAATCTAGCACGCGGTCGGTACGCGCTGGCGCAAGCAGCCGCACCGCCCTGCCAACCAGCGCCCGGTTGATCTGGTGATTGACCTGCGTGAAGTCGGTCGGCTTGAACGGCATCCGGATGTCGAACTCCGGCAGCGTGTAGGCCAGTTCGACATTGACCGGGTAGAACGGCATGACGCTGTCGGGCCCCTTAGGCTGCAGCCAGAATTGCACGCCGTGCTGGTCAGCAAACGCGCGCAGCAGTGCCTCGTCCTGTTCGGTCAGCGGCTCAAGCACCCGCAATACCAGCGCGGTGAGCGCGTCACCGATCGCCAACTCGATCTGCGGCAGCCGGTCCCGAATCGATAGCGACCCGACCAGCCGGCGCAACGGCACGAGCAGCGCCGATACGTGCGGCGGCAGCACCTCGCACCGCGTCATGTCAGCCACGTAGCTGCTTTTCTTTTCATGGAACCCGACCAACACGCCGCCCTTTTTCACGACGTTGCGCACGGTGAGTCGGGCACGATAGCGGTATCCCCATGACGGACCGCCTATCGGCCGATAGATTTGTTCCGCGCGCAGCTTAGCCAAGTGCGATAGATTGTCTTCCAGCACCCGCTGCTTGACCGCGACCTGCGCGCGCGCGTCCAAATGCTGCATCGAGCATCCGCCACAGGTGCCAAAAAACTGGCATTGCGGCGTGGTGCGCATACTGCTGGCGCGCAATATCTTGACGATTTGCGCCTGCTCGTAGCTCGGCTTCTTGCGAAAGCTCGAGTACGACACAGTTTCGCCCGGCAACGCACCCTCGACGAAGATGACCTTACCGGGCACACCCTGCTCATCGATCTGCCGCCCCACACCGCGCGCTTCCATATCGAGCGACTCGATGTCGACCACGGGCGCAACGCGCGGTGCAGTCGCCACGCTCGACAACGTCGCGCGGGCAGGGCTCGCGCTAATCGACACAACATCGGCCGATGCGGCGTCAGCCAACGTGGTGGCCTTCGGCTGTACGGTGTGAACCACCTTGAAACTTCCTGGTTTGTGACGAAAATTGAAATTGTAGACTAGCGATGCTGGGCCCGGCAGCTTTATTCTTCACCGCCAAAGCCCCCGATGCGGATCATGGATTAGCATATCCAATGGGGATGCGGTATTGACGCTCGTATTCGAGTTTAATTGAAGCGTGACCACGGCGCGCCTGCCGCCGCGCGCCTGCCCCGTCAGTCAGCAAAGCCCGCCAGATAGTCCCGCCAATGGGGTGCGCTTTCGCGGGCCAATGCGTCGCGCACCAATGTGACTTCGTCCTCATAGTCCGCCGCACTCAACACGCCGCGCATCAGCTGGAAGCGGCAATACAGCAGATACGTGTTTACAACGTCTGTCTCGCAGTAGTGGCGGATCTCGGCGATGCGGCCCTGCTGGAACGCGTCCCATACCTGTGAGCCATCCATGCCCATCTTGCCCGGAAACCCGCACAGCTTGGCCAATGCGTCCAGCGGCGCGTTCGCGCGGGCGTTGTACATCGCCAACACGTCCATTAGATCAGTATGACGGGCATGATACCGGCTGATGTAGTTATTCCATTTGAAGTCCCGATCACAGTCACCGAGGTCCCAATATTTCGGTGCAACGACACCATTGACCAGCGCACGATAGTGCAGGACCGGCAAATCAAAGCCGCACCCGTTCCACGACACCAATTGCGGCGTGTACTTCTCGATCACCCGATAAAATAACTGGATCAGCACGGCTTCCGGATCCTGTGGCGTGCCCAGCGAGCGTACGCGAAACCCGTCCCGGTCACGGAACACGCACGAGATCGCGGCCACCCGCTGCAAATGCAGTGGCAGGAAATCAGAACCTGTTTTTTCGCGGCGCGCGGCAAACGCGCACTCAGCGACGTCGGCATCGGACATCGTCGCGGGCCATGACTCCAGCTTGCGAATGCCGGCCACGTCGGGAATGGTCTCGATATCGAAGACGAGTACCGGGATCACAGCACGGCGTCCTTGGGCACGCCGTTGGAGGCGAAATAGCGCTTCAGGCGCGCCAGCGCCTCTTGCTGAATCTGCCGCACACGTTCACGCGTGAGCCCCATCTCATCGGCCAATTCCTCGAGCGTGGCCGGCTCGATACTGTTCAGCCCGAAACGCCGCTCGATCACGTGACGATGCTTATCAGGCAGACGCGAGAGCCATACCCGTGTGAGCGTCTCCAGTTCGCGGTGCTGCACCTCGGCGTCCGGCGGCTGGCTTTGCTCGTCCGACAGCAGATCCAGCAGGCTGCTAGCCGGGTCCAACTCCAGCGGCGCGTCCAGCGAGGCAGTGTGCTCATTTAGCGCGAGAATGTCCGCTACCTCCTCGGGTGTCTTGCCAATCAGGTAGGCAATATCCTCGACGCTCGCGTCACAGCGCTCGCCGGCGCCGCTCGCCGGTGCACTAGCGGTCCGCTCCAGATGGCGCTTGGCGCGCAGCACCTGGTTCAACTCGCGGATCACGTGAACCGGCAGGCGCACGGTGCGCGCCTGATTCATGATCGCGCGCTCGATACTCTGGCGGATCCACCACGTTGCATAGGTCGAGAAGCGAAAACCACGCGTCGGATCGAATTTCTCAATTGCGTGCATCAGCCCCAGATTGCCTTCCTCGATGAGGTCCAGTAAAGGCACGCCGCGATTCAGGTAGGCCTTCGCAATGCTGACGACCAGCCGCAGATTATGCTCGATCATCATCTGCCGAGCGTCGAACTCCCCCGCCTTGGCCAACCGCGAATAGCGCTGCTCCTCCTCGAGCGTCAGCAACGGTTTCACGCTGATGCAGTTTAGGTAGTGCTGGATCGTATCAGCGGTCAGTTCAGCCTGCAGCAGTGTGCGAAAATCGTCCGGATCGGGCTCCGCGACCGCCGCCTCTTCCGCAGCACCTTGCTTCGACACCGGCTCATCGTCCACTCCTTGTTCGACAGATGGCTCGTCAGCGTGTTGCGCGAAGCGCTCGCCGTCGTCCAACTCACCGGAGGTATCGCCAACGGGATCCGACATGTCGGTCGAAGGACGGCGCTTCGTTTTGGCCATGGTAATTCGCTCTATTGTGGCGGAAGATACTTCATAGGATCGACGGGCTTGCCCTGCTTGCGGACCTCGAAATGCAGCATCACCTTATCCGAATCGGTACTACCCATCTCGGCAATCGTCTGGCCCTTGTTCACCGGGTCGCCTTCCTTGACTAGCAAAGTACGGTTGTGCGCGTACGCGGTCAGGTACGTCGCATCATGCTTGATGATAATGAGATTGCCGTATCCGCGCAGCCCATTTCCCGCATAAACGACGCGCCCATCCGCCGACGCCTTCACCGGCGCACCAAGCGCGCCGCCGAGGTTCACCCCTTTGTTCTTCGCTTCGTCGAATGCATTGAGCACTGGCCCGCGCACTGGCCACGCGAAGTTGACATTGCCGGCCACCGCATCCGGCTGGGGCGGAATCGATGCGATCGCTGGCGCCGAGCCGTAAGGCGGTGCGGCCGAAGGAGTCGACGCGGCACCGGGCGCAGCCGGGCCGCCGAGCGGGCGCGACTGCACTGCCGCGCCACCGAGCGGCGCAGCCGCGACACCCGGTGGCGATGCGGCGACGCTGGCTCCCGGCGGCACGACCCGCAGTAACTGATCGACTTCGATCTGGTTCGGGTTCGTCAGGTTGTTCCACGCCGCGATGTCGCGGTAGTTCTGCCCATTCTCGAGCGCGACCCGATACAGCGTATCACCTGGCTTCACACGGTAGTATCCGGGCGGCGGTGGGCCCAATGGCACGGCCTGCGCTGATCCCACACCGGTGGTAGAAAGCGGCGCGCCGCTGCGGTCGATGACGGGAGCGGGCTCCAGCCGGGTCGAACACGCCGTCAGCATGGCTAGCGCGGCAGCCACACAAACCGTTCGCTGGATCGTCACCAGACTCGCATTCACGCTCTCACTCCGCAACATGCTGTTCAACGTCAAATCACTCCCGATTTTAAGGGGACAAAGAAAACACGATCAAGCTGTGACTCACGCCACTGCGCGCTGGACACGCGCTCGACCAACGTGAGCACCTGTTCGTTGCCGCTGCTGCGTGAGCCCACCGGCGCCACCAGGCGGCCGCCAATGGCCAATTGCTCGAGTAGCGCGGCCGGCACATCGAAACCCGCAGCAGCGATCACGATGGCGTCGAACGGCGCGGCGCTTGGCAAGCCGAGCCGTCCATCACCGTAATGCAGCCGGATGTTCGGCACGCGCAACGGACGCAGGTTCGTTTTCGCCCGCTCGTACAATGGCTTTACCCGTTCAATCGAATACACGTCGCGCGCAAGGTGGCTCAGCACGGCCGCCTGATATCCGCAACCTGTGCCGATCTCCAATACTTTCTCCAGCGCACGCCCGGCTGTCGCCAACTCCAGCATGCGCGCGACCACCGACGGCTTGGAGATCGTTTGCTGATGCCCGATGGGCAGTGCGGCATCCTCATAAGCCTGCGCGGCAAGCCCAGGATCGACGAACTGGTGCCGGGGTATCGCCGCGAGTGCGTCAAGCACGCGTGCGTCAGCGACGCCGCTCGCGCGCACGCGTTCGACCATCCGTTGCCGAACACGTTCCGAAGTTAGCGCCAATTGTGGCGACAAGGACTCGTGCGCGGGTGCGGCCGACACCCCCCTGTCGGAAAACGGCCGCATCCGCTCAAGGCCTTCGCGCGTGCGCGCGCCGCCTGGCATGGGCTTGGCCGCGGCGCTGGCGGACGTGGATCCGGCCACGCCGGGCCGGGCTGGCGCACCGCGCGGCTCACGCATCACGTCGGACAACCCGAGCGGGAACCGCTTAGCGCGCCCGGCGCTCATGCAGGCTGCCCCGGCTGCCGCCCACCGCGCGTCCATTCGCATAGCGCCGGAAGCAATCGCGTATCGGTTAAATCCAATTGCAGCGGCGTAAGCGAGACATCGCCGGCCGCCACCGCGTGAAAGTCCGTGCCTCCACTCGCATCGAGCGCGGCCCCGGCCGCCCCGATCCAGTAGACCGGCTCACCGTGCGGATTGCTCGCGCAAATCACCGGCTGCGATGGGTGCCGCTTACCGAGCCGTGTGACGCGCCAGGTCCCCATTTCAGCATACGGCCGGTTTGGGATATTCACATTCAGTAGCGTATGCGCAGGCAATGGCACGCGTAACCAATGCTGCACGATATCCGCGGCCACGCGCGCGGCCGCATCCAGATGCGCCCAATCCTTGTCGACCAGCGAGAACGCGATCGACGGCACGCCGAACAGGAACCCCTCGGTAGCTGCCGCGACGGTACCCGAATAGAGCGTGTCCTCGCCCATGTTCTGCCCATTGTTGATACCGGACACCACCAGGTCTGGCTTGCCGTCGAGCAGCCCGGTCAACGCCACGTGCACGCAATCAGTCGGTGTGCCGTTCACGTAGCGAAAGCCGTTTGCGGCGGTAAAGACGGACAGTGGCCGCCACAGCGTCAGCGAGTTGGATGCGCCACTGCAGTTGTGCTCCGGCGCGACCACGACCACCTCGCCCAATGGCGCAAGTGCGTGGTAGAGCACCGCGAGCCCGGGCGCCAGATAACCGTCGTCGTTGCTAAGCAGGATCTTCATCAGGCGATTGTAACCGAGGATGTTTTGCCAACGGAGAGCAATCGAGCGCACCACTCGATCATGCGACGCACAGCAGCAGTCATCCCGGCCGCCGAGTCGTACCGAATAAAAGGCACGAGCGTTCGCAATAGTCTACCCTGGACGCGCTTCAAGCCCGGGGATCGCGTCGTCGCATACATCGGCATGGGCGCCTTCGCCGAACAGGTGGCCGCGCCCGCGGCCGCGTGCTTGCCGCTGCCACCGGAAATCGGCTTTGACGTTGCCGCTGCATTCACGCTGACCTACTGCACATCGCACCCTGCGCTGGCGAACCGCGCCGCGCTTCAGCCGGACGAAACGATGCCGGTGCTGAGCGCCGCCGGCATCGCGGCCATTGTGCCTCCTACAACGCGTTCGACTTGATCGACGATACGCGTTCAGACCGAGCGCCGATCCAGCACCGCGCGGGCGATCGTGCCAGCGTCGACATATTCGAGTTCACCGCCGACGGGCACGCCGCGGGCCAGCCGCGTGACCGTCAGGCCGCGCGCCTTGAGCATCTGGCCCAGGTAATGGGCAGTCGCCTCGCCTTCATTCGTGAAGTTGGTAGCCAGCACGACCTCACTGACCATGCCGTCGGTCGCCCGGCGCATCAGCCGGTCGAAATGGATCTCGCGCGGCCCAATGCCGTCAAGCGGGCTCAAGCGTCCCATCAGCACAAAATACAGCCCGCAATAAGCAAGCGTCTGCTCGAGCATGATTTGGTCGGCGGGTGTCTCGACCACGCACAGCAGCGTCGGATCACGCTGCTCGTCGCTGCACAGCTCGCATACGTCGCGCTCGGTAAACGTGTTACACCGCTCGCAATGCTTGAGCACCTGCGTCGCGTGCAGCAGCGACCGCCCGAGCCGCTGCGCCCCGTCCCGGTCATGCTGCATCAGGTGATAGGCGATGCGCTGCGCGGACTTCGGTCCGACACCGGGCAACGTGCGCAGCGCTTCGATCAGCGCGGCCAGCGCGGACGGCGGCTTCACGTTCATGTGCGTCGCGCGCCAACGCACGCCGGGAGTCGAAACACGACACGTTCGTTCATCAACGGCCCACGCAAATCAGAATGGCAGCTTGAAGCCCGGTGGCAGCGGCAACCCCGCGGTCATGCCGGACATTTTCTCCTGCGCCGTCGCCTCCGCCTTGCGCACCGCATCATTGAACGCGGCGGCGACCAGGTCCTCGAGCATGTCCTTGTCATCATCCAACAGGCTCGGATCGATCGTAACGCGACGCACTTCGTTTTTGCAGGTCATCGTCACCTTCACGAGACCGGCGCCAGACTGGCCCTCGATCTCGATCTGCGCAAGCTGCTCCTGCATCTTCTTCATGTTTTCCTGCATTTGCTGCGCCTGCTTCATCAAGCCGGCGAGTTGACCCTTCATCATCATGAAACTCCTTCGAATAGCGGGGGAATGCTGCGTTGGCCGGTCATGCGCTGGATGCGCGGTGGTCAACGCCAAGCGGGCGAATGGAACCCGGCACGATCGTCGCGCCGAACTCGCGGATCAGCGTCTGCACGAACGGGTCCGCGTTGATCTCGCGCTCGGCTTGCTGCTGTTGCTGCGCGCGCCGCGCGGCCTCCACGGCTGCGGCCGTGCGGCGTGCTGGGCCAACCGATACGGTCACGCGCACCAGCCTGCCTAGGGCCGCTTCGAGCGCGGCCTTCAGCTTGCCGGCATGTGCCGCGTCCGCATATTGCGGCACCGGCACACGCAATGTCAGTTCGTCACCGTCACACGCCATAAGCTCACTGTGAAACGCAAGCTGGTACGCAATGCCGCGCAGCGACAGTGATGCGGCCAATGTCGGCCACTCGCCGTCGTAGCCGAGCGGTGCAAGCGACACAGCCGGCGGCAACGGCGTGTCATCGACTGGTGCCGGCGGCTGCACGGCAGCCGGCACGTCGGGCGCCGAGTCATCCGCCAGCGCGGCGAAACTGGGCTCGCCGACATCGAAGGCGCCGTCATACGCAGACAGCGGCACGAACTCGTCGTCGGGCGGCGTGTCATCCCAGGGCGCCACCGCCGGCGCCGAGGCGCGAGTAGGGTCCTGTGCGTCGCCCGCGCCGGGGGCCGCACCCGACGCGCGCGTCGCGCCACCTGACGCGGCAGCGACCCGCTGTTGGCCCTTGCTGCGCGGCACCGGGCGCCGGGTGCCGGCGGCAGCGCTGGCCGCCAGCCGTTCGGCGAGCTGTGCTGCCGCGGACGCCGCTTTCGCGCGAGGCGGCGCGGCGGTGCCGTCGCCGTCCGCACCCGGCGCCGTCGTCGCCTCAGATCGGATGGCGCCCGACGCAGCCGCCGGCGCACGGCCGCGCTCGCTTGAAACGCGGATTCCCTTGCCCCGCAGCATGCCAAGCGCCGCGCTGGCCGGACTGCCGGCGCGCGATGGGTCCGGGTGCGAAGAAACCGGTTGTGGCGACGATGGAGCGGCAACGTCCTCCTGCAATGCGGGTTGGCTCGGATTGGCCTCGACCGCGTCCGTCGGACCATCATCCGTGTGGGGCACGCTGGTCCCCTCCAGCTGCGTCTGGGCCGCGCCCATGCCGGTCGCATCAGTGCTGGCGGTGCTCGTCTGCGTCGCGTTCGTGCACGCCACCGCCATGCGGACCCCTTCCTGCATTGCCTCATCCGCGTCAGCCCCGCCGCGCGCAGCCGCAGGTACGCCAGGCGAACGTGCAGCCGTCTGCACCGCCTCGGCGGCATGGGTGGGCATGGCGAAAGCCTGAGCCTGCGTCGCTGCACGGGCGTGCAAGCGCTGTGCAGGTTCGCGTTGCGTGGCGCCGACGGCGCGCGCGTCACTGGCTGTCGGGCCGCCGCCGGCGCCCGGCGCGCCTGCCTCTGGCGTGCCGGCTGCCGGCGGCATATCCGCCGGTACACGCCCGCTTATCACGTCGACAGTACCGAACGCAAGCATGCGCAACAGCGCCATCGTGAAACCGGCATACTCATCTGGGGCCAGCCCCAGTTCAGCGCGACCAATCGTCGCGATCTGGTAATAGAGCTGCACGGCTTCGGGCGTCAGCTGCTGCGCAAAACGCCGGACGTCCGCTGCTTCCGGCCATTCGTCCAGCACCGAGTCGGGCACCACCTGCGCCCACGCAATCCGATGCAGCAGGCTGGACAAATCCTGCAGCGCGGTCGAGAACGACAGGCTGCGCGCTGCCATCTCGTCAGCCACCGAGCGCACCGCGGCGCCGTCGCGCACGGCAACCGCATCCAGCAAGCGCACCAGGTAGCTTTGGTCCAGTGCGCCGAGCATGCCCCGCACGGCCTGTTCGGTTACCGCGCCTGCCGCGTACGCAATTGCCTGGTCGGTCAACGACAGCGCATCGCGCATGCTACCGTCCGCGGCGCGCGACAACAGGCGCAGCGCTTGCGTTTCGAAACCGATACCCTCGTCGGCCAGGATACGTTCCAGGTGCGACACGATATGGCCTGCCGGCATCTGTTTGAGATTGAACTGCAAACAGCGCGATAACACGGTGACAGGAATCTTCTGCGGATCCGTCGTCGCGAGAATGAACTTTACATGCGCCGGTGGCTCCTCGAGCGTCTTGAGCATCGAGTTGAACGCGTGATGGGTCAACATGTGGACTTCGTCAATCATGTAGACCTTGAAACGCGCATCGACCGGCGCGTAGACGGCGCGCTCGAGCAGCGCTGCCATCTCGTCGACGCCCCGGTTGCTGGCTGCATCCATTTCAACGTAGTCGACGAAGCGCCCTTCGTCGATTTCGCGACACGCCTTGCATACGCCGCATGGCGTGGCGGTAATGCCGGCCTCGCAATTAAGCGCCTTGGCCAAGATCCGCGACAGCGTGGTCTTGCCAACGCCGCGCGTGCCGGTGAACAAATAAGCGTGATGCAGCCGCTGCGCTTGAAGCGCATGGGTGAGCGCGCGCACCACGTGCTCCTGGCCGACGAGCGATGCGAAATCCCTGGGCCGCCACTTGCGTGCGAGAACTTGATAGATCATCACGAAATTGTATCAGCAACGCTCGCGCGTACCACGCGCGGAGTCGGCCGCGCACCACCGGAGCGCATGACACGACTGCACGTTGCGTTGACACTGGCAATGATGGGAGCGGAAGCAGAACAGCCCAATCGGGCAATCGGAGAAAGAGGAAGGTGACGAGCCCAACCCTCGGCACTGGCAGAAAACGGCTGTGGCTGCTTCGTTCCCGACCTGACCCGGTTGACCGCGCCACCATGCGAGGAGGCCCGTCACCGCGTATTCTAGCACTGGATCGCATCGTGACGCCACTGTGCACGATGGGAAGCGAATTACGTTAAGATGACGGCTGAATGACCTGCGAATGGGCGGGCGGATCCCGCCGTTGCGCTTCGCGAGGGCCGCCGCGCGGCAGCAGCATGCCGCCGGACGGGTTTTTGGAGATTGGGCATATCGGGGGGCCATCATGAGGCCGCACCTCAGGTGCCTTTAGAGGTAACGCGATAATGAGCGAACAAATCAAGCACATCACCGATGCTTCTTTCGAACAGGACGTCCTCAAGTCGGACAAGCCCGTCCTTCTCGACTTCTGGGCGGAATGGTGCGGCCCGTGCAAGATGATTGCGCCGCTACTGGACGAAGTAGCACGCGACTACAGCGACCGCCTGCAGGTCGCCAAGATTGATGTCGATCAGAATCCGTCGACGCCGGCCAAGTTTAGCGTGCGGGGCATTCCGACGTTGATCCTATTCAAGAACGGCGTGGTGGCCCAGACGAAGGTCGGCGCATTGTCGAAGGCCCAAATCACGGCGCTGATCGACAGCCATATCTGAGCCCCGCGGCGGCGCCCGCATCGGGACGGCGCTTGTTGCAAGGATGCAACGGGCGCCGCATCGCGACTATGCTCGAATTAGCATCGCTATGCTATGCTAAGATTAGAAAAGTTGAATACGTTTCAAATCGTATAACATCCTAACCGGGCCCGTCGCCCGACGACCCCCCTCCCCTTTCTGTCGCTTCTCCTCTTTCCCTGGCGGGATTCCTGTATGCATTTATCCGAGCTCAAGTCGCAACACGTATCTGCTTTGATCGAAATGGCCAATGGCCTGGAGATCGAAAACGCGAACCGCCTGCGTAAACAGGAGTTGATGTTCGCAATTCTGAAAAAGCGCGCCAAGACGGGTGAAACCATCTTCGGCGACGGCACCCTCGAAGTGCTGCCGGACGGTTTTGGCTTTTTACGCTCGCCCGAGACATCGTATCTGGCAAGCACCGACGACATCTACATCAGTCCATCGCAAATCCGCCGTTTCAACCTGCACACCGGCGACACGATCGAAGGCGAGGTACGTACGCCGAAAGACGGCGAGCGGTATTTCGCGCTGGTCAAGGTCGACAAAGTCAACGGACAGCCGCCCGAGGCCTCGAAACACAAGATCATGTTCGAGAACCTCACGCCGCTGCATCCGAACAAGCCGCTGTCGCTCGAGCGCGACGTGCGCGGCGAGGAAAATATCACCAGCCGCATCATCGACATGATTGCACCGATCGGCAAAGGCCAGCGCGGACTGCTGGTCGCGTCGCCGAAGTCGGGCAAGACCGTGATGCTGCAGCACATCGCGCATGCGATTAAGTCAAACCATCCGGACGTCACATTGTTCGTGCTGCTGATTGACGAGCGCCCGGAAGAAGTCACTGAAATGCAGCGCTCGGTGGCCGGCGAGGTGATTGCGTCCACGTTTGACGAACCCGCATCGCGCCACGTGCAGGTCGCCGAAATGGTAATCGAGAAGGCCAAGCGGCTGGTCGAGATGAAGCACGACGTGGTGATCCTGCTGGACTCGATCACGCGGCTCGCACGCGCCTACAACACCGTGGTGCCGGCCTCGGGCAAGGTCTTGACCGGGGGCGTCGACGCCAATGCGCTGCAACGCCCGAAACGCTTCTTCGGTGCGGCGCGCAATGTGGAAGAAGGTGGTTCGCTGACGATCATCGGCACTGCGCTGATTGAAACCGGCAGCCGCATGGACGACGTGATCTATGAGGAGTTTAAGGGCACCGGCAACATGGAGGTGCATCTGGAACGGCGCCTCGCGGAAAAGCGGGTCTATCCGTCGATCAACCTGAACAAATCGGGCACCCGTCGCGAGGAATTGCTGATCAAGCCAGAAATCCTGCAAAAGATTTGGGTGCTGCGTAAGTTCATCCATGACATGGATGAAATCGAAGCCATGGAATTCTTGCTCGACAAGCTGAAGCAGACCAAGAGCAATTCGGAGTTCTTCGACATGATGCGCCGCGGCGGTTAAGCGCAGCACGCGCGTCGCCGATCCGCCTGGCCGCCGGCGTGGCACTCAGGCGGCTGACGAACCCCATGTTTTTCGGAACATGGGGTTCATTTTTTCATGCGGCTGCGCTGTTGGCACGGTATGGCACATATAATCGGTTTTCCCCCTCGTCGAACCGAACTGCGCGATGCGCCCTGCCGATCCCCCTTACGCACTGGTGACCGTCAGCGAAGCCGCCACCCGGCTCGGCGTGACACCGCGCACGCTGAAGTACTATGAGGAACTGGGACTGGCCACGCCCACCCGCAGCAAGGGACGTTACCGGCTGTACGAGCAAACCGATCTCGATCGCTTCGCGCGCATTTTGCGGATGCGCTCATTGGGTTTTTCACTCACGGCGATCACTGCGCTGCTAAAGCAACCGTTCGAGGCGCCGGCCAGCGAGAACCACCCGCGTCTGTCGCCTGCCGCGCTCGCCGCATGGCGCGCCTCACTGGCCACGCAGTTGGACATCCTGGATCGACGTGTCGCCCAGATGCGCAATGAACTGAAAGCCGCACAAGCGCTACGGACGCAGTTACAGCACGACCTGGACTATGTCGACCAGCGACTTGCTGGCGTCCCAGTGGACGTTGCGCTACAGCGGCGCAAGGCGCGTGGCGGCGCCCGTGGGCGGGGCGGCACGAAAACGGTACCGGCAAGCGGAACCGCCAGACCAGTCAACACTAGCCACGAAAGCCAAGCCATTCGCGATGCCGATGCGGCGCTGGCCCGTCAGCGTCCAGTATCCTACCCCGCGCCGCGCGGGCCGGGCCACGGCAGCAACCGATGAACACCGCGCCGGCAACCAGCACCGCAGCCGCACACGCATCCCACCACGGCAACGCGGTGATGTCATGGGTGCTCGCGGCGGTCATCGGGCTAGACTATTTCGACAATGCCATTTTCTCGTTCTTTGCTACCTACATCGCCGGCGGCATCAACGCATCCCCCGACGAACTGGTGTGGGCCTCGAGCGCCTATGCGCTGGGCGCTGTGCTGGGCATCCTGCAACAGCATTGGTGGGTCGAGCGAATCGGCTATCGCCGCTACATCGCCGGATGCATGGGCTTCTACAGTGCCGGCGCGTTGCTGGCGGCGCTCTGCGACAGCTCCGCAGAACTGCTGTTCGCGCGAGGCATACAGGGCTACTTCGTGGGTCCGATGCTCGGCGCATGCCGGACCCTGATCCAAATCAGCTTCACCGCGCAGCGCCGAGCCGACGCGCTGCGGGTGTTTCTTACGCTGATTGTCTTGGGCAGTGCGCTCGCCCCGATCGCTGGCGCATGGCTGGTGTCGCATTTCGACTGGCGGGCACTCTTCGCCTGCACTGCGCCCGCGGGCTTCGTGCTCGGCGTGCTCGCGCTGTTGTCGCTGCCCGATACTGGGGACGTCGATCCGGCGCACCGCACCGAGCCGCACTATTGGGCCTATCTGGTGTTCGCATTCGCGCAGGCCGCGTTGCAGATTGTCATGACGCAGCTGCGCTTCCAGCTGTTCACCGGCTCGCCTGGCTTGATCGTATTGACCGTATGCGGCATTGCCGGACTCGCCTGGTTTGTCCACCACCAATGGCATCACCCGGCACCGCTGGTACGCATGCACGCGCTGCGCGAGCCTACGTTTCAGGTCGGGCTGGTGCTCTATGTGTTCTACTACTACCTATCGACGGGGTTCAGCTACCTGCTGCCCCGGCTGATGGAACGCGGACTGGGTTTTACGATCGAGAGCACGGGATATTTTAACGGCGTCACATCGTTGCTATCCGGCATGCTGCTCTTTGTCTACCTGCATTATTCGAAGCACGTGCCGCGCAAGAAATGGATCATCGTGCCCGGATTCGCGCTCGCGGCATTGGCCGCGCTGTGGACAGCGCAGATGTCGCCCCAGGCCGGCCACGACGCACTCGCCGCTCCGCTGCTGCTGCGCGGCCTGTTGCTGTTGTTCATCGTGCTGCCGGTCGCGAACCTGACCTTCCGCGTCTTCGAGATTGAGGCGTTCGCCCACGGCTACCGGTTGAAGAATCTGGTGCGGCAACTCGCCATCTCATTCGCCACCGCGTCGATCATCATGCTCGAGCAGCATCGGCTCGCGCTGCATGAAACCCGCCTCGTCGAAGCCGCCAACCCATACAATCCGATTTTTTCCGCGGCACTGGACACGCTAAGCCGCGGCGTACTGGCCACCGGCAATCCGTGCGGTGATTCGCACGGCGTCGCCATCGCGCTGCTCGCCCGCAGTGTCGCGCAGCAGGCGAATTTCCTCGCTTCGCTGGATGGCTTTTACTTTCTTGCCGCGATAGCGCTCGTCGGCGGGTTGTTCGCTGCATGGCAGCGTGCATTGGACTGAATCGCGGGCAGGACCCGATGTTCAGCAAAGTCTCCGACTGGCTCGAGCGACGGCGCCGCGAGCGCGCGCTGCGCGAGTTCGCGATTTCTGACGCGCTATGGGCACACACCTGCGCGCGGCTGCCATTCCTATGCTACTTGACCGACGGCGATCAGGCGCGGCTGCGCGAGCTGGTCAGCCTGTTCCTGGCGCAAAAGACGTTCACGACCACACACGCGCTCGAGTTGACCGACGAGATCTGCGTGGACATTGCCACGCAGGCCTGCCTGCCGGTGCTGAACCTGGGCTTGGAGCTGTATCGCGGATGGGTCGGCATCATCGTCTACCCAGGCGAGTTTGTGATCCGCAAGACCGTCGAAGACGAAGCCGGTGTGGTCCATGAGATCACGCAGGATGCCAGCGGCGAAGCGTGGGAAGGCGGCCCGGTAATCCTGTCCTGGGAAGACGTGCAGATGACCGATGGTCGCGATGCGTACAACGTCGTGATCCACGAGTTCGCGCACAAGATCGACATGCTGGACGGCGATGCCGACGGCCATCCGCCGCTGATTCGCCGCTGGCATGCAGCGCTGGAGTGCACTGAATGGGGCGACATCTTCGATAACGCGTACGATCAGTTCTGCGCGCGCGTGGACGCGGTTCCACCGCACCTCTGGGCACGCCTGGAGCGCGATTCGCTGATCGACCCGTATGCCGCCGAACACCCGTCGGAATTCTTCGCGGTCTGCAGCGAGGCGCTGTTCGTGCGGCCACACGCCTTCGCTGAGCAGTATCCGCAGCTGTACCGGCTGCTCGCGCGCTATTATCGACAGGACCCGGCCGGCACCGGGATCCTGAAAAATTCGCCAACCGACTGATTTTCTGGCATAATTCTGCCTTTTCCACCTTCGGAAAGTGGCTCGCGCACCGGCAGCGGACTGTCGACAGGGTGACGCGGCGGGCTGGCTACCGCTTGAAACCAAGGAACGTATCATGAAGACAGGCATTCACCCCGATATCCGCGAGGTCGTGTTCCAGGACATGTCCAACGGCAAGACGTTCATCATCAGTTCAACGATCCAGACGCGTGAGACGATCGAGCTTGACGGCAAAACCTATCCGCTCGCTAAGGTTGAAGTGTCTTCCGAATCGCACCCTTTCTACACGGGCGAGCAGAACAAGTTCATGGATACGACCGGCCGCGTCGAGAAGTTCCGCCAAAAGTTTGGCAACCGTGCCGGCGCGAAGGTCGCGAAGTAAGCCCGGCCGCGGAGCGGCCGCCCGCGCTGGCGGCCACCCGGTACCTGGCAACGCCGCTTGCGGCGCGCCGCGCAGGCCGGGACAATTTCCATCAAGGGCAGCCTCGGCTGCCCTTTTCTGTCAACGGCACCCGCAGCACGACTACACTGCTGGATCGCCGATCACAAGAATAGGTCTAATCGCTACGCATGAGACCCGTTGTCCGACTCACGGCCGCGGCCACCAGCGCCCTGCCACGCTGGGCCTTGCTGACGATTTGCGTCGTCTATGCAGCATTCGGCCTGTTCGGCCGTGATCCTTGGAAGAACGAGGATGCCGCCGGCTTCGGCGTCATGTGGACGATGGCAAGCGGTACCTGGCGCGATTGGCTGCTGCCGAACCTGGTCGGCAAGCCCGTGACGACAGATGGGCCACTTGCCTATTGGGTCGGTGCCTCCTTTATCCGATGGCTAGATCCGCTGGTCGATCCGAGCAACGCATCGCGCCTCTACACCGGTGTGTTTTTCTGCATGACATGCGCGTTCGTCTGGTATGGTGCGTACCTGCTTGGCCGGCGCCCAGAAGTGCAGCCGTTTAAATATGCGTTTGGCGGCGAACCGTTGCCGCGAGACTACGGGCGCACGTTGGCCGATGGTGCGCTGCTGATCGTGCTGGGTTGCTTTGGACTGGCCGAGCGCGGCCACGAGACGACGCCGCAAATCGCTGAAATGACTGCGGTCGCCATGCTACTGTACGGGCTAGTGCGCAACCTCGACAAGCCCTTGCAAGGTGCGGCATGGACTGGCGTTGCACTAGGTGGCATCGCATTGGCGGGCAATCCGGTGCTGGCAACCGCATTGCTCGTGGCGATCGTTGCCACGGTCGGTCTGGTCCACGGCGTCCAGACCAAGCCGTTTGCCGTGATCACGATGCCGTTGGCCCTCGCGCTGGGGCTGGCGTGGCCACTGGTCGCGCTATGGGTGTTCCCAGCGCATGCACCGGATTTCTTACGCACGTGGTTCCACGGCAACTTCGATGAGTATGCTGGGCCGCCGTCCAAGGCGCTGTTCTACGCGATCAAGAACTTGCCCTTGTTCACATGGCCCGCATGGCCACTTGCGATCTGGTCCTGGTACAGCTGGGGCGGCCTGCGCCGCGCACCGCATGTGGCAATTCCGATGTTTGTGTTCTGGCCCCTGCTGGTGCTGGTCGTGCTGCAAAGCCATCAAACCAACCGGTTTTTCATGCTGCTGATTCCGCCGCTCGCGGTACTCGCCGCGTTCGGCCTGCCCACGCTGAAGCGCGGCGCGATCAACGCAATCGACTGGTTCGCGGTGCTCAGCTTCACGATCCTCGGCTCGTTCGTCTGGCTGGTCTGGCTCGCGAGCTTGACCGGCTTCCCGCATCCGCTAGCCCGCAACCTCGCGCGGCTGGTGCCCGGATTCCAGCCCGAATTCGCGCCCTTGTCGTTCCTGTGCGCGCTTGTCGTCACGCTCGGCTGGATCGCATTGGTACGCTGGCGCATCTCGCGGCAACCGAGGGTAATCTGGCGCAGTGTCGTGCTGACCAGCGGCGGCACGACACTGATGTGGGTGCTGCTGATGACGCTATGGTTGCCCGTGGTGAACTACAGCCGGACCTACCGTGACGTCGCCACGCAAATTGCCACGCATTTGCCATCTGACTATGCGTGTATCCAGCCGGTGCGTCTAGGCAACGCTCAATTGGCGACCTTCGCGTACTTCGGCAATATGCGCTTTGCATTTGGCGATGAGGATTGCGACGTACTGCTGCGACAGGACACGCACGATTTCAGCGCGCCGGGTGCCCTGCCGCCATACGCATGGCACCTCGCATGGGAAGGACGCCGGGCCGCGGATCGCGACGAGTTGTTCCGGTTGTATGTCAGGGTTGAGCGAACGAAGGCGCCACCGCACCGTGGTATGAGGCATCGCACGGTCCAATAGCCAATCCTCAAGACCATAGGCTGCCGGGTGCCGCCGGCCGATAGCCGCGCTGTCCGCTCAACCCACCGTCCAACCCACGCCCGACATGCTGACCGACGCCCGTCAAATTCTCTCCCTCGCCTGGCCCGTGCTGGTCGGCCAGTTGGCGATCATTGCGTTCGGCGTCATCGATACTGCCATGGTCGGACGGTATTGTGCCACGGACCTGGCCGCTCTTGGACTCGGCTCGTCGATCTACATCTCGGTCTATATCGGTCTGACGGGCATCCTGGTCGCGCTGCAACCCATCGCGGCACAATTATTCGGCGCGCACCGCCACGCGCAAATCGGCGAAGAAGTACGGCAATCGGCCTGGCTCGCCATCATACTGGCGCTGCCCGGCTGTCTGCTATTGTACTTCCCGACACCGTTGCTGCGCATCGCCGACGCACCGCCGGAACTCAATGAGCGCGCGCTCGCCTACCTGCGCATCCTGTCGCTCGGGCTGCCGGCCAGCCTGCTGTTCCGTCTCTTTAGCTCACTATCGAATGCAGTCGCGAAGCCGCGGCCGGTCATGCTGATCCAGCTTGGCGGACTAATATTGAAGGTACCGCTCAATGCGCTGCTGATCCACGGCGCGTTCGGCCTGCCGGCGCTGGGTGGTCCAGGCGCCGCCCTCGCCAGCTCGATCATCAATTGGCTATCGGCCCTCGTCGGCATCGTGCTACTGCTGCGCGTCGATTTCTATCGCCAGTTTGCAGTGTTCGCGCAATGCTCGTGGCCTCACTGGCGGCAACAACTGGCGTTGCTCAAGCTTGGTGTCCCAATGGGCCTGTCCTACCTGATTGAAGTCACATCCTACACATTCATGGCGCTGTTCATCGCGCGTTTCGGCACCACGACGCTTGCCGGGCACCAGATTACCGGCAATGTCAGCGCAGTCCTGTATATGACACCATTGTCGATTGGCATCGCGACATCCACGCTGGTCGCCCAACGGCTCGGTGCGCGCGAATTCGCCGCTGCACGCATCCTATCCGCGCATGGGATCGGATTAGCCTCAGGCATCGCGCTGCTGTACGCAACGGTTATCATCGTGATGAGGCCGTGGCTGATCGCCGCCTATACGCCCGACCCGAATGTGGTTGCCGCCGCCATGCCGCTGTTGACGATCGTCGCTGTCTACCACCTGTGCGACGCGCTGCAGATCACTACTGCGTTCGCGCTGCGTGCGTACCAGGTCGCCGTGGTCCCGACGATAATCTACGCCATCGCGCTATGGGGCGTCGGCCTGGGCGGCGGATACCTCGCCGGCTTCGACCCACTACATTGGATGCCCGCGGCACTGACTGGCGCGCGCGGCTTTTGGTACGCCAATACGCTAAGCCTCGCGCTGGCAGCGGCTGGGCTGCTGGTCTATTGGTCAAGCGTCAGCAAAAGGATACACGCATAGGCGGCGTCGCTCGGTCCAGAAGCGGGCCACCGCTGGATGCGGTGGGCACGAATGCGCATGATTCGCCGCATCATGCCAGCGGCGCCTGGCAGTATGAAATAAAAAAGCCCGCATAAGCGGGCTTTTTTAACTTTGGCGGAGTGGACGGGACTCGAACCCGCGACCCCCGGCGTGACAGGCCGGTATTCTAACCAACTGAACTACCACTCCAATTCGACATCTTAGCGTGCAAGCGTTGGTTACTCTTGCATACTGCGCGCACTTTTTGGTGCGCCTGATATCTGGCGTCCCCTAGGGGATTCGAACCCCTGTACTCACCGTGAAAGGGTGATGTCCTAGGCCTCTAGACGAAGGGGACATAATTTTTTCAGGTTCTGTCTCGCTGTTTTGTTTAACAGCTCAGAAAAAACAACATTATAACGACGTTTTTTCCGTTTGTGAAGTCTTTTTTGATCCATTTCCTTCGTTTCAACGAAGACTTCACTCATTTCCGCCAAAACTTCACAACGTGCCCGACTCGGAACAACGCTGCTTTCGTCATCAGCAGAGATCAAGATTATACGCAGACTGGTCCGGGGTCGGCAAGCACTTTTCCGTTTTTGTCAGCGAATGCGATATGGTCACTCCTGCGTCGCAGCACGCCGACAACTGCCGACTGCCCAGTCAGTCCACTGCACTGCGCATCGCGCCACAAGCTCGTGGCCCTTCACGGCAATGTCAAAACCGCCTTCGCCAGCCTCGATCCCTGCCTGCTCGCGGTAACGCTTGCATAGGTGCCACGCGCGTTGCCGTTCTGCACGTTGAAACTGGCACTGCCCCCGCCCTGGCTCACGTTCAGCCCGACGCCCGCGCTATGCTGGTGCGCCGCACTTACGCTGGTGTCCTGGACGCTCGCCACATTCAGGTCGCCTTGCACGTCGGCGACCACCCGATTGCCCTTCACGTTCGCGCCCACAACGTTCGTATCGCCACCGCTCTTAATCGTCACGCTCTCGCGTGCGCGAACGTGCGTGTTGTTCTGCATCGCCCCGTCCGAGTTGCCGTCGCCGTTGGCACGTGCGGCTGACGCCGACACGCCAAGCCCCTTCGTGCCGATCGATACGCCAACGCTGCCGCTTGTCGAGCCATTGTCGTGACGCACACGCTCAGTGTCGGTGCTGTTGCGCAGATCCACCCGATCGGTGGCCGCAAGGTGCACGTTTTGTGCATCAATCTGCGAGCCGTGAATGATCACGTTCCCTTGGCCTGGGTCCTTCTCGCCCGTCGCCTGGAATTTTGCGAGCCCGCCTGCCTGCACGCGATTGCCGCGCGCCTGCGTA
>NZ_JAHLKN010000018.1:0-98332 GCF_021498065.1 Mycetohabitans sp. B3 | reverse complement strand
GCCCCTGTATCGTCCAACGGCGTTATCGACGGCCCGCGTCACAGTCGGCTTTCAACTGAGCGCGCAGCTGTGAGCAGGCACACGTCACGCTGCTCAATCCAACCCTCGACTTAGGGAAGGCCCAAACGCGGGCGCGCCGCGGAATACAGGGGAATGTAGGAGCCGTAAAATTAGAAAAAGCCTTGATTTTCCAAGGCTTTCCGGACTACTTCGGCTTTCTGTTGACTATGTCTTGGTGGAGGTAAGCGGGATCGAACCGCTGACCTCTTGCATGCCATGCAAGCGCTCTCCCAGCTGAGCTATACCCCCGACAGAGAACGAGATTCTAGGGACAAACCGACCATTTGTAAAGCCCCTTGACGCAAAATTCTGTCACCGTGCTCAAGACAGCACCGCCCTCAACCGCTCGAGTACCGTCTCGCGACCGAACAAATACAGCACCGCATCGATCGACGGCGTATGCGTCGTCCCGGCCACCAGCAGACGTACTGGCATCGCCAGCTGCGGCATCTTAAGCTTGTGGGCTGCCAGCACCGCCTTCAACGCCGTCCCGATCGCCTCCTTCGTCCAGTCGATCCCCGCAAGGGCTTCGATAAACTCGGCAAGCGCGGGGCGCACGGCATCCGTCAGATGTCGCTCAAGCTCCTGCGCTGCCGGCGCTGGCGTCCGGTAAAATATCACCGCGCTCTCGGCGATCTCCTTGACGGTGTTCGCACGATCCTTAAACAGCGCGACAACGCCGTCCAATGGCGCCCCCCGTGTCACATCGACACCAAGCGCGGTCAGCATCGGCAACGCGAGCGACGCCAGGCGCGCGTTGTCGGCTTCCTTCAGATAATGGTTATTCAACCACTTCAGCTTATTGGCGTCGTACTGTGCCGGCGACTTGCCCAGGTGCTCGAGGTCGAACCATTCGACAAACTGCTCGCGCGAGAAGATTTCCGCATCGCCGTGCGCCCAACCAAGCCGAGCAAGATAATTCAACACCGCCTCGGGCAGGTAGCCCTCATCGCGATACCCCGTCACGCTCATCGCACCATTGCGCTTACTCATCTTCTCGCCTTGCTCGTTGAGCACTGTGGGCAAATGCGCATATACGGGGGGCGTGCCACCCAGCGCACGCAGGATATTGATCTGGCGCGGCGTGTTGTTCACATGGTCGTCGCCACGGATCACATGTGTGATTGCCATGTCCAGGTCGTCAACGACCACGCAAAAGTTATACGTGGGCGTACCGTCGGGCCGCGCGATGACCAGGTCGTCAAGCTCATCGTTCGAGATCTCAATGTGCCCCTTGACCGCATCGTCCCATGCCACCGTGCCGCTCAGCGGATTCTTAAATCGCACAACAGGCTGCACGCCGGCGGGCGGCGTCGGCAACACTTTGCCTGGTTCGGGCCGCCAGGTGCCGTCATAGCGTGGCTTTAAGCCCGCCTCGCGCTGCCGTTCGCGCAGTGCATCCAGTTCCTCGGGCGACATGTAGCACGGATACGCGAGACCCTGATCGAGCAGTTGCTTGATCACGTCGCGATAGCGGTCCATCCGCTGCATCTGGTAGTACGGCCCTTCGTCAAAATCAAGCCCGAGCCACTGCATGCCATCGAGGATCGCCTGCGTGGCTGCCTCGGTCGATCGCTCGATGTCAGTATCTTCAATGCGCAGAATAAACGTGCCGTGATGTTTGCGGGCAAACGCCCACGGATAAAGCGCGGAGCGAATGTTGCCAAGATGGATGAAGCCGGTCGGGCTCGGCGCAAAGCGGGTACGTACGGAGGTGGTCATTGCAGATCAGGTGGTTCGAGGCATGGCCCGCGGTTCGAGGCAAGACTCGCGGGACCGGGCAAGCCATCATTATACCGGTGCGGCCGCGACGCCCCGGGCAATGTCAGAGCAATGCGCCTAGTCAAGGCAATACGCCTATAATGCGCGCGGGGCACCGTCGTTGCCGTGTCGCGGCAACATCGACCTGTGCGCCCACTTCATGCTGGAGATTTCGTTGAAGCTGTTTGCTGTTTCGCCCACCCGCCGCCGCTTGCTCGGCGCCGCGACGGCCACGCTGCTTGCCGCATGCACCGGCGCTAAGACCCGCTCCAATATAGCCGCCCCCTCGCTGCCGCCCGCCACACCGCCCCGCCCGCTAAAGATCGGGTTGGCGCTCGGCGGAGGCGCGGCGCGTGGTTTCGCCCACATCGGTGTCATTAAGGCGCTCGAGGCGCGCGGCGTCGAGGCCGATATGGTTGTCGGCACCAGCGCCGGCTCAGTCATCGCGGCCTTGTATGCGTCCGGTATGACCGGCCTGCAGATGAACAAGCTTGCGTTGACGATGAACGAGGCGGCGATCAGCGACTGGGCGCTGCCCTTGCGCTCACGCGGCTTCCTCAAAGGCGTCGCGCTGCAAAACTATATCAACACCACGCTGAACAACCGGCCGATCGAAAAGATGGCCCGTTCACTGGGCATCGTGGCAACCGACCTGAAAAGCGGCCAGCCGATCCTGTTTCAGCGGGGCAATACCGGCATCGCGGTACGTGCTTCGTGCAGCGTGCCGTCGATATTTGAGCCGGTGCACATCGGCGATCGCGAATATGTTGACGGTGGCCTGGTGAGCCCGGTGCCAGCCGCGTTCGCCCGCAAAATGGGGGCCGATTTCGTGATCGCCATCGACATCTCGCAGCGCCCGGAAAGCGGTCTGACACGCAGTTCGTTCGACGTGCTGATGCAGACCTTCGCGATCATGGGGCAATCGATCAAAACCTACGAACTCGACAAATATGCCGATATCGTGGTCCATCCCAACCTCGCCGCGATGAGCGGCAGCGATTTCGGCCAGCGGAACGCGGCGATCCTCGCCGGAGAAGAGGCCGTTAATCGGATTTTCCCGCAATTGCAGCAAAGGCTCGCGCTGGCCCGCTCACAGTAAACGCACAGACAGGGGCGATCCGGTCAGCGCGCGGCCGGAAGCGTTCAGTCCGATGTCGATGTGCTGACGCGTTGCCGCAACGCGTCAGCCTTCGCCGGATACGCGGCGTCAAGCCGACGCGCGCCGGTAAACCGCTTTTCCCAGTACCCGCTATCCAGTTCATCGACGCGGATCGTACTGCCGGTCGACGGCGAATGCACGAACTTGTTGTCGCCGATATAGATGCCCACGTGCGAGAATGTACGACGCATCGTATTGAAGAACACCAAGTCGCCCGGCTTCAATTCGCTCATCTTGACCTTTTCGCCGACGCGGCTCATTTCCTCTGCGCGACGCGGCAGCGTCAGGCCGAGCGTGTCTTGGAACACGTAACGGACGAAGCCGCTGCAGTCCAGACCCGAACTGGGCGAGTCGCCCCCCCACCGATAACGCACCCCGATCATGTTGAGCGCGCCGACGACCACATCGCCAGCCTTAGTGGCCATGCCGGAAAGAAACGCATGGGTATTGGACGAAAAGGTCTGGCTCGCGCTTTGCTGGGAAGCCTGGGCACCGCTCTGCGTCGCGCCGTCTTGTGCCGCCAGTGGCCGGGAACCCCGCCCCAGGTTGGCACTTTTTTGCCAACTTCCTGTTTCGTCGGCGTACGCCCCATTTACTCCAGCCATCAACGCGCCGAGGAACACGCTAGCAACAATTCGAACGCAAGCTTGTTTCAGATTGATATGCTGCATCGGATCGGTAGTATTTTCTGGGAAAACTTGAGAAATCAGGGGGATGCGGAAAAGTTTGGACGATACTAACCAGTGTTTATTACGCTGTCAAAGAAAATAGGCAATTCCAATTATTTTCATAAGGTTATTCGTTCCCGCTCGTCCGACTTCGCATCAAATTTGGCAGCTTTCAATAACTGACGCGTGTAAGGATGGGTCGGCGCATGCAGCAGCACCTCGGTGGGTGCGACTTCGACGACCGTACCACCCTGGATGACGACAACCCGATGTGCGATCGCCGCGATGACCTCCAGGTCGTGCGAGATGAACACATAGCCGAGGTTGTACTTTTGTTGCAACCGCGATAGCAAATGCAGCACTTGCTGCTGAATCGACACGTCAAGGGCACTGGTCGGCTCGTCTAGCACCAGAACCTGCGGCTCGACAATGAGGGCACGTGCAATAGCGATCCGCTGACGCTGACCGCCGGAGAATTCGTGCGGATAGCGTAACAATGCGGTGCGATCGATGCCGACCTCACGCAATGTGGTAATTACTTTCGCGCGCCGTGCAGCCTCGTCCAGGCCCGGTACATGCAACACGAGCCCTTCGCCGACGATTTGCTCGACTGTTTGGTGTGGCGAAAGCGAACTGAACGGATCTTGAAAGACGACCTGGATCTGCGCGCGCAACGCTCGGCGCTGGCGTCCACGGAACGAGTCTAGAGGCCGACCGCGAAACTCGATCGTGCCAGTATCGGTGTGCTGCAGGCCGAGCAACGCCATCGCCAACGTCGATTTTCCGGAACCGGATTCGCCCACCACGCCCAACGTCTCGCCCTGGCGCACGGCGACGCTGGCGCCCTCTAGCGCCACGAAGCGGCGCGGCGCGAACCACTCGGCGAGGGTGCGAGGCCGCTTCGGGAACGACACGCGAATGTCGCGCGCCTCCAGCAGCACCGGCGCAATCGGCAACACCGGCAAGATGTTGCGCACTGGCCGACTCGCCAGCAACCGTTGCGTGTACGGATGCTGCGGCGCGAAGAAAATTTGCTCGACAGTGCCCGTCTCCACGAGTCTACCCTGCTCCATTACCGCAACGCGCTGCGCGAAGCGCCGCACCAGGTTCAGGTCATGGGTGATCAGTAGCACCGCCATGCCGTGTGGATGGATATCGCGCGCCTGTTGTAACTCGAGCAGTAACTCCACGATCTGGCCCCGAATGGTTACATCCAGTGCCGTGGTCGGTTCGTCCGCGAGCAGCAACTGCGGCCGGCACGCGAGCGCCATCGCGATCATTGCCCGCTGCCGCTGGCCGCCGGAGAGCTGATGCGGGTAGTCGTCCACCCGCCGAGGCGCGTCGTCGATGCCGGTACGGGCAAGCAACGCGATCGCTCGGCGCCGCGCCTGGCGCTCATCCACGCCGTCATGCCATCGGATCGATTCGATGATTTGCTTGCCGATCGTATACAATGGATTGAGCGCGCTCATCGGCTCCTGAAAAATCATCGCGATCTGGACACCGCGCACACTGCGCATGCGCCTTTCGCTCAACGTAAGCAGATCTTCGCCAGCGAAACGGATCGCGCCGTCCAGTTGCGCGTCGCGCAGCAGACGCAGCACGGACAGCGCGGTCACGGTCTTGCCCGATCCGGATTCGCCGACCAACGCGACCCGCTCCCCCCGGCCAATGGCCAGACTGAGGTCATGAACGGCGATCGACTCGCCGAAACGCACCTGCAAGTGCTCGATCGACAGCAGCGGCTGCGACTGAACCGACGGAACGGCCACCTCACCTGTCGGCGGGAATGCTTGCGTCATTGTCATCGTAGGGTTCATTTCATCAGGCGGCTACCCGAGCAGCACGACGGCGCGGCACCGGCGGACACCACGTCACTGCCCGCCTGCCACGCCCAGCGCATCGGCCAGCCGGGCATCGAGCGCGTTGCGCAACGCATCGCCCATGAACGTGAGCAGCGTCAGCGTCAGCACCAGGACACCGAACGTCGACATGGATATCCACCATGCGTCCAAGTTCGCCTTGCCTTGCGCCAGCAACTCACCGAGGCTGGGCGTGGGTGGCGGCACGCCAAGGCCGAGGAAGTCCAGGCTCGTCAACGCCAAGATCGACGCGCTCATGCGGAACGGCAGAAACGTGATGACCGGCGTCATGCTGTTGGGCATCACGTGTCGGCGGATGATTTGCCAGTGCGACAGCCCCATCGCGCGCGCCGCCTTCACATAGTCGAGCGTGCGATTGCGCAGACACTCTGCGCGCACGTAGGCGGCCAGCCCCATCCATCCGAACAGCGACAGCAGTACCAGCAGCAGCGTGAGGCTGGGTTCGAAAATCGACGCGAAGATGATCAGTAAATACAGCTCCGGCAATGAACCCCAAATTTCCGTCAGCCGCTGCCCCGCCAAATCGATGCATCCGCCGAAGTACCCCTGCAGCGCTCCGATTACGATGCCCAGCAGTGTGCCGATCGCCGTCAGCGCCAGCCCGAACGATACCGACACAGCAAAACCGTACAGCAGGCGTGCGAACACATCGCGCCCCTGGCCGTCGGTCCCGAGCCAGTTCTCGCGCGACGGCGGCGCGGGATTAGGCACTGGCGAAAAATAATTCAGCGTATCGTACGAGTAGGGGTTCGGTGGATAGATCGCGAAATTGCCGGGTTGCTCGAAACGCGCTCGGATATACGGGTCGAGATAATCGGTCGGGGTCGGAAACTGCCCGCCAAATGTGGTTTCCGGATACGTCTGAAACAACGGAAAATACAGTGCATGCTGATAGCGCACGATGAACGGCCGGTCGTTCGACACGAAGAAGCCACACAGGCTGAACGCATACAGTGCGACGAATACCACCAGGCTCCAATAGCCGATACGGTTGCGCTTGAAGCGGCGCCACAGTCGCTGGTACGGCGACGGCGACGCGAGCGCCGGCACGACGCCGCGCGCCATCGCATCCGGGCCGGCCGCATGGCCGGGCTTTACACGCCATCTCACGTCAACGCTCCAAATTGTCAAATTGGATCCTTGGATCGACCAGCACGTAGCACACGTCGGAAATCAGCTGCGTGATAAGCCCGATCAGCGTAAAGAGATACAGCGTGCCGAGCACCACTGGGTAGTCGCGCCGCAGCACCGATTCATAGGACAGCAACCCCAGCCCATCGAGCGAGAACAGCGTCTCGATCAACAAGCTGCCGGTAAAGAATGCGCCGATGAATGCCGCGGGAAAGCCGACGACGAGCGGCAGCATCGCGTTGCGCAGCACGTGCGTGAACAGCACGCGGCGCTCGGGCAGGCCCTTGGCGCGCGCCGTCAGCACGTACTGGCGATGGATCTGGTCAAGAAAAGCATTCTTGGTCAACATCGTGACCACCGCGAAACTGCCGACCACCGACGCGGCCACCGGCAGCGCGATATGCCACAGGTAGTCGGCGATCTTACCCAGCATGCTGAGTTGTGACCAGTTATCCGATGTCAGTCCGCGCAACGGAAACAGTTGCAAGAACGTGCCCCCGCCGAACAGCACCAGCAGCAGCACACCAAGCACGAAGCCAGGAATCGCGTAGCCGACCAACACGACGATGCTGGTCCAAACATCAAAGCGCGATCCGTTACGCACTGCCTTCGCAATACCCAGCGGCACCGATATCAGATAGGTCAACAAAAACGTCCATAACCCGATGCTGATCGACACCGGCAGCTTGGAAACCACCAGCGACCAGACGCTCTGATGCCGGAAGTAGCTGTCACCGAGATCGAATCGCGCATAACGCGACAGCATCAACACGTAGCGCTCCAGAGGCGGCTTGTCGAAACCATACAGTTTCTTCAATTGCGCGATCTGTTGCGCGTCCACGCCGGCGTGCGCCCTCATGCCGAACGGCGCGCCGCCCTGCTCCTGCCCCTTGCGCAACTCGCGCACGGTCTGCTCGACCGGGCCGCCGGGCACGAACTGGATCACGACAAAAGTCAGCGTCAATACGCCGAACAGCGTCGGGATCATCAACAACAGGCGCTTCAGGATGTAGCTCCACATGCCGGTTCAGTGTGCGTCATTCGAGGATGGGCGCTCCTGCGGCGCCTGCCACCATAGCGAGCGTACCCACTCTTCGGCGGTATAGTAAGGTGGCTCGATCCGGGGATACGCCAGCGTGCAACGATAGGCGATCCGGTGCACCGGACTGTACCACTGCGGCACCACGTAATAGCCGTGCAACAGCACGCGGTCCAGCGCGCGACTCGCCGCCAACAGCTCGTCCATCGTGCGCGCGGCCAGCAGCGCGTGCAGGATAGCATCAACCGCAGGCGATTTCAGGCCGAACAAGTTGTCCGAGCCCGGCTCATCAGCCGCATGGCTGCCAAAACGCGCCAGTTGCTCCGAGCCCGGCACTGCGACATCCGGATACCGCAACGCGGTCATGTCAAAATCGAATGCGTCCAGCCGCTTCTGCAACACCGCATAATCCAGCTGCCGGTACGCGACCCGGATGCCAAGCTTTTGCAGGTTGCGGATATACGGCGCCGCGACCTGCGCCATGCCGCCGCCCGAATCGTCGATGATCTCGAACTCGAACGGCGTGCCGTCGCGTGCGCGCAATGCACCGTCGCGGTACGTCCAACCCGCCTGGGCGAGTAGTTCACGCGCCTGAAGCAGATTGGCCCGTAGCGAATGGGGAGGCGGCGCGGTGACCGGCTGCGCCGGCAAAGGCCCAAACACGGCCGGATCGAGTTGCGCGCGCAACGGCGCGAGGATGGCAAGCTCAGCCGCATCCGGCATGGCACGCGCAGCCAGCGCGCCATTGGCAAAATAACTGTTTAACCGGGTGTACTGTCCATAAAACAGTTGCCGGTTCAGCCATTCGAAATCGAGCGCCAAATTGAGCGCGTGTCGCACCCGTACATCGCGGAACAGCGCGCGCCGCGTGTTGACCACGAAACCCTGCATGCCCGCACTATTGTGGTGGCGGAACTCGCGCTTGACTAGCGCACCGCTGCGGAACCGCTTGCCGACATAGCCGCGCACCCATTGGCGGGCAATGTACTCGACGTTCACGTCGAATTCTCCAGCCTTGAAGGCTTCGAGCTTGGCGACGCTATCCGCATAGAGCTTGTATGTGATCCGCTCGAAGTTGTACATGCCGCGCCGCACCGGCAGCCCGGCTGCCCAATAGTGCGGGTCCCGCTTTAACGTGATGGTGCGGCCATTGTCGTAGCGCTCAATCCGATACGGGCCGCTGGCGATCGGCGTCTCGAACGCCAGTTGGTCGAATGGGATACGCGAGCCATCCACGCGCAGCCCCCACTTACGGGAGAACACGGGCACACTGCCGGCCAGCAGCGGCAATTCCCGATTCGGACGCTTGAACTCGAACCGGACCGTCGCGGCATCGATCACCACCGCACGCGTGATATCGCTGAACACCGCAGCAAACTGCGGGGCAGCCAACGGGCTCTTGAGCGTATCGAACGAATATTTGACATCCTCCGCCTGCACCGGGTCGCCATTCGAGAAGCGTGCCTTTGGATTCAGATGAAACGTCGCGCACAGCCGGTCGGGCGCAATCTGCACGTCATCGGCAAGCAGGCCGTAGGCTGACGCCAGTTCGTCCGCGCTGCCGGTCATCAGCGTCTCGAACATCAAGTCGATGCCGGGCGCGACGTTGCCGCGCAGCGTGAACGGATTGAACTTGTCGAAACTTGTGAGCCGGCTCGGGTTAGCCAGCGTCAGCGTGCCACCTTTCGGGGCGTCGGGATTGACGTAGTCAAAGTGCGAAAAACCCTGCGCATACTTCGGCTCGCCGTACTGTGCGATTGCATAGGCGCCATGCGCGGCGCACGCAGCCAATTCGGAGATGACCAGTAAAGCGGCGATGAGACAAGGTTGCAATCGACGACGAAGCCATCGCAGGCCAGGGGTCATGGAAACGGTCCAGGGTTGCACTGTGCGACAATTCTATAGAAAATCGGGCGCCGCACCGGCATCGGGCACCCCGCGCCGTTGCGCGACATGCCGTCGACGGCCCCGACCGGCATACGACTGACATAGGGAGTATTCATGGGTTTTCTGGCTGGCAAACGCATCCTCATCACGGGTCTGCTGTCGAACCGCTCGATCGCGTACGGTATCGCGCAGGCCGCGCATCGCGAAGGCGCCGAACTTGCGTTCACCTACGTGGACGAACGCTTCAAGGAACGCATCACCGAGTTCGCCGCCGGGTTCGGCAGCGAGTTAGTCTTGCCTTGCGATGTGGCCGACGACGCACAGATCAACGCGTTGTTTGCATCGCTGAAGCAGCATTGGGACAGCCTGGACGGGCTTGTGCACTCCATCGGCTTCGCGCCGCGCGAGGCGATCGCGGGCGATTTCCTGGACGGCCTGTCGCGCGAAGGGTTCCGCATCGCGCACGACATTTCCGCCTACAGCTTCCCGGCCATGGTCAAGGCTGCCGCGCCGATGCTGGCGGACACTGCGTCGTTGCTGACGTTGACGTACTTGGGCGCCGAGCGCGTGGTGCCGCACTACAACACGATGGGACTGGCCAAGGCTTCGCTGGAAGCCAGTGTGCGCTACCTGGCGGCCTCGCTCGGGCCGCGCGGCGTGCGCGTCAACGGCATCTCGGCGGGTCCAATCAAAACGCTGGCGGCCAGCGGCATCAAGGACTTCGGCAAGATCCTGCAATTCGTTGAGCATAACGCGCCGCTGCGCCGGAATGTGACCATCGAGGAAGTCGGCAACGTGGCCGCGTTCCTGCTCTCGGAGCTGTCCTCCGGGATTACCGCCGAGATCACTTATGTCGACAGCGGCTTCAACGCGGTGGCCGGTGGGCTGCCCAGCGCAGGCGAATAAGCTGAGTCACGCGAACCGCACGCGTGGCGCCTAGGTGCCCGGCGAAACAAGAACCGCCGGGTTCTTGAACCACGTCCCAAGCCAGCCTTTCATTGCACGCCGAAGCGGGCGATTCATCCAACCTTCGGCACCGGCCGTACGGTTTTTATGCGTTGCCCCATGATATCAGCGTTGCAATGTCAGCCAACATTGTGCATCGTTGCATCGTGCACCATGCATTCCAACCTTAACTGTTCACTAGAGATAGCCGACACGATGGCCACTTACAAGGAACTTCAGGCACAGCTCACCACGCTGATCGAGCAAGCCGAAGCGGCAAAACTTCAAGAACGGGAAGCGGCGCTCGCTCAAGCCCGCGATCTCGTCGCCACCTATGAATTGACCGAAAAAGAAGTATTCGGCCAAGCCAAGCGCGGCGGGCCACGGGCGCACCCGGGCGCGCAACCCAAATACCGGGATCCGCAGACCGGCGCGACATGGAGCGGCCGTGGCCGTGCGCCGGCCTGGATCAACGGCAAAAACCGCAATCGCTTCCTAATCAAAGATTGACGGTGCAGTACACAGCCGGCACTACATTAGTTATCCATAACGACGATACGACAATGCTGAACGGTCGATCGGCTCATGAAAAAGGCCCTCACAAGGAGGGCCTTGCATTTGACGCCTTCGACAGTGGAGTATGACGTCGCTCGATCGCAAATGCGAGCGTCAATGCCGACGCGCTAACCGTCGGCCGCGTCCCCCCAGCTATGCCGCGTCGAATCCGGGCGCGACGCGTCAACCAGGTCAGCATGCGGCGTCCCCGTGCTCTTCTCAATCATTTCGACCAGAAAATCGATGAACGCGCGCACCGCTGGCAGCAATCCCTGTCGGGACAGGAACACCGCGTAAAGCTGCGGCGGCGGCAATGTCCAGCCGGGCATCACCGGCGACAATTGCCCGGCGTTCATCGCCGCCTGGTAGATATTGTCCGGCAGTACCGCAATACCCACACCAGCCAATACCGCCTGGTGGATCATCAGCAAGTCGGCGGTCACCAGCCGCGGTTCATGCTCGTAGTCATGACGCTTGCCATCCGGCGCAATCAGCTTGAATACGTACCGGCCGTCGGCACTGGGCACCGACAGCGTCGCATAGCGCGCCAAGTCAGCCGGCACCATCGGCGGATGGTTCGTGTCCAATAGGCTCGGCGAGCCGACCAGCATTTGCTCCCTGCGCCATAGCGGCCGCACGACGATATTCGCGTTCGCGTGCGGCTCCGAGCGCACCCGCAACGCGACGTCGATCTCGTCCTCGAACAGATCAATCACACGGTTTGTGACGTGCACCACCACTTTCACGTCTGGGTAGCGACGCAGGAACTCCGGCATCCAATGCGCCAGCATCGTTTGGGAGACGGTCATCGGCACGCTAACACGCACCGTGCCGCGCGGTGTCGAGCCGAGTTGGTGAACGGCATCCAGCGCGGCCCGCGCTTCGCCGAGCATCGCCACACAATGCCGATGGAACAGCGCACCCGCCTCGGTCAGCGCAAGCTTGCGCGTCGAGCGCTGCAACAACCGCACCCCGAGCGCCGCCTCCAGATCAGACAGCCGCCGTGACAAGCGCGATTTGGAAATACCCAGCGCGCGCTCGGCAGCAGAAAAACCACCGTATTCGACCACCTGCGAAAAGTACAGCAGGTCGTTCAGATCATGATGACCGAGGTTCACGTCGCCGTTCCATCAGTAGAACAATTCGTTGCAGCACGGCCCGCTGGCAGCCCACAACACCGCGCCTATAATCATCTCATGTTGCATAAATGATGCAAATACCCCAGTTGAATAACGGAGATTCTGATGATCGATCACTTCAGCCACACTGTCGCGTCAGCACACTTGCGGGACATGGGGGCCCGCGCAGTCCGGCAAGTGGTTCCCGCGCAGCGCACCGTGGAGGGTGCGGGATTTGTCGTATACCGGCCGTTCCCGACGCGGACACTGACGGACTTCGATCCGTTCTTGCTGCTCGATGAGATGGGCCCGGTTGACTACGCGCCGGGCCAGGCCGTCGGTGCACCCGCACACCCCCATCGCGGCTTTGAGACGGTCACGTATATGCTAGAAGGCGAATTCGCTCATCGGGACTCCGCAGGTCACGCCGGTACACTCGGCCCAGGCGACGTCCAGTGGATGACGGCCGGCGTCGGCGTGGTCCATAGCGAAATGCCAGCCGCTTCGCTGCTCGAACACGGCGGACGCTCACACGGCTTCCAGTTGTGGGTCAATCTGCCGCGCCGCGACAAAATGATGGCACCGCGCTATCAGGAACTACCCAGTGCGCACATTCCAGTTGCACGCACGCCGGATGGGCGCATTGACGTCAAGGTCATCGCCGGAGAAGCACTCGGGGTGAACGCCGCGATTCAGACACGTACCCCGATCCTGTTCCAGCATTTCCGGATGCAGCCCGGTGCAACCCTGGTGCATCCGATACCGGATGGCTTTCGTGTATTTGCCTATACGCTCGACAATGGCGGCCGCTATGGCGCCCAGCAGACGGCGGCCGGCGCACGGCAGATGGTGATGTTTGACAACGTCGGCGATACGATCGCGATCAGCGCCACCGATCGGCCACTGCAATTTCTGTTGGTCGGCGGCGTGCCGCTCAATGAACCTGTCGTGCGCTACGGTCCATTTGTGATGAACACCGAGGACGAGATCCGCCAAGCCGTCGCGGACTACCGCAGCGGCAAATTTGGACACATCGCTGCCTGAGCAGGGGGCAGCGAGCACCCTGCGGCACAATTCAAGGATGGCAGCCAAGACGTGATGGCAGCGCAATCGTGCACGCATGCGTGCGGCAGTCGTTTCGGTCACAATGATGACTCGCCGACCGTGGCTCAGCCACTTTGGCCAACTTGGAGGACTGACGACAATGAAAGAAGCAAGCGTCACCGCGCACATCGGCCACCACGCGTATCGGGTCCTGCTCGACGATGGCACCCACAACTGGCTAGCGGACGAGCCGGCGTCAGCCGGCGGCGGCGACCGCGGGCCCACGCCCCTGTCGCTGCTGCTGTCCAGCCTGGGTGCGTGCACGTCGATTACATTGAAAATGTATGCGCAGCGCAAGCAATGGCCCCTAGCCGACGTCGATGTTTCACTTGATATCGTGAAGGACGATAAGGGGTCCACTATCCGTCGCACAATCGTGCTGCACGGCGAGCTAGACAACGAGCAGCGGGAACGATTGTTGCACATCGCCAATGCGTGCCCAGTCCATCAGCTGTTGACGCATCCGATCGCCATTCAGAGCGGGCTGGCAGCGGTCGCGTAAACTAACGTCGATCCGCGCTATCATCGCGGCACACGGCGCTTGCCTGTTGAAGGACACTGCTGCTTTGAACTTCGAACACCTGATTCAAGTCAACGACCCGCTGAACCCGTTGACCACTACACTGACTCGTGACGAACTGTGGGCCGGTCTCGTGCTGCGTGCGGAACAGCCACAGTTGTTCGTGCTCGGCCTGGACAGCTGCACGATCCTGTCACGCCACGGCGATACACTAGAACGAGAGTTGCACTACGGAACGGCCACGGTGCGTGATCGCGTGACGCTAAGCCCCGGGCACCAGGTCCGGTATGACATCAAGGCGACCGACGCCCACGTCGGCGGATCGCTAACGATGACGATCGAGCAGCCAGACCCGGTGCAATTGTTCGTGCGCTTCGAGTACCGCACCACGCTACCCAGCACCGTGCAAGGTTCCGATGACGAGCAAATGACTGAAATCGTCAAGTCGGCCTATCGCGAGGCGGATCTCGATACCGTACGGCTGATCCGCGAATATGCGGGCAACGGTCGGCTGTCTACACACGTGCATTGACCCGCTGCGTGGGCTATCAACTTGCTGCGACGATTAATAGACGCAATTGCAAATAAGAATAATTATCATTTAAACTCGTCGTCAACGATCAACACACCGCATCTTCGATGACGACCGTCAACCGCTTTTCCAGCACTCTGCGTCTGCCTTCGGGGACGACGACCCGCCCGATGTGCAGTTCCGCTGCCCAGCCCGGGGACCGGCGTGCCGCAGCAGCGCTCACCACGTCGGCCCCGCAGCCGGTGGGCACGGCTCATGCCACGCATGCGTTGCAAAGCGGCGACTTACTGCAAGGTCGCACGCACGTGAGCATCCTACACAACGGTGAAACGTATCAGCTACGCGCAACGCGGCTGGGCAAGCTGATTCTGACCAAATGACCGGCATGCTGCCCGGCAATTACCAGGCGGCATGTCCAACCGAGTATTGTGGGGACCACCTCAAACCGAGGTGTTTGGCACTAGCCAGCCTTGACGGCATCATCGCGAGACCTAGACCCCTTCGCGCCTGACAAGCCTGCCGCCATAGCCAGCGAAGCCGTTTTTTTTGCGGCGATTCCCCGCCCAATCTCCGAATCCTGATCTAAGCGCCGACTCGGGCTTCGTCACAAGAGAAGTTCAGACGTCCCCGGGCCACCACGGTCCGGCCCTCAAGGGGGCAACCTTGCCGTAGGGCAGGCCGTGCCACAGGCAGACGTTGCCGCAACAGCGGACTTTGCCACATGTCGGAACTTGCCACATGCTGTAATTTGTCACAGGTCGAAACTTGTCACAGATCCAACCCTGTCACAGGTCGGACCTCGCCAGGCCTCTGCGCCAGCCGGATTTCGTTATCCATTTGGACTTCAGCGCGATTCAGGTCTTGCGAGGCCCGTGCTCAGGCCCAGCCCCAGAACATCAGCCACCATGCGCTGTCGACAACCGCCAACGCCGCGACAAAGCACAGTAGTGCACCTACGCCCCGTGCGACACCGGCGCTGCTGCCGTGTACGTGCTTGACGACGATTTTCACCGCGAGATACAAGCTTGCCGTGTTGGCCATCGCCAGCAACGCGAGCCGCACGTCTGGCACCCAGCCAAGCGGCAAATGCTCGGCGCGCAGCAGCGACACGGTGGTGGCCGACAAACCAAGGAACACGCCCATGCCGGCCAGCGGGATCAATGCCTGCACAAAGTGATGCAGCCGCGACGTACGCCACCGGCCGAGTAGTAGGTTGCCAGTCGCGACGCACGCCAGCAGCACCGTGCCATACAACAAGCCCGTGGTAACGATATAGCCGATCACCAGGCCGCCGTCGAGCCACGAGAACGCATCATTCTGCTCCGGATAGTGCGTGAAGATGAACCATGGCGCGTTGGTCTGCAGTGGCCACATGATGTCGTGGTCAATCAGCCACGCGGCCAGCGATTGCTTGATCGAGACAAACAGCGGGCTGACGGTCCAGTGGAACGCGCCGATCGCGATGCCGAGCAGCCCGTACAGAATCAACGCGGTGTCCCACCGGTTCGCCCCCTCCTCGCCCAGCTCAACGACTTCCTGCGCCGGCGAGCGCCATGTCAGCTCAATCGCATCGCGATGGCCGCTGCAACGACCACACATATGGCAGGCCGACGCGCCCTTCATGTTTCGCAACGGCACGAGCGGCGCGCAGTTCACCGGGATCACACGGTGCCCATGCTCGCCCTGCGTGTATGAACGGCGCCACGCCCGCTCATCCACCCGGTAGCGCAGCGGGGCGAGCCGCGCCAGCAGCGCAAATACGCCATTAACCGGACACAGGTATTTGCACCACACCCGTTTTTCCCGGCCGTACAGCAGGCCAATCACGATGGCAGCAACGGTCGATCCCCCGAGCACCAGCAGCACCGCCTTCGGATACTGGTACACGCTGACCATTTGCCCATAGATCGTCGTGAGTCCGAACGCGACGAACGGCCACCCGCCCCAGCGTATCCAGCGCGGAATCGGACGGCCCAGCCCATGCTTGCTCGCGAACTCGGACAATGTGCCTTCCGGGCACAGCACGCCGCACCATACACGCCCGAGCATCACCATCGACAGCAGCACGAACGGCCACCAGATGCCCCAGAACACGAACTGCGCGAATACCGTGAGGTTCGACCAGATATGCGCGGTATCGTCCGGCAGCGGCATGAAAGCCGGCACCAGGATCAACAGCGCATAAATGAGCACGACAACCCACTGCACGTTGCGGATCACCGTGTGATGGCGCTGCATCCAGTGCCCAGCCTCGGCCAACCAGCCGGAGCGTGGAGCAAGCATCACACTCATGCGGGCTTCCTCTGCGCGCCCGAGGATTGGCGCTGCCGGGTCCGGCGCAGCAATACCCAGACCACCAGCCAGAACAATGCATACGCAATGACGTTAGCCAGTGCCGGATGGGCCCGATAGCCGGTCAGCGTCGCCACTAGCGAGCCGACTGTACTCGAGTCGTCCAGGATGTGCGACGTGTCCCACACCATATCGATGCCGGTCGGCACGATTTCCTTGTCGATCAGCTTGTCGATACCCGCCTCGAATAGCCCCGCGCCGAGGAATAACAGCATGACCTCGGTGACGCGGAAAAACGCGCGCCACGAGAATATCCGGCCACCCAGTTGCAGCAGATAAAACGTGAGCAACGCGAGCGCTAGACCGATCAGCACGGCCAGCCATTGCATCACATCGACGTGGCCCGACCGGCCGAAGCCCAGCCCATACAGGAAGATCACCGTTTCACTGCCTTCGCGCGCGATCGCTAGTGCCGCGAGTACGGCGACACCCCACCAGTTTGCATTACGCCGGCTCTCGGCCAACGACATTTCCATGTCGCGCTTGAGCGTGCGGCCATGCCGCTTCATCCACAGCACCATCTGCACGATCAGCACGCACGCGACCAGCACCATCGCCGCCTGAAAATAATCCTGCGCATCACCGGACAGCACTTCGGTAAAGCCGACTAGCGCGGCACCCAGGCCGACTGCCGCCAGCAATCCCGCACCGACGCCAAGCCACAGCCACGGCAATCCCTTACGCGCGTCGGCATCGCCATTAGTCAACCAGGCATGCAAGATGCCGACCACGAGCAGCGCCTCGACGCTCTCCCGCCATACGATGAACAGAATTTGACCCATTACATCTTCCTTCGCGCGGCTGCACGGCCCATCACTTTGCCACTATCACGCCTTGCGCGCTCTGATGAAAATCATCGAAGAACTTGTACTCACCCGGCGACAGCGGCGCGATCACGACAAACGACTGGGCGCCCGGCGCCAGCACCTTCTCCTTGCGCAGTTGCACGCTCTCGAACTCGACAGCGCCCTTGCCAGTGTTGTAAATCTCGATCTTGATGCGCTGGCCGGCCGGCACTTCGATGCGCGCCGGATTGAGCTTGCCGTCCGCCATCTCGAGCCGGAACGTGGGCAGGTCCGCAGCGCGGGCGACGCCGCCGAACGCGGCGCTCCACGCAAGCAGCCACGCCGCAACCTGTAATTTGAGCGTGCGCTTCATCGATTAGTAACCACCCTTTTTGCCGATGCCGGCGAACGGGAAGTCATAGTTCAACTCGAACGGCTTGAACCACGGACCGACGCCGGTTTCCTTGTCAACGTGGCGGCCGAACGCCATATGCCCGGTCTGCGCGGGCGGCGCGATGAACAGCTTCAGGTGGTACTTGCCCGGTCCCGCGAGCTTTACATTGTCGCCGTAGTGCGGGCCATCGCTCGCTACCATCGCCATCAGATCACCCTTTTGCACATAGTTCGAGCCGGGCTTGGTCAATTCGTAGCGCACCTGCAAGTACGGCATCCAATCGCCTTCGGCAAAGCCGGTCGGGTTGTTCTTGACCGCATGGATGTCCGCCTCCAGATGGATGTCCGAGTCGGACGCCTTGCGCATCATGCCTTCCGGGTCCATCGTGATCGGTTGCAGATACACCGCACCGACTTCCATCCCGCCCTGGATCTGCGGTTTGCCAATCGGATACTCGGCTGCCGACGCTACGCTTGCGGCGCCCATTGCCAGTGCAAATGACACCACCGCGGTGGCGGTACGAACTAGACGAAAAACTGCCATCGACATTCCTCGTTGTAATGTGTGTGAAAACTGGAATAAGAACAATTCTCAATACACTACCAGTGTAGCACTGATCCGTGCGTTACCCCAAGCGGCAATGTGCGCCGCACCGGCACATCTCGTCACCGCGTCGTCACGCGGGCTCGCGCTCCGGGCACTCCGGGCACTCCGGGCACTCCGGGCACTCCGGGCACTCCGGGCACTCCGGGCACTCCCGGGCACTCCCGGGCGCCCCGCGCCCCACGCGGCGTCGCGGCCGCGGTCTAGCGCAGGTCCGGCACGTGGTCGCCGACGCTCGCGCCGAACGCGCGCTGCTTGAGCCGCGCCAATTGGTCGCGGGTCTGCGCCGCCTTCTCGAACTCGAGGTTCTTTGCGTAGTCCAGCATCTGCTTTTCGAGCTTTTTGATTTCCTTCGCAAGCTGCTTGTCCGACATATCCTCGATTTTCGCGCGCTCCTGCTGTGCGCGAAGTTCAGCACGCGCGTCGTCCACGTCGTAGACGCCGTCGATGATGTCCTTAATCCGCTTGACGACGCCACGCGGCACGATGCCGTTGCGCTCGTTGTATTGGATCTGCTTACGACGACGCCGCTCGGTCTCGTCGATCGCGCGTCGCATCGAGTCGGTGATCGTGTCGCCATACAGGATCGCGCAGCCGTTGACGTTGCGCGCAGCCCGCCCGATCGTCTGGATCAGCGAGCGCTCGGCGCGCAGGAACCCCTCCTTGTCCGCGTCCAGAATCGCCACGAGCGACACTTCCGGGATGTCAAGCCCTTCGCGCAGCAAATTGATGCCGACCAACACATCAAAGGTGCCCAGACGCAGGTCGCGGATGATCTCCACCCGCTCAACCGTATCGATGTCGCTATGCAGGTAGCGTACCTTCACACCGTGGTCGGCAAGAAACTCGGTCAGTTGCTCGGCCATGCGTTTGGTTAGCACGGTGACCAGCACCCGATCGCCAGCCACCACGCGCTGGTTGATTTCCGACAGCACGTCATCGACTTGCGAGCTAGCGGGACGGACCTCGATCTGCGGATCAACCAGCCCGGTGGGACGTACCACCTGCTCGACGACCTGGCCCGCGTTGCGCTGCTCGTAGGCAGCCGGCGTCGCCGACACGAACACCGCCTGGCGCATCTTGCGCTCGAATTCGTGAAACTTCAGCGGGCGGTTGTCCAGTGCGGACGGCAGCCGGAACCCGTACTCGACCAGGTTTTCTTTGCGCGATCGGTCCCCGTTGTACATAGCGTTGAGCTGGCCGATCAGCACATGCGACTCATCCAAGAACATCAGCGAGTCAGCCGGCAGATAGTCGCACAGCGTTGGCGGGGGCTCGCCAGGCGCGGCGTCCGAGAAATGCCGCGAGTAGTTCTCGATGCCCTTGCAGAAACCGAGTTCCTGAAGCATCTCGAGATCGAACCGGGTGCGCTGCTCAAGCCGCTGCGCCTCGACAAGCTTGCCCTCCTGGTGGAAAAACGCGAGCCGCTCGCGCAACTCCTCCTTGATCGTCTCAACCGCTCGCAACACCGTGTCGCGGGGCGTCACGTAATGTGACGACGGGTAGACGGTGAAACGCGGGATACGTTGCCGCACCCGCCCGGTCAGCGGGTCGAACAAATGCAATGATTCGACCTCGTCGTCGAACAACTCGACGCGCAATGCCATTTCGGCATGCTCGGCTGGGAACACATCAATGGTGTCGCCCCGCACGCGGAATGTGCCACGCTGGAAATCGACATCATTGCGCATGTACTGCATGGCAATTAGCCGGGCGATGATATCGCGCTGGCCGATGCGGTCACCGTCGCGCAGCGTGAGGATCATCTGATGGTATTCCGACGGATTGCCGATCCCGTAGATTGCCGAGACCGTCGCGACGATCACGACATCACGCCGCTCCAACAGACTCTTGGTGGCCGACAGCCGCATCTGCTCGATGTGCTCATTGACCGCCGAGTCCTTTTCGATGAACAGGTCGCGTTGCGGTACGTACGCTTCGGGTTGGTAGTAGTCGTAATACGACACGAAATATTCGATCGCGTTGCGCGGAAAAAACTCACGGAACTCAGAATACAGCTGTGCGGCCAGCGTCTTATTCGGGGCGAATACAATCGCCGGGCGGCCGAGTCGCGCGATCACGTTGGCCATCGTGAACGTTTTGCCCGAGCCGGTCGCGCCGAGCAGCGTTTGGAACGCGAGGCCGTCCTGGATACCCTCGACCAGCTGGCGGATGGCCTCCGGCTGGTCACCTGCCGGTGGAAACGGCTGATACAGCTGGTAGGGCGATCCATCGAAGACAACGAATTTGCTCTCGTCGAGCACGTTATCGTTCTCGGTGTGCGATGCGGACATGGGTCATTCCTTCCGGCCGGGACAAGCAAACGTACATTCTAGCGTTTTGGCACGACACGAGGCCGAGCGGGGTCTCGGTGAATAGCGTTTTGGCACGACATGAGGCCGAGTCTCGGTGAAATCGCCACGCCCGGCCGCGCACCGGCACCCATTCGAGTCCCAGCACTGGCACCGTTACCGGGAAGGCAGCGCAACCATACACAGGCGCAAGCCATACGCCGGAGTAAGCCATACGACGGAGCAGATCAATGAGGCATAGTTCTCTGCTGCCAGCCGACGCGGAACAATGCGGCCGGCATTGGTTACAATGCTAGGATGGGTGGTTGCATGGCGTCGATCCCAAGCATGCCATGGCCGCCGTTCGCCGTCTTTTCGAACTCACTGTCGATACGATCATGTCTCTTTTCTCCGTCGTCGAACTCGCGCCGCGCGACCCGATCCTGGGCTTGAACGAAGCTTTCAATGCCGATATCCGTCCGACAAAGGTCAACCTGGGCGTGGGCGTCTACACGAACGAGGAAGGCAAGATTCCGCTGCTGCACGCGGTACGCGAGGCTGAACGGGCCCGGCTGGAACAAGCGTTGCCGCGCGGCTACCTGCCGATCGATGGGATCGCCGCATACGACACAGCAGTACAAAAGCTGTTGTTGGGTAACGACTCGCCGCTGATCGCCGAGGGCCGCGTTGTTACCGCACAGGCGCTTGGCGGAACCGGTGCGCTGAAAATCGGCGCGGATTTCCTCAAGCGCATCGAGCCGAACGCGAAGGTGGCGATCAGTGACCCGAGCTGGGAAAATCATCGCGCACTGTTTGAAAGCGCCGGCTTCGAAGTTGTGGCATATCCTTACTACGACCCGGCGACCCACGGTGTGAAGTTCGACGCGCTGCTTGCCGCGCTGAACAGCTATCCGGCCGGCACGATCGTGGTGCTGCACGCCTGCTGCCACAACCCGACAGGCGTCGATCTGGACGAGGCGCAGTGGCAGCAAATCGTCGATGTGGTCAAGGCTCGCGAACTGGTGCCGTTCCTGGATATGGCCTACCAGGGCTTCGCGCAAGGCATCGACGAAGATAGCGCGGCGGTACGCCTGTTCGCGTCGGCGGGTATCGACGTATTCGTCTCCTCGTCATTCTCCAAGTCATTCTCGCTGTACGGCGAACGGGTCGGTGCGCTGACGATCATCACGCATGGCGATGAGGAAAGCGCGCGCGTGCTGTCGCAATTGAAACGTGTGATTCGCACCAACTATTCGAATCCGCCGACACATGGCGGCGCGATCGTGGCGGCGGTGCTCGGCAATCCCGAATGGCGCGCGCTCTGGGAACAGGAGCTTGGTCAAATGCGCGAGCGCATCCGCGCGATGCGCGGCGGCCTGGTACAAAAGCTTAAGGACGCCGGCGTGCAACGCGATTTCGAATTCGTCAACCGGCAACGCGGCATGTTCTCGTATTCGGGGCTCAACGCCGCGCAAGTCGAGCGTCTGCGCGAAGAGTTCGGTATCTATGCGGTCAGCACTGGACGGATCTGTGTGGCCGCGCTCAATACGCGCAACCTTGACGTGGTGGCCAACGCCATCGCGCAAGTATTAAAGTGACCGGGGCGAGCGATGGCGTGACGCCCGCCGTGCCATCGCGCCGAGCGCACCGCCGCCTGCAACACCAATGCCACCGTCTCGTACGGCGGCGGTGGCGCAAGCAGGGGCTCATCGCTCGGATGGGTCGGGGTTCATGGCAGGCTACTTCATCGACCAACCGTGCGAGACGAGAAACGACTGGCCAGTGAGTGCTGCACTCGGATACGCGGCCAGAAACAGCGCCAGTTGCGCGACGTCGTCAGCGGTAGTGAACTCGCCGTCCACGGTGGCACCAAGCATCACGCGCTTAACCACCTCTTCCTCGCTGATGCCCAGTTCCTTGGCCTGCTCCGGAATCTGCTTGTCCACCAGCGGCGTGCGCACGAATCCTGGACAGATCACGTGCGAGCGCACGTGATGCGCGGCCCCTTCCTTCGCGAGCACACGCGCCAAGCCAAGCAGTGCGTGCTTGGCGGCCACATACGCCGATTTCAGCGGCGACGCCTCGTGTGAATGCACTGAGCCCATATAGATCACGACGCCCCCGCGATCGCCAGCGTACATGTATTTGAGCGCCGCCTTGGTGGTCAGAAACGCACCATCGACGTGAATCGCCTGCATCTTCTTCCAGTCCGAGTACGCATAGCTTTCGATCGGATTGACAATCTGGATGCCGGCATTGGACACCAGAATGTCCATCGAGCCGAACGCCTCGGCAACCTGGTCGATGCCGGCATTGACCGCATCCTCGTCCGTCACGTCCATCGCAACGCCGAGCGCCCGGCCGCCTTGCTCGGCGATCTCCCGTGCGACCGCCTGCGCACCTTCGAGGTTCAGATCGGCGATGCCGACCGCGGCGCCGGCTTGCGCGTAGACGCGGGCAATCTCGCGGCCGATCCCGCTTGCCGCACCGGTGACGATGGCTGTCTTGCCGCTCAGATTCGTATTCAAAGTCGACATCGATTTTTCTCCTAGCCAGTGGGTAACGTTAACGTGACGCGTCATCGCGACCGGCGACCGATGCCCAGGCCCAGTCTGACACCGCGCGGCGAACGAATTGCGCTATTGTGCCTGGAACCGGGGCTCGTGCTGCAATGCGATAGCCGTCAGGCTCGCGCGCGACGCCGGTGTGAACTTTTTCGATAACGCCGAGGTGTACGCGGGCGGCCACTCCGAGCAAATTATGGGTGGGGCACTGCGTGCGCTTCGCTGGCCGCGTGCCAGCTATATCGTATCGACGAAATGCTTCTGGGGCATCGAGCACATTGTGGGCACCGCGCACCAGTGACAGCGCCGCGCTCGCATCCCGGCAATGCAATGCGCCCGGTTCACAGGCGTAGAATAGCGAGCTTTCCGCGCCCGCCCACCCAGCATCATGCTCAGTTACCGTCACGCCTTTCACGCCGGCAATCATGCCGACGTACTCAAGCATTGCGTCGTCGTGCACCTTCTGCGCTATCTTGCTCAGAAGGACAAGGCGTTCTGGTATATCGACACGCACGCGGGCGCCGGTGCGTACGCGCTGCACGAAGGTTACGCGCAGAAGCGACTCGAATTCGAAACAGGTATTGCGCGGCTGTGGAAACGCACCGATCTACCGGCGCCGCTGGCCGATTACGTGGATGCCGTACGTGCATTGAATCCGGATGGCGAACTGCGTTTCTACCCCGGCTCCCCCTATCTCGCTTGGCAGACGCTGCGCGAGCAGGACCGAATGCGGCTGTTCGAGATGCATACGACAGAGATCGACGTGCTGCGCAGCAATTTTCGCGATGCCGGGCGGCGCGCGATCATCGCCGGCGGCGACGGCTTCGAGGCAATCAAGGCATTGCTGCCGCCTCCGCCGCGGCGTGCCCTGACACTGATCGATCCTTCCTACGAGGACAAGCGCGACTATGCGCGCACACTGGGTTGCGTCCAAGAGTGCCTGAAGCGCTTTGCGACGGGCGTCTATGCGATCTGGTACCCGCAAGTCACACGGCCCGAAGCGCAGCGCTTTCCCGCTCAACTCAAGCGCTTGCGGCAAGACCGTTGGCTGCATGTGGCACTGAGCGTCGGCACGGTGCCAAAAGACGGTCTGGGGCTGTACGGCAGCGGCATGTTCGTGCTCAATCCGCCGTATACACTGACTGCGGCGCTGCACGAAACCTTGCCCTGGCTCGTCGACGCACTGGGCGTCGACCGGCAAGCCCGCTTCGTACTGGAGGTAGGCAGCGACTGAAAACGGGAGACTAACGCGGCGCGGCGCGGTGCGGTGCGGTGCGGTGCGGCAAACCATACTGCATTGCGGCACCGGCATAATTAATATGAAGTTGTCCCAGGCCAATGGGACATCGTTTCGCTTGAATGCGGACGGCAACGCGGTCTCCCGTCACCGCAGCGCACGAGAACCCGGCGGTTGACGGCTTCGTCAGTTTCGGCAGACCGGACGCCATCAACGGCCCCATTCGGGAGAGACGAGACGGCAGCAGATCAACGCCGCCGGTCGCGCGCGGCGGCGGAATGTCGCATTGCGCGCCGTTCGACGGCAAGTCGGACAGGGAAGGATTCGTCGGCGACGAGCTTGGGTCGCGTAGAATATCAGGGCCGCGGTATGTGGTCTGTACCGGCTTCGGTGCAGGCGTCCCTACCCGTTTCACCGCCAAGTATCAAGCCAATCCTAACCCGACTCGGTCGGCTCCCCCTACCGCGCAGCGTAGGATTAGAATGAGCGGTAACCGTTGTGTTCCAGCGCGCGAATGCGCCGCTCGAGTTCGAAAATATCAGCCGACTGCGCCAAATAAGCCTCGCGACGGCGACGTTCGGCGTTCTCGAACCAGTTCGATAAGGCCATCATCAGATAGGTCAGCATCACAATTCTCCAGGGAGCCGGGGGACGTCCCGCCGGAATGACGTCAGGGATTTCCCTTAATCGGGTTAACCCGAGTATAGAAATCCGCCTCTAAAAAGTCCAGCGAATTGCACGAATAATGGGCATGCCCGTTTGGGATGCCCATTCAGTGTGAGCCGCCGGATCCGTCCGGCATCGTCACCACGCCTATTCCGGGGCATGCAGTGGAGCGGCGCGGCCACGCTGATCGACTCGCCGTACAAAGCGCTGGCAACAGGTGTTCAGCCTCGCGAACGCGAACTTCTGCTTTGGGGTAATGCTGCTGCGTCAGTGAGCGCGGCCTCAACACGTTGTCCGCGTGCCGCACGACGGCTGCGGGCCACGCCTGCCTCGGGCAGTGGCGATGCATAATGCGCACATGGGCCGCTGTCGGCTAACGCCAGATGTTCGATGATCGGGCAATCCGGCCGCGCATCGCCATGGCAATGCGCAGCCAGGTGCGCTAGTGTGTCACGCATCGCCGACAGCTCCGCGATGCGCTGCTCGAGTTCGGCGACGTGACCTAGCGCGATTGACTTGACCTGTGCGCTGGCTCGCTCGCGATCGTCCCACAACGCCAGCAATCGCCGGATATCGACGACCGAAAAACCCAGCCGCCTCGCATGGCGCACGAACCGCAGCGCGTGAACCTCCTTGTCGCCATACACGCGATAGCCGGCATCGGTGCGGCTGCGCGGCATCACGAGCCCAATGCTCTCATAGTAGCGGATCATCTTTGCGCTGACGCCTGACGCGCGCGCGGCCTGGCCTATGTTCATGATTGTCGATGCACCGCGTGCGATTCAATACACTAAAAATGCTACACCTTGCCACAATGGGAAGGTGTACGCTGATGTGGATTAATTTGATCAATTTGCGCTTTATTGACAGGAGCCCCTCATGATCGAATTCAATGTATCCGGCATGAACTGCCAGCATTGTGTCAAAGCAGTTACCGAGTCGCTCCGCGCGCGCGATGTGCATGCCCGAGTCGATGTCCACCTCGAACGAGGCCACGTGACGGTCGACAGTACCCAACCCCGCGCCGCGCTGAAAGCGGCGATCGAGGATGCCGGCTATACCGTGAATGAATAAGCGAGGCAGAATGAGTCAGCTCGTTGTGCCGCGCGGCGGCGCTAAAGCGGCCATCATCGACGCATCCGGTCTGCTTGCCGGGCGCTTGCCGCCGAATTCGCAGGTCAGCCGGAGTGGAACGGCGAGGATGCCCACGTTCACCTTCTGGTGAACTACCCACCGAAGGTCGCGCTGTCCGCGCTGGTGAACAGCCTGAAAGGTGTATCGAGCCGTTTGGTGCGAAAGAAAAGCTCTCCGAGCATTCGGCGCAAGCCGTGGGGCGGTGCGCGATGGTCCCCATCCTACTTCGCCGGTAGTTGCGGTGGTGCGCCCATCGAATTCGTCCGTCAGTACATCGAACAGCAGCGAACGCCGCACTAGCGCCATAGAAGGATGCTGCCGGCATCCGCGCTATCCTTCCCCGCCATGAATGGCGAGGGTTGTCGCGCAACTGATCAACTCGCTTGTTCGCGTCACTCGGCCTGACGTAAGCGAGCCGGCGGCTTTTTCGGTCACGGTGCACGCAGCGCCGATACGCTCGGCTAGCTTGACAGATTCTCGACGATAATTGTCCTGACAGCGCGTTTAAGCCAAATTAAACTCAATGTCGCACCATGATGGTACGCCCGCATCGGCTACCTCAGCCCTCGACCCACAGACGAGAAAAATCGATGTCCATGCTCGACAAGCAGACCGCGGCCACCGCTGGGACTTCCGGCGGCGCCACACTCAGCGCCGCCGCCACGCGGACCAACGCAATCGTGTTCCCGGTGCTCGGTGCAATCAGCCTCTCGCACCTACTCAACGACATGATTCAGTCATTGATCTTGGCAATTTATCCGATGCTCAAAGCCAACTTCCAATTGAGCTTTGGCCAGATCGGGCTGATCACGCTGACCTACCAGGTCACTGCCTCGCTGCTGCAGCCGCTCGTGGGCCTGTACACCGACAAGCACCCGAAACCGTTCTCGCTGCCTATCGGCATGGGTTTCACATTGTGTGGATTGCTCCTGATGTCCGTGGCCAGCACTTTCCCGATACTGTTGCTGGCCGCATCGCTAGTCGGTTGCGGCTCGTCGGTGTTCCATCCCGAATCCTCGCGTGTCGCGCGCATGGCCTCTGGCGGCCGTCACGGACTCGCACAGTCGCTATTTCAGGTTGGCGGCAACTTCGGCACCTCGCTCGGACCGTTGCTGGCCGCTTGGATCGTGATCCCGCACGGGCAGCCGAGCATCGCCTGGTTCTCGCTCGCGGCGCTGGTCGGCATCGTGATCCTGTTCAATGTCGGACGCTGGTACCGTAGCCATCCGTCTACAAAGAAGTCCCGCTCCAGCACGGCCCGCGTGGCGTTGGCACGATCGCGCATCGCAACCGCCATCGGTGTGCTGATGCTGTTGATATTCTCGAAATACTTCTACTTGGCCAGCATCAATAGTTACCTTACCTTTTACCTGATCGACAAATTCCACCTGTCGGTGCAATCGGCACAGGTTCATTTGTTCATCTTCCTCGCGTCAGTCGCCGCCGGCACGGTGATCGGCGGGCCCATCGGTGACCGGATCGGTCGCAAGTATGTCATATGGGCATCGATTCTCGGCGTCGCCCCCTTCACACTGGCGCTGCCGTACGCCAACCTGTTCTGGTCCAGCGTGCTGCTGGTCATCATCGGCGTGGTGATCGCGTCGGCCTTCTCCGCGATCCTCGTGTATGCGCAGGAGCTGGTCCCCGGCAAGGTAGGCATGATCGCCGGCCTGTTCTTCGGCTTTGCGTTCGGCATGGGTGGCGTGGGTGCCGCCGTGCTCGGCTGGCTGGCCGATATCACCAGCGTGCGGTTCGTCTACCATGTGTGTGCATTCCTGCCATTGATCGGCATCGTCACCATCCTGCTGCCGAACCTGGAACGCCCGCGCGCAGGTCAGTCGACATGATTCGCGCTTGCCGCGGCCACCATACCGCTGTTGCGCGAACGCTGTCGGCGCCCGGCCGAATGTCGCGGCCAAGGCACGCCATGCACGCGGTTATACTTGTGCCATACCGCAACCCGTCCCTTGTCGATTTCGCGTCATTGTCCCCACCATGCCAGACCTTGCGCCGACCACCTGGGCCCTCATTACCGCGTTCGGCGGAGCAGGCGCCATGCTGCCTGTTGCCGCGGCCATCGCGCTGTGGCTCGCCGTAAGCCATACCTGGCGCAGCGCGCTTGCGTGGTCCAGCTTTCTCGCTGCTGGTATCGCGCTCGTGCTGGTTACCAAGGTGGCCTTCCTCGGCTGGGGCATTGGCATACGCTCACTGGATTTCACTGGCATTAGCGGCCATTCGATGCTGGCGAGCGCGGTACTGCCGGCCGCAGCGTTCCTGAGCACGCGCGGCGCACCGGTCATGCTGCGACTGGCAGTGCTAGCCGCGGGACTCATCGCGGGTGCCGCGATCGGCGTATCGCGGGTCGCGCTAGATGCACATTCGGTGTCCGAAGTGGTTGCCGGCTGCGCGCTTGGCGCAGCTGTGTCGCTGGGCTGGATCGCATGGGCAGCGACGCGCGAGCCCAACCCGGCCGCACGTGTATCGCGCTGGGTCGTAGCCGCGAGCCTGCTCGGGCTCGCCGTATCACTGCACAGCTATCATGCACCGACTCACCGGTGGGTCACACGGATTGCCCTGTACCTGTCCGGCCACGAGCGACCATTCGTGCGAGTACGCTGGAAAGCCTACCGGCCGCCGATACTGAGCCAGGCGCTCGACGTGCAGCCGATCGACAGGCGGCCGCGCTCATAGCAATGCTTTCGCACCGCGAGCCGCCTTAGCCGGCTTCGGCCATTCCAATGGGGACAATTGCGGGTCCGGGGCAGCATTGATCGACTGTCTCGCCGCCGCATAGTCGCGGATGAACCCGCGTTGCATGTCACCGAGCAGCAGCCGTGCAGCCAGCTGCAACGCGATCACCGCGTCATTGCCGGCGCCGAGCGCGCTCTGAATGGCGGAGGCCACGCTCAGCTGGCGCCATTGCGCGGCGCGCGGACATCGGTGCAACAATCCAAGCGCGTACCGGAACCGCTTGACTCGGATACGCTGTACATGCCGCTCGCGGACGGACTGACACGCCGCCGGGACCATCCCCTCTTGGATGGATGAAGGAATATCCCGATGCTAAGCGTTCAGCATGCGGGTACACATGCCTCATCGATGCATGCGCGCCGAGCCAAAAGACGTCAACGATGTTGCACTTAAGAGAACGTAGCTAGCGATAAGCGCATCAGCCAACGTAGAATAAGCCACTCGTCGGATGAACGTGTAACGCGCGGCTCCGGCGAGGGTTCTCAACTACTGGGCATTTCAATACGATGGCCACGAAAAAACCAACGACGAAAACCTCTGCAAAACCTGTAGCGAAAAAAGCCGCTGCGACCAAGGCCCCTACTAAGAAGGCCCTTGCAAAGAAAGCCCCGGCGAAAAAGGCGGCTGTCGCCAACGGCGTCGCTGCACCGATCAAGGAGACTTTCACGAAGGCCAGCCTCAGCGCCCATATCGCCGAACGCGCACAAGTCGAGCCCAAAGCCGCCAAGGCCGTGCTCGCCGCGCTGGAGCAGACGGTCCTCGGCGCCGTGCACAAGAAGGGGGTGGGCGAATTCACGCTGCCCGGTCTACTGAAAATCACGGTGCAAGCCGTGCCGGCCAAGAAGCGCCGTTTCGGCAAGGATCCGTTTACCGGCGAGGAACGCTGGTTCGATGCAAAGCCGGCCACGGTTCGCATCAAGGCACGCGCGCTGAAGAAGCTCAAGGACGCTGCAGCGTAAGCACGCAACGCACATGCCGCGCCCGTCGCGCGGCGCGTACATAGAGCGGGTGCCGCAACCGGGGAATGTGCCCCGAGTTGCGGCATTTTTTTGTGGCGTGACACCCCACCGGATTCTCATGCCGGCGACGCATACGCTACGATTGAACGCATAACGACACGCACGGTATCGTGCCGGTCAGCGCGCCAAGCCGGCCGGGCAAACTTCCGCTACGATGCCCCCTGACGACCTCCTTTCACTTTCAACAAGGGGAGCATTCGCGATGAAAATCGATCTGTCAGGAAAAACCGCCGCCGTCAGCGGCTCGACCGCTGGCATTGGACTCGCGATCGCAACAGGATTGGCCGCAGCCGGCGCGCTCACGATCGTCAACGGCCGCAAGCAGGATTGCGTGGACAACGCATTGCGCACGATCCGCGCGGCCGTGCCGGAAGCCGCGCTGCGCGGCTTCGCCGCGGATCTGTCGCATGCGCACGGTTGCGATGCGTTCAGCGCCGCGTTCCCCGACGTCGACATCCTAGTGAACAATCTCGGCGTGTTCGGGTCCGGTGACATCTTCTCAACGCCCGACGAGGATTGGCACCGCTATTTCGAAGCGAACGTCATGTCTGGCGTGCGGCTGACACGCAGCTACTTGAAAGGCATGATGGAGCGCCGCTGGGGACGCGTGGTGTTCATCTCATCGGAATCGGCGCTCAACATCCCACCAGACATGCTTGCGTACGGCTTATCCAAGACCGCGCAGTTGTCGATCGCGCGCGGCATCGCGAAATACGCAGCCGGCAGCGGCGTCACGGTCAATGCCGTACTACCGGGGCCCACGCTGTCGGCGGGCTTTCGTGCAATGGTCGAACAACCGGCGCTTGAACAAGGTAAAAGCGTCGAGCAAGTCGCTGACGAATTCGTCATGGCCCATCGCGGCAGCTCGATCCTGCGTCGTGCAGCCACGCCCGAGGAAGTCGCAAACATGGTCGTGTACGTGTGCTCGCTACAAGCCAGCGCCACAACCGGTGCCGCATTGCGTGTGGACGGTGGTGTGGTCGATACGATCGCATAATCGCGACCGGCGCGCGGTACAGCGGCCGCAACGCATGTTAATGGCCGCGCGCCCCGTTTGCCGCCACGATGACCGGCACGCGCACTCACCCGCTCGAAGACCGCCTGTCGCGGCGCTGTGCACGGCAGCCAACGCACCACGCGGTGTGCACGCCCACGCGACCCCGTCTCGCGCTTTCGTTGATCGCAGTGTGAGTGGCAGATCACTTGCTGTTCGCACGCCAAAACCGAGCGCGGAGCGCTAAAGAAGCGAATTAGCCGTTTGGCCGACTTGTAAAAATCTTTATCTGGACTATATTAGATTCATAGTTCATATATAGATAGGGTACCCGATGAGCCGTCCGATCCGAATCGCTGAAGGCGCCGCCGCACCGATACCGCCTGCCCGTCAGCCAACACTGGCCGAAATGTCCGCCGCTGGACTGCGCGCATTCTTCAATATTGCCCACGACTGGCAACTGTCGGTTGATGAACAACTCGTGCTGCTAGGCTCCCCGGGGCGTTCGACGTTCTTCAAGTGGAAAGCCGCGCCCGATGCGGCACGACTGTCACGCGATACACTCGAGCGACTCTCGCATTTGCTCGGCATTTACAAGGCGCTGCAGATCCTGCTACCGCAGCCGGATGCCGCCGACGGCTGGGTGAAGCGACCCAACAGTGCACCACCGTTCAACGGCAAACGCGCGCTGGACCGGATGCTAGCAGGCAATCTCAGCGACCTGGTCGCCGTGCGGCAATATCTTGACGCGATGCGCGGAGGTTGGGCTTGAACGACAAGCACAGCACTGCCCAGCCTTCCGGCAACATCCAAGACAGGGCCCGCGAGCCGTCACTTGCGGCACTGCGCGACCCGGGCTGCTGGCCCATCGCCAGGATCCAATGGCAGCCTGCCTACCGTGTCGTGCCGACACGCTTGCCGGCGATCAACCTATTCGATCGCGTCGCATCGGCCAGCGACTTCGACACGCTGTACGCGCTCGAGGCGATCACCAACGATCGCCTGCGCACCGAAGTCGGCGAAATCGACTTGGTGCCGCCCGAAGAGCGCCGCTTCGGTCCAGGCTACGGTCCAATCATGGCGGCGCTCACCCATCTGAATCCCGCTGGCAGTCGCTTCTCGCCGGGTACATTCGGCGTGTTCTATTGCGCACGCGACGCACGGACCGCAATCGCCGAAACCCGCTATCACACCGCGTTGTTCCTGTCTGCGACGCATGAGCCGCCGATGCGTCAGCCCATGCGGCTCTACACCGTTATCGCGCAAGGCAGCGTGCTGGATCTGCGTGACCAACGAGATGCCCTCGCGCCGACCATCCTGCATCCACACGATTACACGTTCGGCCAGGCGCTCGGTACAGCCGCTCGCCATGCAGGCCACGCGGGCATCGCATATCCTTCCGTGCGCGACCCGCATGGCGAGTGCCTGGCGGCGTTCCGGACCACGCTGCTACGGCAATGCCACCATGCCGCCTACCTGGAATACAACTGGAACGGCAACCGCATCGACGTCGTGTTCGAATTGACCCAGGTCGGCTAACCGTGCGTTGGCCAGTCCAACGACGCGGCGCCCCGCCGCAGCGCCTCGCGAGTCGAGATCGCATGGATGCGGCCGCTATGCACGTCCACTATCGACAGTGCACCATGCGGCGAGAACGCGCCCGTATCGACGAACGTCTGCGCGCCGACCGTGCGGACCTCGGGCACCGGCGTATGCCCGCAGTAAGTATGCGACAGTCCCCGCTGCACGCGTGGGTCGCCTGCGCCCGCGATCAACTGCCGTCCCCACAGCAAGTGCGCGCGCGTGCGCTCGTCGAATTGCGCGGCATCCAGCGTGAGGTCGTCGCCAAAGAATTCGGCATGCAGCACGTTGAAGCGCCGCGCACCGGTGCCTACGACACGCGCCAGTGGCAAGCGCCTAACGCGCGCCGCGTAGTGGCTCAGCATCCCGGCCGGCAGGGCGCGCGCCCACGCACCGCCTATCGAGTCCCAGGCTGTCTGTGGCAACACGCCGTCGGCCACGTCGCACATCACCTCCTCGTGATTGCCCTTGACCGCGAAGAACCATGGCATCTCCAACAACGCAAGCGCCTCGACGGGATGATCGCCGCGATCGACCAGGTCTCCGACCGAAAACAGACGGTCGTGCGCCGCATGGAACCTCACTTGCGCTAGCAAATAGCGCAGCGCATCAGTGCAGCCGTGCAGGTCACCGACGACGAAATCGCGTCCTGTGTCATTCCACGGATGGCACGCGACAAAACGGTAAGCAGCATCGTTCATGATGTCGATGATAGCCCCGTCGCACCGTCTCCGTATGCGCCTCGTGTAACGTATCGGACGCCGGACAGCCCGGCTGCACGGCATCGCGCGCCGCCTCAACTGTTGGAACGACATCGCGATGAGTCGAAGACCGCTGAACACCGCCACCCACGACCACAAGCGCGGCGAGGACGTGCGCGCCAGGCTGGCCGTGCTGTCCGAGTTAACCGACGGATGGCTGGCCGCGTGGCGCAGTTGGTCCAAGCTCAATACGTCGCAGCGTCGCGCCGTTGCCAGCGGACAAGCCGACGGCTGGACGCCGGGTGCCGCGGCCGAAGCGATGCTGTACCAGACGCTGGTCGACTGCTGGCCGACGCGCACCGCAGCGCGCAAGCCGGCGCCACGGCCAACGAGACGCGCACGCCGCACGCGCTATGATCACAGCGGGCCAGCGGTTGACAGGTCGGCGCCCGGCGGCTGGCTCATCCGCGCTCGGGCAACGTCAGCGCGATCGAGGTGAAACCATCGGTCCCGCTCGCCGCGCTCGATTTGCCGCCGTGCGCCAGCACGACGCGCTGCGTGACGGACAGCGCGAGCGGCATCCCGTCGGCGCCCTGCACCGGTGTCGTCCCGCGCAAGAATGGTTCGAACGCATGGGGCAAGTCCGGATTAGTCAGCGCATCAGACGGTTGAAACCGGATGACCGACCGCCATACACCGTCGTCAAAGACGTTTTCCATGCTAACCGTCCCACCAGGGCGCGACGCGTCCACGGCATACGCCAACGCCGCCCACAGCGCCTGCGCAATGCGCACGCCGTCCGCTACAATCGAGATACGCGACGGCGGCCAGCGCACCTCGATCGCCGTGGCACGTTCGCGCGCGAAAGTCGCATCCAGGCACTGCACAATGTGCGCGACGACACGTTCGACGTCGAGCATCGTCTTGTTTAGCGGCAGCGCCTTGCTTTGCTCGCGAGTAGCATCAATGACATCTTCGATGATGCGTACCTGCTGCTCCACGCCCGTGCGCAAGCCGGTCAATGCCCGTGCAATGGTGGGCTCGGCCTGCCCCAACTTGCTCTCCAGGACGTAGATCCAACTGTGAATGCCGTTGAGCGGACTGCGCAAGTCATGCGACACCGCCGACAACACGCGATCGCGCGCAAATAAAGCGGCAACGGTCTGCAGGTAGGCCGCGCGAGCGACCAACGCATCGTCGGGCTCACCGTCGAAGTTGCCCGATGCAGGAATAGAGCGACTCAATACAATTTCTCCGTTTGGCAAAGCACGGACCGGAACGCCAAGCCGTGACAGGTATTATAGGCATCGCGCCGGCGCTGTCACGATCCGCGCCGGCGAAGGATCCAGCTCGCGCTGCTGGGCAGGCTGAAGCCGAACCTCAGCAAAGCTCACCCTTCTAGCAAAGCTCGATCCCGCCGGTGCCCGGCCGTTTGCGCTACGATGTCGGTTTTTGACTCAAGGAATCTCGCCATGGCCACTGTAACGACCGTCTCCGGGCTGCAATACGATGATTTGATTGAAGGCACTGGCACGCAGGTTCAAGCAGGCCAGACGGTCAACGTGCACTATACCGGCTGGCTTACCGACGGACAGAAGTTCGATTCCAGCAAGGATCGCAACCAGCCGTTTTCGTTCGCGTTGGGCGCCGGCATGGTCATCCAAGGTTGGGACGAAGGCGTGCAGGGAATGCGTGTGGGCGGCGTGCGCCGGCTCACGATCCCGCCGCAATTGGGCTATGGCGCACGCGGCGCAGGCGGTGTCATCCCGCCGAATGCAACGCTCGTATTTGAGGTGGAATTGCTCAGCGTCTGAGCCCCCTGCGCTTCCGCCGGCTAAGCCGTCCCCTGGATAGTACATGCCATGGCCGCCGTCGCGCCGGCGTCCTCGTTCACCGTGTCGTAGCGCGCACGACATTGCGTGCGGCCAGATTGACATCGGCAATGCGGGCGACCAAGATGACCGAGCGCAGGGCCGCCAGCCAGCGTCCTTTAGCTAAGCGGCCAGGCAGTCGCTGAACCGACGACAGACGTGTCGCACGTCGCCAGCGCAGTGCTCTACATGGCTGGCTTGCCGCTGGGCGCGAACGTGCAGTTCATGACCGTGATGGCGATCGAGGTGCGATACATCGGCCGCGGCTGACAACCTGGCGGCCCAGGTGCCATCATCGACCGCGGCTCACGGCCCCTTGGCGCCCGACGGCTAGTGCAATTGCCAGTTCGTGACCTTGACAATCGCCGCGTCGGCATTCTTCAAGTTCATCTCGCCCTGGTCCATTAGCTTGCTCCATTGCTTGACCCGGTTCTTCCCGTTGGGCGACGTATTGTAGTCGTGCGTGTCGACGACCTTAGCCCGTTCGGCATAGAACCGCGTCATGAAGGTCTTCTCGTTCGGGCTATCGCCGGAGCGCGCGAGCAGCGCCTTCAGCGAGTCCCCGCCGCCGTCCGCCCCCTGGTTCAACGCCGTGTCGACGAACGAGCCGATCGTCAGCGCGCTGTTAAAGCCGCGCTGACGAGCCTGTTGCACACTGTATTGGATGTCCACGTTGTAGAATGTGCGCCACATCGCCTCGCGCCACGTCGGGTTGTTCTGTTGCGCACCCACCTTGCTGCAAAAGGTCTTACTGCTGTCCGAGATCTTCAAGATTGAGCCGGACATCTTGCCATGCGCGCCAATGCGGGCAAGTCCGCCTTCCGCAGACGGAATCTTGGCACCGCTGAGCGCATCGAACGTCTTGAACAGCTCGGGACCGTCAGGCCCGGTATCGTTCGAACCGCCCGTGGTCGCGCCAAAAATCCCGATCGTATAGCCACGATTATCGTGGATGTTCTGACAGTACCCATAGTACTTTGTCCATTGCAGCGAGTCCTGCTCCGGCTTGTTGATCAACTTCATAATGTTGTTCCACTGCTCACCGTCCAAACCCGTGTTCTTCTTCAAGAACTGCAGGGTCGCAGGAGAGAAATTGGCGTCCGGATTACCGCTGGCCACGTTGGCAACCACGTTACAAGTTTGCCCGACACGCCACGGCTGGCCAGTATTGCCGTCGCCACTATTCAGGTCCGGCGCGTTGCCCTGCGTCCAATAGGCCGCAGTGTAGTTTCGCCCAGCGTAACTGACCACTTCACCGCCCTGGTAGATCGTCTTGGCGTCCCAAGGCGCGTCGCAAGGTTCGCTGTTCGGCTGCGCATCGTCGGCGCGTGCCACGCCGGAGACGGTCAACAGGCCAAGGCTCATCGCAACAGCCCAAGACATGCGTGTCAGCGTCTTCGAAATCGAATGGTTCAAGACAGACTCCATATTATTTATGCGTTGAAAATTGCAAGCGCGCCGGCGACGAATAGCCGATACCGTAAAGCAAAGCGGGACCCGCGGCGCGCCAGGGCCGAAGCGCGCGGCCACTTGCACGAACCAGGTCCGCCATTTTCGCGATCCCGTCCTCCACGACGGATACCGGCGCACGGGCAAGCCTAGGGGTAGCCCATCGGAGTCACGACAAACCGATAATAGGCACACCTGTCTATCTAATCTACGCGAAAAAACCTTCAAATGGATCGAACAAACATTCCAATACTGAGGACGGCGTTTATGCGATCATCGCGGCAATCCATTCCAGCGGGAACGCGGCATTGGCGTCCCGGATATGTGCCGGCCCGGATGCCCACGCTACACGCTACGCTTGCAACACGCTCGCGAGAATCTTGTCCAGCGCCTGGGCCAGCGTCGCGCGTTCAGCCTCGGACAACACCGCGAGAATTGCATCGTTGCGTTTGCGGGAAATCAATGCGGCCTTGCGAAACAACGAGGCGCCTTTTGCCGTGAGCGCGATGCGCACGCCACGGCCGTCTTCCTCATCCGCTTCTTTGGTCAGCAAACCCTTCTTGCCCAGCACGTCAGTGGCGCGGCTCGCCTGGCTGCGATCCAGGTTCGACGCGCGTCCGAGATCCGATACCGACAACGGACCGAACGAGCCAACGCTGAGCAGCACGCGCGCCTCGGTCAGGGGCAACCCCAAGCGGGCAACGAATGCGTCGTCCATTGCCTTGTCGGTCAGCTTTTTGAGCCAATGCAGCCGGTAGGTGAAAAGCTGTTCGAACGGGCTCGGAGCAGGACGTCGGGTACGCATGGACGATCGGGACATTGACAATCGATGGTGAAACGAGCATCCAGCATACCATTGCTACCCCGACGCTCTGTTTAAGCCGCCTAATTAAAATTTTCGGCAATACCCTCTGCCAATCCGCTCCACCAATTTGCTCCATCAAATCCCTCTGCCAGCGCTCTGCGTTAGCTTCTCCATTAGTCCGCCCACCTATAATATGTGTGCGCACACATCATATTGGTTGCACGTACATCGATAAGCCGTTACGATAGTCACCGATGCCTGATCCGGCACTCCGGTGTGATCGTGCGCAACAAGGAGAATCTGCTGATCGCTCGGGCACCGCACGACACCGGCAACGCGGTCCAGCATGACATTGTCCGGCTGCTGCAAGACGCCCGTTTCGACGGGTCGCTCGCCTCTTCGATCCAACATGAGATTTGGGCGAAGCTGTGGGGCAACATGACGATGAACCCAATCAGCGTGCTCACCAGTTCAACCGCCGACGTAATCTTGGACGATCCGCTCACAGCACGCCTGGTTGCCGAAGTGATGCGGGAAGCGCAAGCCATCGGTGCGAAGCTGGGGTTGGTCATGGGCATGAGTGTCGAGCAACGCAATGCTCAGACGCGCCAACTCGGTGCATTCAAGACATCGATGTTGCAGGATGCCGAAGCCGGCAGGCCGATGGAAATCGATGGAATCATCAGTGCGCCAGATGAGCTTGCCCGGATGAACGGCCCAACGCACGACCTTTCAACGGTCAATATCCGACAAGCCGCCTGTCCCTATTAATAATACTTGAGCGCCGCCCTCTCGACGCGGCGTTTCTAGACTGCTACTCTGCGCGGCGCAGAAGCAGCACGCACGGCTCACCGGTTCGTGCATGATGCATCCGCCGAAACGTTCCTTTCACAGAAGGGATGCATGAGAATCCACAACCCACCAAGACTCAAAGGGAACTAAAAGTGAAAAAGCTATTTGCCACTGTGTCTGTCGCGGTTGTCGCCTTCAGCGTATCCGCCAGCGCTTACGCCAAGGACTGGTCCACTATCCGCTTCGGCGTCGACGCGAGCTATCCGCCTTTCGAATCGAAGGCCGCGGACGGCAAACTGGTCGGCTTCGACATCGATCTAGGCAACGAGATCTGCCGTCGCTTACATGCCAAGTGCGTGTGGGTCGAAAACGATTTCGACGGCATGATTCCCGCACTCAGGGCGCGTAAGTTCGACGGCGTGCTGTCGTCAATGACGATGACGCCGCAGCGCGCCAAGCGGGTTGCGTTTTCGGCCAAGCTGTTCAACACGCCGACGCGACTGGTAGCCAAGGTCGGTTCGAGCATCCAGCCGACGCCGGAATCGCTCAAAGGTAAGCGCGTGGGCGTCGAACAAGGCACCATTCAAGAAACATATGCAAAGACGCACTGGGCGCCCAAGGGCGTCCAGGTCGTTCCTTACCAGGATCAGGATCAGGTCTATGCCGACTTGCTCGCCGGCCGCCTGGACGCGGCGCTGCAAGACACAGTCCAAGCCGACGTCGGCTTTCTGAAGACGCCGCGCGGCAAAGGATACGCATTCGTCGGCCCTGGCCTGCAAGACGAAAAAACCCTGGGTATCGGTGCGGGCATTGGCCTGCGCAAGGAAGACACCGACCTGAAGGTGAAAATCAATAAGGCCATCGCCGACATGCTCAACGATGGTACATACAAAAAGCTTGCGCAGAAGTACTTCGATTTCGATATATACGGGGGCTGAGCAACGCGGTGCGCGGCCACGTTGATGCGGGGGCACGCCCGCGCCAAGCGCCGCGCTGCCAGAGCGCCAACGACGACTTTACATCTGCCGGCGCAACTCTGCCGGCGGCACCTTCATTTGCTGCCGGTACTTAGTCACGGTACGCCGGGCCACCTGGATGCCCTGCTGCGTTAGCATCCGCGCAAGCGTGACGTCGGACAAGGGATCGTGCGCATCCTCGGCATCGATCATTTCCTTAAGCAATGCCCGCACGGCCGCCGCGGAACACGTTCCGCCGCTTTGGGTGCACAGTTCACGAGGGAAAAAGTGCTTGAATTCGAATATGCCGCGCGGCGTCGCCATGTATTTGTTGCCCGTGGCGCGCGAGATCGTCGACTCGTGCAGGCCCAGCTCGTCCGCGACGTCGCGCAGCACGAGCGGCTTTAGTGCGATTTCACCGTACAGGAAGAACGCTTTTTGGTGGGCCACAATGCATTCGGCGACCCGCTGGATCGTATCGAAGCGCTGTTGCGCGTTACGCAACAGCCAGCGCGCTTCCTGCAATTGCTGCCCCAGCGGCGAACGGTTAGTGCCCGATGCTTGCGCAAACAAATCCGCGTACATCCGGTTGATCCGAGCGCGCGGTAGCACTGCGGGATTCACGGTGACGACGAACTTGTCCCGAGCCTGCCGCACGATCACGTCCGGCACGACATAGTTGTCCTCAGCCCGTCCATATGCATTACCGGGCTTCGGATCAAGCTTGCGGATGAGCGCACAGGCCTCGTGCAACGCACGCATGCTGCAACCAATATGCTTCTGCAATTCACCGAGTTCGCGCCGTGCCAGCCGCTCCAAATGATGCACGATGATCTCACGCGCAATGTCGCGCCGTGGCGTGTCATCCGGCATCGCGTTCAACTGCAACAGCAGGCACTCGGACAATGAGCGGGCACCGATACCAGGCTTGTCCAACGATTGCACAAAGCGTAACGCAACCAATAGCTCCTCGTCGGTGGGTGGCGTGCCAAGCTCGGCAAGCGCGGCCAATTCCGACAGCGATTGTCGCAGGTAACCATCGTCATCCAGCGCCTCGATCACCAATTGAGCCAGTTCCCGGTCACGCTCATCGAGGCGATACAGGCACAACGTACCCTGCAATTGCTCGCGCAGCGACGGCTGAGTGCGTACCCAGGCGATCGGATCACTGTTGTCCGCGCCACTGTGTTCGCGAATTGGGCCGTGATCATACGGATCGCCAGCGAAATCCGTGGTGACCGTATCCGAATAGGGCGTCTCCGCCACCACACCGGCGGCCTCCGCGCCGCTGGTGATGGGTTCAGCGCAGGACGGCAACGCACCGTCCCCACTCTCACAGTCGGCGCCGGCCAGCGTATCCGGTGCGGCGTCTTCGGCTCCGCTCAACGAGTCGTCTTCGAGAAAAGGATTGGAGTCCAGCGCCGCGCGCAGTTCTTGCTGGAACTCGACGGAAGACAGCTGCAAAAGGCGTACCGACTGCTGCAGTCGCGGCGTCAATGCCAGCGACTGACGCATGCGTTGTTCCAGTAGTTGGGGCATTTTCGGTAATCCTTCAATTTGAGTAACAAGCGCGACCGCGCACGCGCAATGCGGCGTGGAGCGCTGTTTCATTAGCAAGCAACACTCGTACCAACTGCATGATGGGCCACTATGCGGCGAGCACATGCCGATCCCGGCGCGCTGTGGCTACGCCTGCCCGTGCCCTTTTTACAACGCTTCGGGAAGACATTCACCGTCGGATACCGGGCCAGGTCAGCAGTGTGCTCAGGCCTCCTCGCCGCCCGGCTCCAAGCGTTCAAGCATTGCCGCTGTGACGCGCTGGCGCGTGTTCCAATAGTCGGCCCAAGGGTCTGCGCCTAATTGGTCGAGCCGTTCGGCGACGTTGCGCAATGTCCATTGCGTCGCGCTGCTCGTACGGGGCACCTCGTCCCACGTGAGCGGCATCGACACAGCAACCCCTGGGCGGGCGCGCGGCGCGTAGGCGGCGATCGTGGTCGCACCGCGGCTATTGCGCAGGTAATCAATGAAGATCTTGCCACGGCGGTTCTGCTCGCCCATTTTCGCGCCAAACTGCTCTGGCCAGACGGTAGCCATATGGCAGGAAACGCGCTGCGAGAACGCCTTGGCGTCGTCCCAACCGACGTGTGAGCCTAACGGGACGACTACGTGCAATCCCTTTCCGCCGCTGGTCTTGCACCAGCACCGCAAGCCAAGGTCAGCCAACACAGTACGCAGACGTTCGGCGGCCTCGAGCATAGCGCGCCACGGCAACGTTGGGTCGGGATCGAGATCAAAGACGACTCGGTCGGGATGTTCAATGGCAGGGATCTGTGCGTTCCATGTATGGAGCTCGATCGCGTCCATCTGGGCGGCCCCCACCAGCGCCGCCGTATCGTCGATGGTAATCAGTGGCTTGTGTTCGGGGTCCAGACCTTCGTGCTGCGTGACATGCGGTATCGCAAGCCGGTCGCTATGCCTTTGGAAGAACAACTCTGCATCGATCCCGCCCGGCGCGCGCAATAACCCGACGGGCCGTGCGCGCAGATGAGGCAGCAACACCGGGGCCACCCATTCGAAATAGCGAACCAGGTCAATTTTGCGGGTGCCGGTGTGCGGATCCATCACCCGATTGGGATGCGAAATCCGAACACCCGCCACCGTCTCATATAGGTTACGTTGCTCCGAGTCTTTCCCTTTCATACAGTAGGGGTTATCGTCTAATCAGGCCAAGCAACAACGTCGCCAAAAAAATCACGAGGAAGATGAAAAACAGTATTTTCGCGATTTCAGCTGCGCCCGTAGCGATCCCGCCAAAGCCGAACACGGCGGCGATGATGGCAATGATGAAAAAAATAACAGCGTAACGAAGCATGGCTTTCTCCCCCAGATCAAAGACCGACAATGGCCATCGGCACATGACTCAACCCCTTGCGCGTGTGCCAATCATGCATGCAGATGGAACCCGTCAGATAATGGGACGCATAGCTTTTCGTGCATGACCAACGCCGCTTCCATGGCACGCCGGGATGTCGCCATGCCAATGTACTCGACGATCTCACGGTAGCTTTCGACCGCCACTAGGTTCTGCTCAAACGCGTCGTTGAACAACTCAGCGACCGTTTGCCGGTTGGCGCCGTAACCGACAGTCACCATACCTTGCACGAGCCGTTCGGCGGCAAGCTTGTGGATCGCCCGTATGTCCCTCAGCGTCGACATCCGTGACATGGCGTACCTCGAGTTTGGACAGTGTGAGTCATACCGCCGGACGTGGCGGACCCGGCGTCTCAGCTTCCTTCAGCACAGCATCAATCATGCCTGGTTGCTCTGCCGCCTCCATCCCGGACAGCCAAGTCGGTGACGCATGGGCATGAACCTTGCAATAGCGCGTTGTCGCATACCGGGAGACCACCATGACAAGCAGCACCCGTTCCCACCCGTCTATCCGGCACCGTAATGGCCGTCCGCCGCGCCAGCGTCACGCGGCAGCGCGCGCCGCCCATCGCAGCAACCGTGCAAAGCACTGGTCACGCGACGTGACTCAGCACAGCCACGCATTGGACCTGGAGTCGAACGTTTTCACGCTGGGCACGGCGCAGCAAATCGCTGAATCGCTTAAGCGCTCGTCGATGCGCAGCACGCGGCGTCGCGGCACACCGTTTCAATCAGCCATGTCGATGCTGAATTTCTACATCAACCGCGCTGGAAAGCACTTACCTGCGTCGCGCCGCCAGGTCCTGGAACGGTCCAAACAGGCATTGCGGCACGCATTCGGCCGGCGCCGGGGATCGTGACGATGCGCGCCCGAGCGTCTATCCGACAGAGCGCGCTTATGCATCATGCGTGAAACAACCTGGTTCTTCATCGTGGGCGGCGTCTTCGTCGTGATGGGCATCACCGGCTCGATGCTCAAGCACCTGCCTTGCAGCAGCGCGATGCTGTATCTGGCAATAGGCGCTGCGCTCGGCACGCCCGGGGCCGGAATGCTCGCACTCGATATTTTTCGCGACGCGCATTTGCTGCGAATGTTGACCGAAGTGGCCCTGCTCGTGTCACTGTTCGCCATTGGCTTACGGTTGCGGGTGCCGCTGGCCGATCCGCTTTGGGGCTTGCCGCTAAGACTCGGCGTGCTGGCAATGCTAGTCACGATACCGTTACTGACTGCGTTCGGCATGGTAGTACTCGGTCTGCCAGTCGGTCCCGCACTGTTGATAGCCGCCATTCTGGCTCCGACCGATCCCGTGCTGGCCCACGACGTTCAAGTACAAGACTCGCGCGATCAAGACCGGATGCGTTTTGCGCTGTCCGGCGAAGGCGGATTGAACGACGGAGCGACCATGCCGTTCGTGCTCCTAGGCATTGCGTTATGCACCCAACCGGATAGGTCAGTCGCCGCGGCGCTGTCCCCGGTCTTCGTTGCTCATGCGCTCTGGGGCTGCATCGGTGCAATCGGCATCGGCGGCGCCCTCGGATGGGCAACGACCCACGTAGTGACATGGCTGCGTACACGGCATGCACAGGCACTGGACCTGGAGGGCTTTTTCGCCCTCGGGCTGATCGGGTTGTCGTACGGCGCTGCAGAGCTTGCCCATACCTACGGATTCCTTGCAGTATTTGCCGCCGGTGTCGCGATGCGCCGCGTTGAGCATCGCGCCAGTGGCGAGCGCACGGCGCAAGCGGCGATCGGCACACTCAACCCACAGGACGTTCAAGCTACCGCAGCACATCCAGACAAGGCTCATGCCTACATGGCCGAGTCCATTCTCGGCTTCACGATCGAACTGGAAAGGATCGCGGAAATGGCCACCATGATCGTCATCGGCAATGTACTGACCACCTTGCCGATGCCGTTGTTCAGCCCGCGCAATGCGATGGTGGCGGCTGCGCTGTTCCTGCTTGTTCGCCCACTCGCGGTGGGTATTTCGCTGGCCGGCTCCCGCACATCACCGGCGCAGCGTCGCCTGATGAGCTGGTTTGGCATCCGTGGAATCGGTTCGTTTTACTACACCGCCTGCGCGGTTGAGCATGGTGTACAGGCCAGCACGACAATTGTATCCATTGTATTGTTCACCGTCACCGCATCGGTTGTGGTCCACGGCATTTCCGCTACGCCGTTGATGAACTGGTATCAGCAATGGCGACAGGCTTATTAATAAAGCGCCAAATTGGGAATTCATACCGCTATGCAAGACAGACCTCCAGTGCCACTAGCCAACCTGTGGAAACAAAGGTGACCACGATGCCAGGGCGAGCCGTGCTGCATGATCCCGCCACTTTCGAAATGATGGTCCAGAATATCAAGGACTACGCGATTTTCATGCTTGACCCACAAGGCCATGTCGCGAGTTGGAATACCGGTGCTCAGTACATTAAGGGATACCGTGCCGATGAAATCATTGGGCGCCACTTTTCGGTGTTCTACAATCCGGCGGACATCGCGGACGGCAAGCCCGAGTATGAATTGCAGCATGCCGCTGAATTCGGCCGCGTTGAGGATGAGGGTTGGCGCGTCCGTCAGGATGGGTCGAGATTCTGGGCCAATGTCGTGATCACAGCGCTGCGCGCGCCATCGGGCGAACTGTGCGGCTTCGCGAAAGTCACCCGAGACTTGACCGAGCAACGTGCGGAGGAGGATAAGCTTCGCCAGAGCGAAGAACGGTTCAGACTGATGGTCGAATCAGTCAAGGACTACGCGATCGTCACGCTGGATCCGCAAGGCCGCGTGGTGAGCTGGAATGCCGGCGCCATGCAGATCAACGGGTATCGTTCAGAAGAGGTGATGGGTCGCCATATGTCTATCTTCTATCGCGACGACGATGACACCAACGGCATGCCCGAGCAGCAGTTGCAAGCCGCGGCGAACACGGAACGTGTCGAAGACAATGCATGGCGCGTACGCAAGGACGGCACATTGTTTTGGGCTAATGTCGTGATCACGGCGGTACGCGACGCCGCCGGCACACTGCTCGGCTTCACCATGGTGACGCGCGATATGACCGAGCACAAACGTCTAGAGGAACTAGAGCTGTCCAGCCACCGCATGAGCGAGTTTCTCGCGATGCTTGCTCATGAATTGCGCAATCCGCTCGCTCCCGTGCGTAATGCAGTCAGCGTCATGCAGTTGGTCCCGAACGTCGATGCGACGATGCGTCATTGCCGTGACGTGATCGATCGGCAGGTCAGCCATTTGACGCGACTTGTCGACGATCTGTTGGACATCGGGCGGATCACCACCGGCAAGTTGGAGCTGCGCCTGGCCTGCGTCGACATAGCGGAAGTCGTCGCCCGTAGCGTAGAAGCGGCCCGCCCCTTCATCGACGAGCGTTGGCAGACCTTGCATGTACAATTGCCGCACAGGCCGGCCTGGGTCCGTGGCGACATGACGCGATTGGTCCAGGTGGTGCAGAACTTGCTGGACAATGCCTCCAAGTTCTCGCCCAGCGGCGCCGGGATCAGCATCGAAGTCACCGTCGAAAAGCGCATGCTCTTACTGCGTGTGATCGACCAGGGCCGGGGCATCTCGCAGCAGGGACTGAAGTCGATCTTCAACCTGTTCGTGCAAGAAAACCACGCACAGAATCCAACCGATACTGGCCTGGGGATTGGTCTCACGCTGTGCCGTTCGCTGATCGAACTTCACGGCGGAATGATCGACGCGTCCAGTGATGGGCTCGGCTGCGGCAGCACGTTCACGATACGTTTGCCGATCGCCCGACATCAGGCACTCGCGGATCCGCCGGCATCGTCCAGCGTCATCATGTCTACGCCGTCAATACCCCTACGGGTGCTCGTCGTGGACGACAATCGCGATTCCGCCGACAGCCTCGCCATCCTGCTCGAACTCAAGGGCCACATGGCCCGCGTGGCCTACGACGGCGCGCACGCAATCGAGATCGCACGCGTGTTCCTGCCGGATCTCGTGCTGACTGACCTGGCCATGCCCAATGTCGACGGGTTCGGCGTGGCGGGCGTACTGCGTTCGAACGTGGACCTGTCCGGCTCGACACTTGTTGCGATGTCTGGCTTCGGCCAGCCGGGAGACCGGGCTCGATCGTTGGCCAGCGGTTTCGACGCGCACTTGGTCAAGCCGATCGAACCGACCCAGTTGGACAAGCTGCTCGAGCACAGCATGCGGCAAGCCGGCAAGGACTCCGTGCAACGCTGACGCCTCGCGTCTCGATGTACCGTGCACCGTGCTTCGGTGGTCGGTGGTCGGTGGTCGGTGGTCGGTGGTCGGTGGTCGGTGGTCGGTGGTCAGCGCATCTATCATCGGCGCATCAGTTCAACTGGGCGACTGACGAGTGATGCTGGTAAATTAAAAACGGTGGCGAACGCCTGCGGCGATCAATAGCTGGCTCCCACCAGATGCGGGATCGGCGGTATTGATCATGGCTGGCATGCCGGCTGATGCTCGCTGATAAATTGCCTCCACGTAGGTGTCGGTACGCTTGGAAAGTGCATAATCGAGTTGCGCGGCACCCTGGTGCCAGTGAGCATCGGACGCTTTCGTATACGTGTATAGGCCGGCCAGCGTCAACGTGGGCATGAGTTGATATACGCCATTGACCTCGTAGTTACTCAATCCGATCGAACGGGCACTAGCGCCCGTGTCGGCATCCACGACACCCGTATAGGTCGCACGGGACCACGCGGCACCCAGCGTCAGGTCTCCCAGCGAATAGTTCGCGCCGACGCCGTAGGTATTCTGCACGCCGACGGCGGCGTTGAGCACGTCGCGGTTTGAGCCGGGCAGCGCCGCAATATCGTAGGCGCCGGCTGCCGTCCTACCACGGCCGCCCACGTGAAGGTATGCGGCGCCCGCATTAAACGGGCCGTTTTGGTAGTTCGCCCCAACGCTGTACGCACGGTTATTTGCGAATTGTCCCGCCGCGTTCGAGAACGCATACATGCCGCCCGCGCTGAAACCCGCGAACTGGGCACTGGTGTACTTGATCGAATTGCGCGCGAGGTACGAGTTGTTCGCGTTATCGTTGTCAAACGGATGGGCAAACGCAGTGCCTCCCGCCCCGCCCGTCAGCGTGAAGGGGGAAAAATAGTCATGAACCGCATCGTACTGGTGACCCAACGTGATCGTGCCGTATCGCTCGTTGCCTAAACCGACGTAATACGGATGGTCATTCAGTGATTGCCCGTTGGTCACCGCGAAGCCGTGTTCGAGCCGGAACACCGCTTTGTTTCCGCCACCGAGGTCTTCCGAGCCTTGCACTCCCCAATAGCTGCCGTCGATCAAGCCACTGGTCGCCTTGTACTGCGCATGGTCGGCGACATTGCTCAACCATGCGACGCCAGTGTCCAATTCACCGTACAGCGTTACACTGCTCTGTGCGTACGCTTGATTTACGCAGGCAGCTAACATGATTAAATAAAGGCGCCTGTCGACCAGGCGCCGATTTTGTTTGCCAGACATGGGTAGGGGTCACTTGAAAAGAGGAAAGCTGCGATAGTCGACTTGTCGGGACAGCCGCAGTTGTGACTATAGCCCCGCCGTTCGGGCCGCCATGATCGCAAGTGCGCCACGCGCTCTACTGCTTCGCATCTGTTGCCGTGACCGAAATCGCTACTACCTGCTCCCGCCATGCTGGCTGCAAATCCCCCACACTCGCTGCGCCGGCCGCCCACCGGTCCAACAGTCCCATTACGCCACCAGTCCACTATTACGCCAGCCCACTGGCGCGCCAACCAACCGGCCATGCAAGCCACACTGCCCACAAGCCACGCCTGACGCTACAGACCGTCATTAATCGAGCTGAAGGCTCTGGAGGTACCGCTCGGCAGGCGCTGTTCGTGCGCAAGCCCCGCGGCGGCGTGCCGTCCCAGGACGGCGCAGGGCTGTTCGCCTTCGCCCGGTGATGCTGACTTTGCGCAACGAAATCCGGTATCCCGACCGCCCAATGCGCGTAGCGGATCAATGCATCCGACGACACCGCGCATCAGTCAGCTGGATGCGGTTCGCAATCGTGCACATCTCTGCTATACTTCATCGCTTTCGGGGCGTAGCGCAGCCTGGTAGCGTACCTGCATGGGGTGCAGGTGGTCGGAGGTTCAAATCCTCTCGCCCCGACCAGCCTCAAACCCGCGTCAGCTAAGGCTTTCGCGGGTTTTCTCGTTAGTGCCTGTTTTTTATGCAATGGGGAGGCAATTAGAAAATTTCTAATACGTCTCATGCCTTCAGTACCGCTCGGCCCTTTCGACGTCCGCTAGTGCGACGCGCACTGGCCTTCCGCCCGGCACCACGTCGAGCTAACGAGCGGCGCGTCATCGGCAGGATCTCCGACCCACCACACACGCGCGCGAAGCTTGTCTATTCGCACTGGTCGTCGGCCGCGACGGCAAAACGCGTGGCCCAACCGTTAAGTTGGAGTTTGCATAGATAGCGATTCTTTTACACGAAGAACCGATAATTAAGATCGATTCGCATTCTGAAAACCCTTGTCCAGCTTGGGTGCTTTTGACATTGCGGAATAGAAGCCGGGCACTGGAGAGACCCTCGGGTCAGCATCTCCGGCAGGACGCCGTCCGGAAATTAGCTTGACAATAGGTGTCAATATTACCACCATGATCTTGGCATCTTTGCAAAGCAATCCGTGAATGGGCATATTCAATGCCGACTGTTTTCAGGTACAAAGGCATCCGGTTTTTCTTCTATTTGGACGAAGGCACGCCGCGTGAGCCGCTGCACATCCATGCGCGGAGCAATGGCAATGATGCGAAATTCTGATTGTATCGTGATGTGCGAATTGCCTACAGCGACGGCTTCAACCGTCAGGAGCAGTTGGATTTAATCCGCGTCGTTCAGGCGCGTCGAGACGAAATCGAGAGGACTTGGGATGAGCACCTCGGCTAAAGAGCTTCGCTTTGATGATTGCACAATGTGGGTTGAATTGTCAGACGGCCGCACACTCGGCGTGCCGCTGGCATGGTTTCCGCGTTTGTTAAACGCCGCGCCCGAACAGCGGGCCTCATATGAAATTGGCCGATACGGCCTACACTGGAAAGCGATTGATGAGGACATTTCCATCGATGGTCTATTGGCCGGACGCGGAGATATGACTCATCGCCCCTCTCACGCGGCTTAATATGCAGACCGACCACTACACTTACCGCATCACATGATCATCTGAAGATGGCGAACACGTGGGACTGTGCGTAAAATTCCCTTCGCTTTCGTGGCTTGCCGCCCGCTACCTCTGAAGAGGCACTCACCGGGATTCGTCAAACGGGTCGCTTCTACTGTAGCTGATATGCAGGCCAGCGGCGAACGTATCCCCGGGCCTATTGCCGATTGGCATTATAGTGGAGAAGTTTCGAGTCCGTATTCCGCCGCAGCTACATCGTATGCTGGCGTTGCAAGCCGCTGAAGAAGTCGTAAGCCTGAACCAACTCGCTAGTGCGAAGCTGGCAACGCCAGGATAACCTATATTATCGGCATTGTAAGCGTCCTGGGCGCAGTTTCTGCGCCCAGGACACGCGCGATCCCATTTCCCGAAGACATTGATACGCTCAAGACCATGCTGCTCGAGCAGGCAGCGGCGGCTTCGCGAGCATGACGCCCAAGTCGCCAACCCCCAAGAGAGGGTGGATTCGCAAAAAGCGGCGCTGGCTTCGCGCGCTGCCGAACTCGAACAACTGCAGCTACTCATTACCAAGCTTCATCGTATGAAGTTTGGCCGCAAATCGGAGAAGCTGGATCATCAAATCGTACAGAATCCACGTCAACAAGTCCAAATAAGCCCGTCTTGAGCGTTGCCGCAGTCATCAAGACGGTATGCGATCAACGCTTACGATGCGCTTGTCAGGCTAATTGACGCTGCTGTAATTCATCCAGCCTTTGCGCCAAAATACGGCCTATTTCAATGGCCGGCCCTGGCCCTCCCATGTCCCTATGTTTGCAATGAATATGATATGTTTCAATATTTTTAAGAACATAAGGCCTCCATAAATTAGGAGAAGCGAGAGGAGTAGCTTCGTCTTCCGCCATCGTTGCGTAAAAAAACAGCACGTCACCGCAATAAATAGGCGGAGCATCCTCCTTTAAAAGACGATGATTGTTCTTTATAACATCTCGGGTTTTTTCCCATAAATATTCCCCCACGTTTGGAATGCTTTCATCTCCATAGCGAGCAAGCAGCTTGATATAAAATTCCTTTTGAATCATCTCCGGATCATCGGCTCGCTGAGCATAGTCTGGATAGCTATCCAGCAAAGCCAACAGTGCCACCTTTTCGCCTTGTTGCTCAAGCTGTGCCGCCATGCTATGAGCTACATTGCCGCCAAAAGACCACCCCAATAGATGGTAAGGCCCGTCTGGCTGAATGCGGCGGATTTGCTTGATGTAGTCCGAAGCCATTGCGTCAATTGTGTCCGCAAGTGGCGGCACGCCGTTCAATCCTCGGGCTTGTAAGCCATAGACGGGTTGATCAGTATCTAAATGATTGACCAAATTCCTATAAAGCCAGCTTAAACCACTGACAGGATGAACACAAAAAAGAGGCGGCCGGGTGCCGTTGGGCTGAATAGGAAGCAAAATGGCAAATGCATCGTCTTGGGTGCACTCCTGCGGCAGTAGGCGTTGGGCCAGCGCGGCGACAGTAGGCGCTTCAAATAGTGAGAGAATAGTGATCTCGGCACCCAACGTGGCGCGAATGCGCTCAATCATTTGCACAGCGAGCAGCGAATGCCCCCCGAGCGCAAAGAAGCTGTCGTGACGACTAATATGCTTGACGCCGAGCAACTCGGCCCAGATTGTCGCGAGCGCGTCTTCAATCTCGCCTTGTGGTGCTTCATACATTTGCCGTGCGAAGGCATCGCCTTCCGGCGCAGGCAATGCACGCCGGTCCAGTTTGCCATTGGGCGTAACCGGGAATGCGTCCAGCCGCACGAATGCAGCCGGCACCATGTACTCAGGCAGCGCAGCTGCCACATGAGCGCGCAGCATGCTAGCGAGTTGTTCGTCGGGCTCAGCAGCTATCACATAGGCAATAAGCCGCTTGTCGTTGTCCTCACCGAGTGCGAGCACCAAAGCGTCGCGCACTTGTGGGTGCTTAATCAGGTGCGCTTCGATTTCACCAGGTTCAATTCGAAAACCACGAATTTTGACCTGATAATCGTTGCGTCCCAGGTACTCTATATTGCCGTCGGGCCGGTAGCGAGCCAGATCGCCACTCTTGTACATCCGCGCGTCAGATGCGTCTGAGAACGGATCGGGCACAAAACGCTCGGCCGTGAGTTCGGGGCGATTGAGATAGCCGCGTGTCACCCCTGTCCCGCCAATATACAATTCGCCAACCGCACCCTGAGGTACCGGCTGGCCATGTACATCGAGTAGGTAAAGCCGCGTGTTCGCAATCGGCCGACCAATCGAAACATTTTCCTCTGTGCATTCTGCTGGACAAGTCCAGACTGTCGTACCAATAGAAGTTTCTGTGGGCCCATATAAGTTATGCAGTTGCACTTGGGGAAGCAGCGTCTGGCAAAGTCGGACGCTCGCACCCGACAACGCTTCGCCACTGCAAATTAAATGTTTTAAGGACGTACAGTGCTGGATGCTTCCGCTGTGTAAAAAAGTACGAAGCATAGACGGCACGAAGTGAACGGTAGTGATACGCTGCCGGATAATTAAATCCATAAGCGCAAAGGGATCTTTGTGCGCGTCCGGAGCCGCTACCACAAGGGTGGCGCCGTTCATCAATGTCCAAAATATTTCCCACAGTGAAACGTCAAAACTAAAAGACGTTTTTTGCAAGACGCGATCGTCAGGCGTCAAGCTATAGGCTCGTTGCGAGCGGTTCGGTACCTGGTCTCCTTTTTGCAGGCTGGTTAATGGCGTGGTTTCAAACAGGCGAACAATTTGAGCATGCTCGACCATCACACCCTTTGGGGTGCCGGTTGAGCCGGACGTATAAATGACATACGCGAGATGGTGAGCAATAAGCTCAGGCACATTGGGATTGGTGCTGGTGGTTTCTGGTAACACAGCTGGATCGAGCACGGTCAGCGAATCGAGGACTGTCCCGCCCAGCGCAGCACGACCGGCCGCATCGGCCAGTAGAATCGCTGGCGCAGCATCGGTGAGGCAATAGGCGAGGCGCTCAAACGGATACACTGGGTCGAGCGGCACATAGGCGCCGCCCGCCTTTAAAATCGCGAGCAGTCCTACGACCATCGCGGGGCTGCGCTCCATGCAGATTGCAACACGCGTGTCCGGTCGAACACCGAGCTCGATCAGACGATGTGCAAGATGGTTGGCCTGCGCATTCAATTGCGCGTAGCTGAGTGTCTGCTGTTCGTACACCAGTGCGGTAGCTTGTGGCGTGCGTTCAGCCTGGGCTTCGAACACCTGGTGAATACAAGTGTGTTGCGGATACGGCTCCGTAGTCGCGTTCCACGTTTCGAGTAAACGTTCGCGCTCTTCACTGGATAATATCTCTAGTTGCCAAACTGGCATGTCGGGCGTGTGCTCGAGCGCTTCGGCCAATCCCTCCAACGCCTGTTGCATATAACCGCACACGCGAGCCGGATCAAACGGTTGCGCAATTTGAGTTGTCAATCCCAGCGCGGTGCCGAAGTCGTCCACCGACAGTATAAGAGGGTAGTTCGTGCGTTCCTCAAAACTAAGGGACTCAATGCCGGATACCGTTTCGCTTTCAACTGTCTGTATTGCATTGTGTCGGTAATTCAACAGTGCACTAAAGAGCGGTGTGCCAGCCGGTACACTACTGCAGCGTTGCGCAAGCGCCAGCGACGCATGCTCATGTTCGAGCAGCGCAGCTAGCCGCGCATGCGTGGCACGCACACTCGCCTGCACACTGCCGTCCAGGTCCACGCGCAACGGTAAAGTATTGACAAATAGCCCCATTGCACTGTCCGCGCCGTCGCCCGCGTGCATTCGTCCGAACAACACGGTGCCGAATACCACACGCTGCTGCCCGCTCGCGCGTGCGAGCACCTGCGCCCAGGCCAAATGACACAAACTGGCTAAGCTTACGTTTAACCGTTTGGCTTGGGCGCGCAGCCGATCGTTTAAAGCCTGCGGCAGCCTCTGGCGTACCTCGGTAATTCGAGTGCCGTCATGATGCACGTCGGCCAGCCCGAACGGCAGCGTCGGTTCTTCCACGTCGGCGAGCATTTCGGTAAAAAAGCGCTCGTGCTCGACTTGTGACACGCCCAGGTACGCTTGCGCAACCAAGTTACGAAACGGCTGTGCAGGTGGCAACGTCTCGCCTCGACCTTCGATAAAAGCTTGGACCTCTGCCTGCATCACTTCTAACGTCGAGTGATCGTGGATTAAATGGTGCAGCAACTGAACAAGCAACCAGCGACCATCACCATTCTGCGTAATCACAAAGCGCAACAACGGAGCTTGTGTCAGATTAAGACAGTGATGTCGGGGATCGAACCGTTGGGCCAATTGTTCAGTGACCTGTCCGGCGGCCGGATCGACCGCGATTTCGGTGATCGACAGCAGCGCGTGACGCCAAACAACCTGCACGGGTTTGGATAGGCCCTCCCAGAAAAACGCGGTACGCAGAATATCATGTCGATTGACAACTTGTTGAACCGCATTCAGGTAACGGTCGAGCAGCGCCCGGTCATCAAAAGCCATTTGGACGATCAGCAGATATGGATCGCCTTTGGTCGACAGTAGATGGTGAAATAAAATACCGTCCTGCATCGGCGACAATGCATAAATGTCCTGGATGTTCGCGACACCCCCCGGGACCTGTTCGACAATCCGATCAATGTCGGCCTGGTTAAGGTTGGCCAGTGGCAGTAACTGGGGGGTCAGCGTTGTAGTGTCGGAGGTAATGAGATTGGGTGGCACAGCCACTTCACGGTGTTGGCCTAGCGATCTGGCTAACTCGCTGAGTATCGGCGTTTCAAATAACGCACGCACCGACAGACTCAAGTCCTGGCGCCGCAAACGCTCGATCAGTTGCACCGCGAGCAGTGAATGACCGCCAAGTGCGAAAAAGCTGTCGTGCCGGCCCACGCGCGCTACACCCAGCAATTCGGCCCAGATCGTCGCGAGCGTCGTCTCAAGCTTGCCTTGCGGCGCCTCATAGGCTTGATGCGCAAGCGCCTCGTCATCCGGTGCGGGCAACGCACGCCGATCTAGCTTGCCGTTCGGGGTCAATGGGAACGCGTCAAGCCTCATGAACGCGGCCGGCACCATATACTCGGGCAGTGCTGCGGCCACGTGCGCGCGCAGCGTGCTGGCAAGCTGTTCATCGGGTTCAGCGACCACATACGCGACCAGGCGCTTATCCGCGCCTGCGCCTGTTGCCAGCACGACCGCTTCACGCACCTGCGAATGACCAGCCAGGCGTGCCGCGATCTCGCCCGGCTCGATGCGGAAGCCGCGAATTTTGACCTGCTCATCGTTGCGCCTTAAATACTCTAAATTGCCATCAGGCAAATAACGCGCCAAATCGCCCGTCTTATACATGCGTGCATCGGCACAATCGGAGAATGGATCGGGCATAAAGCGCTCGGCGCTTAGCTCTGGTCGGTTCCAATAGCCGCGTGCGACCCCGGCGCCGCCAATGTATAGCTCGCCGACTGCACCGAGTGGCACAGGCTGGCCGTGCGCATCGAGCAAATAAACGCGCGTATTCGCAATCGGCCGGCCGATCGGTAAACGTTCAGACCGATCGCTAAGCTCAGTTACCTCATAGGTCGTTGAAAAAGTCGTACTCTCGGTTGGCCCGTAGCAGTGAATCAAATGCGTCGGCCCGGACTGCCTTAGCAGCTGCTTGAAAGAATCCAGGTTTTCTTGCTCTCCGCCACAGAGCAGATATTTTAAGCGTGACAAAGCTGGAGCCATGACCGGAACCAGCTGATTAAACAACGCGGTCGTTAGAAAAAGCGTAGTCACCTGATATCGTGTAAGCGCTTCTTCGAAACGGGAGGGATTAAGCACGGTGTCCGAATCGAATATCGCAACACCGCCACCATTGAGCAACGGCGCCCACACTTCAAAGGTACTCGCGTCGAAAGCAGGATTGGCGGCAAACGCGACGCGATCAGCGCCCCCGATGTCAACATAGCCATTGTTGATGGTTAGACGGGCAATAGCATGGTGCGGCACAAGCACACCCTTAGGAGTACCAGTCGAGCCTGAGGTGTACATCATATAGGCCGTATCGAGACTAGTGCGGACTGATTGTTGCAAATCGCTCGCCGGTATATCTGCTATTCCATTGACATCCGTCTGAGATAAATACAACACGGCTGTAGGCAACGTGTCGGGTACCTCGATATGCGTATCGGTCAGTACTAACCGGGCCATGCAATCGGTAACGACCCAAACTTGCCGTTCTGCCGGAGCTCGAGGATCGATTGGGACATAAACTGCGCCCGCTTTGAGAATCGCCAATTGCGCGACGACTAGCTCGATCGAACGTTCAAGTAATGTAGCGACATAGTCGCCTGGCTGGACGCCCCACTCAACGAGTCGATGTGCAAGACCATTAGCCTGCGCATTGAGCTGGGCATAACTCAGTGTCTGCGCTTTATCCACCAGCGCAATCGCGTCTGGCGTGCGTGCCACCTGCGCCTCGAACAGCTGGTGGATACACAAATGTGCTGGGTAGTCTCGTTCCGTCGCGTTCCAGGTGCTCAACAGCAATTCTCGCTCGGCTGCCGGCAATAAGTTTAATTTTCCAGCTGGCACTTCAGCGCCCTCTGCCATCAGCGACGCATGACCCAACTCACGTAAATGCTCGCTGATGCGCTGAACCTGATCGGCATCTAAGCGCTTGGCATCATACAACCAGCGAAATGCGCCGCGCGTATCGATTTGAAGTGTTAGCAGAGCACCGACCGCCTCACCATACGCAACAAGATCTGGCTGCGTTTGATCAGGTAATACCGACACTGCCACTGACCAAGGGTGTGTGGTACGTAAGTCGGGCAGACTACGCAGCGCTGGGCAACGCGCGATTAGATCGCGCACGAATGTGTGGTGGTGTTGGACGCGGGCGTACTCTGCGTCGATATGGGCTAAGTTCCTCGCAAAGGGCTGGTCCAATTCTACCGTGATGTCTATCGGCACCACTGGCGCCAAGCAAGCGAGCGCTTTCAATGGGTCGTCAGCGTCGTTCACGCGCCAGCCGATTTGAAACTGACTCTGCTCTGTCAGACGAGCCAGATAAATCGCCAATACCGTTAGTAATGTCATTACGGGCTGATTTGCCTCGCTTTTCTCCTGCAATGGTGGACACCATGCACTGGTGGCCCAATTAGGTTCAGTGTCACGCTCGCCATGCTCGAAGGGCAGTGTCCAAAACTGCCAACGCGCCAAGCGCTGCTGCCAAAACAATTCATGAGGGGCCAGCGTTTTATGAATCTTTGTGACGGCATCGGACTGTTGCTGGGTAAGCTCAGGCAGTTTCGTGCCTTGAGCAAGACCTGACTGCACTGCCAACGTTTGAGCTGACAGCGGCTCGCCTTCCAGTGTCGCAAAACCACTGATCAACACATCTTCGCTGCCTGTGGCGATTTGCCATGCATGGGGCGTAATGCGAATCACCGTGCCAGCCGCAGCGCCCGAGCGCTGATCTAGTCGTTCAACCCGAGCCACTTGCACCGTTCCCTGCTGAAGCCAAAGCTTGAGACAACCCAACGGATTTGGATAAAGTTCACCGAACGTCAACGCGCGAGCCAATGCGGATAAATCCCGAGCCGAACTCGTCCAACGCAAATAGGCGCCAGCTGGAGGGCGACGATGCTTGGCATAAAAGCTGCGATGGGTTAGGTCTTGCGGACGCACTGTCAATGAGCATTGCCCTAGGTGCGACAATAATTCATTAAACCCTTCCCGCGCTGCCTGATAACACTTTAAATTTAAGGTTAGCGCGGTCTCGTTGGCATCAATGACAACAGGATGTTGGACGGCAATATGTCCGGCATCCACCGCAGCGGCAAGGCGGTGCCAAGTGATCGCATAATCTGATTCATGAGCCAGCAATGCCCATGATGTGGCGTAATGACCCGCGTAACGAGGCAGGGGCGCGTCATGGTAATTGAACGCGCCTTCGCGGATTTTTTCAATCAGCGACGAGGGCAGGATCAGTGGATTGACAACTGAGAACAGCCAATCAACTGGATGCTGTTCAACATAGGTATTCAATCTCTCAATCGTGTCGACACAATGAATCCCTTCGTCAAGTGCCCATGTCTGCAACACTGCATCGGTAAACAGTACCACCTGAATAATATGCCCTGCGGCCATCAGCTGCCGCGCACAGTAGACGGCTAATGTGCCGCTGCCCACGATTGCGCAGGAACGAGATGGAACCGGTTGGTGTGGAGCGGGCTGTGCACCGATGGCCGTACTGGATGAAAGCGAGTGAATTGCGTTTTTTTCGATCGAAAATTCAAGCCCCACTATTTTATTCTTCATAGCCGCTCCACGTTTATTAACGAGAATGTTGCATTACCGTGCACAACTCTGTCAGCCACCTCTATTTACACAGCGTGCACTGTACGTTGTTACATCGTTCTGCTTCCAGGCTCTTCAAAGTGTGTTATCCACCATTGCTTTAATAAGAGATTCAGCAAAAGTATGCAATGCCCCAATTGTCTAAAAGGCAAGCGGTTTGTCTATTTATGACAATAATTTCGTTTTTGTACTTTTTGTCCGTTAGCAAATCGTCTTATCAACCATGACCGTAATGACGGCACCAACGGTTGACCGGTCCTGGAAACAATGCGATGCTGTAATTAGAGAGATAGTTACATTATAGGAATAGTCATCAAACTACGCTCCCCTTCCAACGTCGCCAGTTTGTCAGATTCATGTGTTTCTTCCGCACAACGCGCCGATGAAACAGCCCAGTTTTGTATAGGCTATCGCGAACACTGACGCATTGGGGGAGACGTGAGTATCTGGGCATAGCGACTCCCCTCAAAAATAAGACGGCAGGAAGAAAGTACTGCAAATTATGGAAGGTTGCTGCGCTGGCTATACATTTAGAAGGCCGTGCAAACAGATGCTGCCGCCGTCACTTCAGAACTAACTTACGATAATGACAAAGTCACAGCAGCTGCTGGACGACGCGCGGGACGCGCCTGATCATTCTCATACGAAGCGATTGAAGCTCTCCCCCGTTTCCCAACGTCCGAAGGTTGATAGCTGGCCAAACTGCGTCATGAACAGCTCACGCGCTTTCTAGACGGATAACCGAATGGGTCACACATACCAGGTGAATCATCAGGGAAGCACGCACCCGTCGATACGTCACGATCGCTTGCCGTCCGTCAGTAAAACGATCACCTGTCGGATTTCGTCACGCAGTGCATCCACATCGACGGCAACAAGCCGAGGATCCGCTGGCGACACGCCCGCGTCGCCCGGCGGCGGGACTGCACCGCCCGGCTCGTCCGGCAACAGCGCACCGCGTGAATCGAGCCGGTTGCGCGCACCGTTGATCGTGAATCCTTGCTCATACAACAGCTCACGGATCCGCCTGATCAACAGTACTTCATGATGCTGATAATAGCGCCGGTTTCCGCGGCGCTTGACCGGCCTTAACTGCGTAAATTCCTGCTCCCAATATCTGAGCACGTGCGGCTTGACGCCGCACAGTTCGCTGACTTCACCGATCGTGAAATACCGCTTCGCGGGTATCGGGGGCAACGTGACTTTGTCCATCGTCACACGCTCGTCATGTCGGTCTTGGATGCGTCGCGGGGGGCTAAGCACAAGCGGACCCTGACGTGGCTACGTTCAGCGTGACTGCAGGTTCGCAGCGCCGGACTCGACCTGCGCCTTCAGCTTTTGGCTCGCATGGAAAGTCACCACGCGCCGTGCCGCGATTGGGATAGCCTCGCCGGTCTTCGGATTGCGTCCCGGACGTTGCGGCTTGTCGCGCAACTGGAAGTTGCCAAACCCCGAGAGCTTGACGCTCTCACCGTTTTCGAGCGCATCGCGGATTGCCTCAAAGAACGCTTCGACCATGTCCTTTGCCTCGCGCTTGTTCAGACCGACCTGATCGAACAACAACTCGGCCAACTCGGCTTTTGTCAACGTCGGCGTCTCGGATGAAACCGGATTGCTGTAAGCCGGATTATCGCGACTCATCGCACTGCGTTGCGCAGACAGAAGTGCTTCGAATTCACTCGAGTTCATTGGATGCTTATCATATAACAGTAGCCTCTGGTTTTTTTGGGCAAATCGGATTTGATTTAGCCGCGCAACCTCGCACCAAAGACTCGAGCCAAGCGTTCCACCAGGGTTTTGACGGCGAGATCAACCGTCTCGTCCTGAAGGGTCCCGCCAGTATCTTGCAAGGTTACCCGGAACGCAAGGCTTTTCTCGTCAGCCGAGAGCCCTCCCGAAACAGCACCAGAACCGGTTTGCTTCGCATCGAATTTCGGCCGAAATTCGTCAAATAGCATCATTTTTTGCACGAACCGGAGTGCATCGTTGCCGACCCGAGCCTGCGCGAACTCATCGAGTATCGCTTGGACTTCGACATGCTGCGGTACGACCAACGCGATGTCACGGCGCACCGGCGGGAATTTCGAGATCTCAGTCACGCCCGGTAACGCACGCCCCGCCACCGCATCAGCCTCGACCTCGAACAGTACGGGTGCATGTGGAAGGTCGTATTTTCGCATCCAACGCGGATGCAGCTCGCCAATCCAACCGACAATGCGACCATCGATCTCGATCCGCGCACTGCGCCCCGGGTGCAATGCCGGATGCGAAGCCCGTATGAAGCGAGGCACCGTCGGTGCAAACAGCGCCTGCACGTCGCCCTTCACATCGAAGAAATCAACATGCCGCGCCGATACCCCCCATTGTTCGTCGACGACCGGACCATAGGCCAGCGCACCGATCATCTTTGGTTGGACAAAACCTTCTACCGTCAATTCACCTTCCTTCACCGTCGGATCCGCACGAAAGACCCGCCCAGCCTCGAACACGCGCACGCGCTCCGCACGCCGATTTAGGTTATGCTGCAGCACGCCGATCAAGCTGCCGAACAGTGTCGAACGCATCGCCGACAGCTGGCTCGCGATCGGGTTGAGCAGCGCGACAGGCCGCTCGTTACCGGCGAAATCTCGTTCCCACTCGGCATCGACAAAGCTGAAATTGACCGTTTCCGCGTAGTCGCGTGCCGCTAGCGCACGACGCAACGCATGAATTGAGCGCCGCGTCTCGTTCGTCACTCGCATCTCACTCGTCGCGATCGGCGCACGCACCGGGATCTTTTCGAATCCGTGGATGCGAGCGACCTCCTCGATCAAGTCCTCCTCGATCTCGATGTCGAAACGGTAGGTTGGCGGCGTCACAATGAACGTATCGCCGTCCGCCGCACGCTCGAACGACAGATTCAAACGCGTGAAGATACTGGCAATCTCGTTCGCATCGATCGGCACGCCAATGATCCGGTTTGCCCGCGACACGCGCATCGAAACGGGCTTGCGCTGCGGTAGGTTGACGATATGGTCGTCCACCGGACCGGCGTCGCCACCGCAAATCGTCGTGATCAAGTGCGTCAGGTACTCGATGTGCTCAACGGTGGTCGCGTAGTCCACGCCTCGCTCGAAGCGATGCGCAGCATCGGTCGAGAAGTTGTATTGGCGGGCACGTCCACGGATGCTGTCCGGCCACCAAAATGCCGCCTCCAAATAGATATGCCGCGTATCGAGCGTCACCGCGGTACGGTCACCGCCCATGATACCGGCCAGGCTTTCGACACGTCCCTGATCATCCGCGATCACGCCAACCGTTTCGTCCAGTTCGATCGTATTGCCGTTGAGCAGCTTCAGCGTCTCACCGCGCTTGCCCCAGCGCACGTGCAAGCCGCCGCTAATCTTGTCCAGATCGAATAGGTGCGATGGACGTCCGAGCTCGAGCATCACATAGTTTGAAATGTCGACGAGCGCCGAAATGCTGCGCTGGCCCGCTCGCTCAAGCCGCTGAACCATCCATGCAGGCGTGCTGGCCCGCGCATCGACATTGCGGATCACGCGGCCGGAGAACCGTCCGCAAAGCTGCGGCGCCTCGATACACACCGGCAACCGCGCGTCGCAGGTGACCGGCACAGGGTGGTAGGATAGCGCATTGAGCGGCGCACCGGTAATTGCAGCCGTCTCGCGTGCGATACCGAACACCGATAAGCAATCGGCCTTGTTCGGCGTCAGCTTGATCTCGAAAATCATGTCGTCGAGCTGCAGCACGTCGCGGATGTCGCGTCCGATCTGCGTATCGTCCGGCAACACCAACAGTCCGCTGTGGTCGTCCGACAACTTCAGTTCACGAGCCGAACACAGCATGCCCTGGCTTTCAACGCCGCGCAGTTTCGACAGCTTAATCTTGAACGGCGCACCGCCCGCTTCCGCGGGCGGCAGCGTCGCGCCGACCAGCGCGGTCGGCACCTTGATGCCAGGTACCACATTCGGCGCACCGCACACGATCGTCAACGTCTGTCCCGTGCCCACGTCAACCTGACACACGTTCAGCTTATCGGCATTCGGATGCTTGACAACCTCGAGCACCTTGCCGACAACGATCTTCGATGTCGGCGGCGCCACCGGCGCCAACGCCTCGACCTCGAGCCCCGCCATCGTCAGCGCATGCGACAGCGCCTCAGTCGACAATGGCGGATCAACAAAGCTTCTTAACCAGGATTCAGCAAATTGCATGGGGTGTCGATAAGGAAAGTCGGGTCACGCAAACTGGCGCAGGAAACGCAGATCGTTCTCAAAGAACGCGCGCAAGTCGTCCACGCCGTAGCGCAGCATCGTCAGTCGCTCAAGGCCACTGCCAAAGGCAAAGCCAATATAGCGCTGCGGGTCGAGCCCCATGTTGCGTACCACGTTCGGATGCACCTGCCCCGAGCCGGAAATTTCGAGCCAGCGCCCGGCGTTTCTGCCGTGCTCAAATTTCATGTCGATCTCGGCGGACGGTTCGGTAAACGGAAAGTACGATGGACGAAAACGCACGAGGATATCGTTGCGCTCGAAAAACTTCTTCAGAAAGTCTGTGTAGACGCCCTTCAAGTCTGCAAAGCTAATATTCTCGTCGATCCACAGCCCCTCGACCTGGTTAAACATCGGCGAATGCGTCGCGTCGCTGTCGACACGATAGGTGCGCCCAGGGACGATGACCTTGATCGGCGGCTTGTTCATCCGCGCATACCGCACTTGCATCGGACTCGTATGCGTGCGTAGCAACAATGGCCTGCCTTGCGCGTCGTTCGCGTCGAGATAAAACGTGTCCTGCATCGAGCGCGCCGGATGGTTCTCGGGGCTGTTTAGCGCGGTAAAGTTGTACCAGTCGGTTTCGATCTCCGGACCGTCGGCCACATCAAAGCCAATCGAATGAAAAATTTGCTCGACGCGCTCCCACGTCTGCATCACCGGATGCAGACTGCCCACACCCATGCCGCGCCCGGGCAGCGTCACGTCGATCGCCTCGGCCGCCAACCGCTGATTCATCAACGCATCGGCAAGTGCCTGTCGACGCGCATTCAATGCCGACTCGACCTGCTGTTTCGCGACGTTGATGCGAGCACCCTCGCTCTTGCGCATCTCCGGGTCCAGCTTGCCCAAGCCCTTCAGCAATTCGGTTAACGCACCGGCCTTGCCGAGGAAACGCGCCTTTTCGTTTTCGAGCGTCACGGTGTCCGCAGCATCCGCAAAGGCGCGCTGCGCGTCGGCGACGATCTGCTCAAGATCGGAAGATCCCATCATTTCAACGTCTGTCAGTGGATCAAAAAGCTTGCGCCCAACAAAAAAACGGGGGCTCCAGCAAGAGCCCCCGTTCAAGTCTGCGGGTCGGCGTACGGCCCCATGGGCGCGGTACGACCGACCCGGCACCGACTGTCCTTGCGCTCAGCGGGCAACGGCGGCTTTCACCTGCGCCACGATGGCGGCAAAAGCGGCCTTGTCGAACACGGCCATGTCGGCAAGTACCTTGCGATCGAGTTCGATCGACGCCTTTTTCAAGCCGTTCATAAACACGCTGTAGGTGATATCGTGTTGCCGCGCCGCTGCATTGATACGCGCAATCCACAGGCGTCGGAACACCCGCTTCTTGTTGCGGCGATCGCGGTATGCGTACTGACCGGCACGCATAACCGCCTGCTTCGCGATCCGGAACACATTATTGCGACGGCCACGATAGCCCTTCGCAAGGTTAATGATCTTCTTGTGACGGGCCCGTGCAGTAACCCCACGTTTGACTCGAGGCATGTTTCTCTCCTATGAGTTCGATTCAGGGTTACGCGAACGGCATCATCGCGCGAACGGAATTGACGTCCGACGCATGGACATCCGTGCTGCCACGCAGGTGACGCTTGTTCTTCGTCGTTTTCTTCGTCAGGATGTGACGCTTGAAGGCCTGACCGCGCTTGACGGTACCGCCCGGACGCACGACAAAGCGCTTAGACGCGCTTTTCTTGGTCTTCATCTTAGGCATTGCTACCACTCCAGTTTTTATGGCCACGGGTGTGCGGCTGAGCACTCCGCCCTTGCGAGACCCGGGGGCCACTTGTCATCGGCGCGCGTTGCAATCGCGTCACGCGCCGTCTTTTCGGAAGACGCCGTACCGGCCGCCTTCGAAACCTACATCGCGCGTTGCATCGCACGCGGCAGCGTGCCGCGCGCGCAACGCACGCCCATCACTTCTTCTTTTTTGGCGCCAGCACCATCACCATCTGGCGGCCTTCCATCTTCGGCATTTGCTCGACCTGACCGTATTCGTCTAGATCTTGGCGCAGACGATCCAGCATCCGCATGCCGATTTCCTGGTGCGCCATCTCGCGCCCACGGAAACGCAACGTGATCTTCGTCCTGTCGCCTTCCTCAAGGAATCGCGTCAGGTTGCGCAGCTTGACGTTGTAATCCCCGTCGTCGGTGCCCGGGCGGAATTTGACTTCCTTCACCTGGATCACCTTCTGCTTGAGCTTCGCCTCGTGCTGCTTCTTGGCTTCCTGATACTTGAACTTGCCATAGTCCATCAGGCGGCACACCGGCGGCTGGGCATGCGGAGCAATCTCGACAAGGTCGACATCGTGCTGCTCCGACAAACGGAACGCCTCGGCCAGCTTCACGATGCCGATGGGTTCTCCATCGACCCCAACTAGACGCACCTCCGGCACGCTAATTTCACCGTTGATGCGATGCGACGACTTATCAGTAGCGATGTTACGTTTCCTCTAAAAATCAAAAAACTAGCCGCGCTGCTGATGGCTCACCCAAACACCCGCACTTCATTGTGCAGGCGGTCGAGGAAGGCTTCGACCGGCATCACGCCCAGATCGACGCCGCCACGGGCACGCACGGCTACCGTTTGCGCATCACGCTCCTTGTCGCCGACGACTGCCAAATACGGGACTTTTTCGAGCGCGTGTTCTCGTATTTTATAGCTAATCTTTTCGTTACGCAAATCGGCGCTCGTCCTAAACCCTTGTTTTTTCAATGTTTGGGCAACAAGGTTTGCGTAATTGGCAGAACTTTCTGCAATATTCATCACCACAACCTGCGACGGCGCCAGCCACAGCGGCATGGCACCAGCATGGTGCTCGATTAGGATGCCCAGGAAGCGCTCCATCGAACCGACAATCGCCCGGTGCAACATCACCGGCCGGCGGCGGTTATTGTCTTCGGCCACATATTCCGCGCCAAGGCGCTCCGGCAACACGAAGTCCAATTGCAGCGTGCCGCACTGCCACGATCGCCCGAGCGCATCCTTGATGTGGTATTCGACCTTCGGACCATAGAACGCCCCCTCGCCATCGAGCTCCTGCCACGACAGACCACACGCGGCCAGCGCTTCACGCAGACCCTGTTCTGCACGGTCCCACGTATCGTCCGTGCCCGCGCGCTGCTGCGGCCGCAGCGACAGCTTGATGTCGATGTGCTCGAAGCCAAAGTCCTTGTACACGCTCATCGCCAGCGAATTGAACGCGATCGACTCGGCAATCACCTGATCTTCCGTGCAGAAGATGTGCGCGTCGTCCTGCACGAAACCGCGCACCCGCATTAGGCCATGCAGCGCGCCCGAGGCCTCGTTGCGGTGGCAAGAACCGAACTCGGCCAAACGCAGCGGCAGGTCGCGATACGAACGAAGGCCGTGATTGAACAATTGCACATGTCCCGGACAGTTCATCGGCTTGATCGCGTAGTCGCGTTTCTCCGATTCCGTCGTGAACATGTTGTCTCGATAGTTCTGCCAGTGGCCGGAGCGCTCCCACAGCGAGCGATCCATAATCATCGGCGTCTTCACTTCGAGGTAGCCGGCCTCGCCGAGCCGGCGTCTCAGATATTGCTCGACCTGCTGCCACAGCGTCCAGCCCTTCGGGTGCCAAAACACGAGCCCGGGCGCTTCCTCTTGCAAGTGGAACAAGTCTAGTTGCTTGCCCAGCTTGCGATGGTCGCGCTTCTCAGCCTCTTCGAGCATGTGAAGGTACGCGTCCTGGTCTTCTTTGCGCGCCCACGCCGTGCCATAGATCCGCTGCAGTTGCTCGTTGTTCGAATCGCCACGCCAATACGCGCCGGCCAGCTTCATCAGTTTGAACACCTTGAGCTTGCCCGTGGACGGCACATGGGGTCCGCGGCACAGGTCCGTAAAGCCGCCATGCGAATATAGCTTGATCTGCTCGCCTTGCGGAATCGACTCGATGATCTCGGCCTTGTAGCGCTCGCCGATGCGTTTGAAGTACTCGACTGCCTCATCGCGCGACACCACGCGCCGCGACACCGGCTCGTCCTTCTTGGCAAGCGCGTGCATGTGCTGCTCGATGTTTTGCAGGTCTTCGGGCGTGAACGCGCGATGATAAGCGAAATCGTAGTAGAACCCGTTGTCCACGACCGGCCCGATCGTCACCTGGGCCTGCGGAAACAGCTCCTTGACCGCATACGCGAGCAAGTGCGCCGTCGAGTGACGGATGATCTCAAGCCCCTCGGGGTCCTTATCCGTGACGATCGAGACATTGGCGTCGCGCTGGATCACGGCCGACGTGTCCACGAGCTCACCATCGACCTTGCCACCAAGCGCCGCCTTCGCCAGACCCGGACCGATCGACGCGGCCACTTCGGCCACCGTCACCGGATGATCGTATTGCCGGATAGAGCCATCGGGCAGTCGTACCGAAATCATTGCGTTCTCTCCTGGCGCCGTGCCATGTACGGTTAAGTCGGAGGCCGAAAACAAGGCCAAAAAAAATGCGGCCCTATCGAGGCCGCATTTCAAATTCCACACAACACAAAGGTCGAAACAGATCCTCGACTAGCGCCGCCCCGAAAAAGTCCCGGTCAACGTTCGCGATGTCATCACCATTTCGCCCGATGGCCGCCAATGAGCGGCCTTTTGTCTTGCATTGGATCCCACTAAGAATCCATATTCGTTGGTAGGCTCGATTGGACTCGAACCAACGACCCCCACCATGTCAAGGTGGTGCTCTAACCAGCTGAGCTACGAGCCTGAAGAAACCGTGATTATAGGGAGGTTTTCATCTGTTGCCAAGTAGTTTATGTAGGGGATTATGCAATGCGAGCCTTTTATGCGATGCGATGGCTTGGACCAACGCGATCCCCACGCCGACGCGAGGGGCGCCGACGTAGCGAGCCATCCCCTTTGCCGGTGTTCATTGGCGCCGCTTTGCCCGGACCACGCCTTGCACGTCACCGAGCAGCGTGGCAGCACGCTGCACCTGCGCGCTGTTGGACACCTCCACAGTGAATTGCATATACGCAACGTTGCGGTGCGTCTGGGTCTTCACACCAACCAGATTAATCTTCTCGCGTGCGAATACCTCGGTGATGTCGCGCAACAACCCCTGGCGATCGACGGCTTCGACCGCCAAGTCGATTGGGTAGACGCTTTGGCCGCGACCGCTGAGCACGTCGTTGGACCAAGCCGTATGCAACACACGCTCCGGCACGCGCGCGGCCATGCGCAAAAAACTGGCGCAATCACTGCGATGGATTGATACCCCTTTGCCGCGCGTCACAAAGCCGGCGATCTCGTCGGGAGGCGCCGGCCGGCAACATTTCGCCAGTTGCGTGAGCAACGCGTCGACGCCCACGACCAGCACGCCGGTCGATGCCCCGGACGCAACACTGGCGCCGCTGCTGCGCCACTTAAAGTTCGCGGGCTCTAGCCCAGACGGCTCCGCGGCGGGCGCATCGCGAAGCGCCTGCTCAACCGAGCGTAGGCTAAGTTCGTCTTTGCCAACCTGTAGGAACAGCTCGTCCGTCGTCTTGAAGCCGAGCTTCGCAGCAAGCTCCTCGAGATTGACCGACGTGCGCCCCTCGCGTTGCAGCGTCTTTTCGACAGCGGCCCGGCCCGATGCGACGGTCTCCTGCAACTCGATTGCGTTGAACCACGCCCGCACCTTTTGCTTGGCGCGTGCGCTATGCAGATAGCCCAGTTGGGGATTGAGCCAGTCACGCGACGGCCCCCCCTGCTTAACCGCGACGATCTCGACCGTCTGCCCGTTCCGCAGCGGCGTGTTCAACGGCACCATCGCCCCGTCCACGCGAGCACCCCGGCATCGATGCCCGAGTTCGCTGTGCACGTAATAGGCAAAATCGACCGGCGTCGCCCCCTGCGGCAGCGCCACCACACGCGCCTGAGGCGTCAGCACGTAGATATGGTCGTCTAGCGGCGTCTGTCGCAGTTGCTCCCACGGTTGCGACGGCGAGTCGCTGCCCGACACTTCATCCTTCCACGCAAGCAGCTGCCGCAGCCACGCGATCTTCTCGTCGTACTTGTCGCTGGCGGCAAACTGGCCGTCGTATCCGCGGGTTCCCGCCTCTTTGTAGCGCCAATGCGCGGCAATGCCATATTCGGCAAAATGATGCATGTCGTGCGTGCGGATCTGCACTTCAAATGCCCGGCCGTCATCGCCGATCACCACCGTATGCAACGACTTGTAGCCATTGGGCTTCGGCCGGGATATATAGTCATCGAACTCGCGAGGCACCGGCTGCCAGATGTTGTGCACGATACCAAGCACTGTATAACAGTCCTTGACGTCCGGCACGATCACGCGGAACGCGCGTACATCGTTGAGCTCGGAGAACTCGAGTTTTTTGCCGCGCATCTTGCGCCAGATGCTGTAAATGTGCTTAGGACGTCCGCTCACGTCCGCCTCGATGTTCGCCGCCGCGAGTTCACGCTTCAGGCGCGCGATCGCATCGCGCACGTACGATTCACGCTCGACCCGCCGCTCGTCGAGCAACTTCGCGATACGCTTGTAGGTCGCCGGCTCCTCGAAACGGAACGCGAGGTCCTCCAGCTCCCATTTCAGTTGCCAGATGCCGAGGCGGTTCGCAAGCGGCGCATAGATCTCCAGCGTCTCGCGCGGCAACCCTGCCGGCGGCGTCAGCTTGTGCGCCGCATAAAAGCGCAGCGTCTGCAGCCGCGACGCGAGCCGGATTAGCACAACGCGGATATCCTGCGCAAACGCCACCAGCATCTTGCGCAGTGCCTCAACCTGCGCGCGACGATGCGCCTGCGCGTCGCGGCCCATGTCGCTATCGGGTCTCGTCGCCTGAATGCCAATCACGCTGAGCCGCAGCAGCTTGCGCACATCCGTGACCAGTTGCAGTACGTCTTCGCCGAAACGCTCGCGCAGCAAACGTTCCGGTTCGCTCAGGTAGGGAATCACCGGGAAGAGTGCCGCCGCCACGGATGACGGAAGATCGACGTTCAGCGTATTGACGATCTGCGCGGTGCCCTGCGCGTGATCCACGAGCATCTCGCCCGACCCAAGGCGCACCCCACTGGCGTGCTCCTGCACAAAAGCAAGCGCGTCGTCAAGCGTCGCTGTCGGCGACTGGGCGCGGGTTTCGGATTCGGGACTCATCTGTCAAGCTAGTACGACGCCGGCGGCTACCGCACAGCGCGATAACACGGGAAACGCTCAGCTTCGCTGCGCGGCAAACACCACGACTTCGACCAGGCATTCCGAATTGGCGAGCTTGGCCTGCACAGTGGCGCGCGGCGGTGTATTGCCACTGGGCACCCATTCATCCCACACGTCATTCATTGCAGCGAAATTCGCCATGTCGGAGAGATAGATCTGCGTCGACAAAATCAGCGACTTGTCGCTGCCGGCCTGCGCGAGCAGCCGGTCGACGTGGCCAAGCACCTCGCGCATCTGTCCGGTAATGTCTTGCTTCGTATCCTCGGCGATCTGACCAGCCAGGTAGACGGTGCCATTGTGCACGGCAATTTCGGATAAACGGGGACCGACATGAAAACGTTGCACTGCCATAGTCAATATCCTGTGAAGTCGATGAAATCAGGCGCGCCATCGCGCGGCTCATTGCAGCGTCGGCGCCGGCCGATGCGCGAGCGCCGGCTCGCCGCCGCAAAAGAATGCTTCGGCGATCGCGATCTGCTCATCGTGCACGAACGTGGGTGCATGGCCAACGCCGGCAATCTCGGCGGCCGACACTTGGCGGCCACGCTGCTGCATTGTCTCGACGGTCTCGCGCGACAACAGGTCGGACTGCTCGCCCCGCACCACCAGCGTAGGCCCTGAAATCGCCTCAAAGGCGCGCCACAGCAACGTTTGGCCGCTACTCGCGAGTTCCGCCTTGCTGGCCTCGAACGGCACCGCGATGCGCGGGTCATAGTGCAGCACCCACGAGCCGGCATGATGCCGCAGTAACGGCCGGTTCAACACACGCCACTCGTCTGGCGTATGCGGACCGAACCCCGGCAAGATCGAGGCCAGATAATCGTACGCCTGCTGCTCGGTGTCGAACTTCGGCGCGTTGCCGACGTACTCGCCAATCCGGTGCAACGCCTCCGGCTCCAGCGTCGGCCCGACGTCGTTGAGCAGCAGCTTGCGCACCGGACTGTTCGGCAGCCCGGCCAGCACCATACCGATCATGCCGCCCATCGACGTGCCGAACCAATCCACGGTCTCGACATTCAGCCGAGCAATCAGCGTCACCATATCCGACACGTACTGCGACAGTGCGTACTGCTGCGCATTGTCGAGCCAGTCGGATAACCCACGACCAGCGACATCGGGGCACACGACGCGAAAACGGTCCGCGAGGCGGCTGGCCAGCACATCGAAATCCCTGCCGGTACGGGTCAGGCCATGCACGCAAACCAGCACGCGCGGATTGGACGGGTCGCCCCATTCGGTGTAGGCGATCCGGTGCAGACCGGTGGGACTGATACAGCGCACGAAGCCCTGACGCGGCGTATGCGGGTCGGGCAAAGCAGACGGAGCCGACATCGACGTATCCTGAAACGTAACAGTTCAATTTTAGCGTGCTTTGTGCACGCAGAGCCTGCCGGCTCCGTGCATAATGGCCGATCGGCCGACGCCCACGCGGCCGCGATCCACCGCGGTACGGCGGCGCAGGCGCGCCGCGGCTGTCGTCCATACTATGTGAGCATGCTCACGTCGAGCGGCGCACCGGTCTTGCTCTGGATTTCCTCGATGCTTACGCCAGGCGCGATCTCGACCAGTTTCAGGCCGGCGTCGGTCACGTCGATCACGCCCAGGTCGGTGACGATGCGGTCCACAACACCGACGCCGGTCAATGGCAGCGTGCATTGTTCGAGGATCTTGTGCTGGTCGCCCTTAGCCACGTGCTCCATTAGCACAACCACCCGCTTGACGCCGGCCACCAGGTCCATCGCGCCGCCCATGCCCTTGATCATCTTGCCGGGGATCATCCAATTGGCGAGGTCGCCGCCCTTGCTGACCTGCATCGCGCCCAGGATCGCCAGGTTGATGTGCCCGCCGCGAATCATCGCAAACGAGTCGGCAGACGAAAAGATCGAAGAGCCGGGCAATGTCGTCACCGTCTGCTTGCCGGCGTTGATCAGATCCGCATCGACTTCGTCCTCGGTCGGCGACGGACCGATGCCAAGCAATCCATTCTCGGATTGGAGCCACACTTCGATGCCGTCCGGTACATGGTTGGCAACCAGCGTCGGCAGCCCGATCCCCAGGTTCACATAGAAGCCGTCTTGCAGTTCCTGCGCAGCGCGCGCCGCCATTTCATCTCGATTCCAGGCCATTTCAGTCTCCTTTGCGCGCTTATTTCTGGCGCACGATGCGTTGTTCGATGCGCTTTTCCGGGTGGGCATTGAGCACCAACCGTTGCACGAAGATGCCGGGCGTATGGATCGCATCCGGATCGAGTTCGCCAGTCTCGACGATCTCCTCGACTTCAGCGAGCGTGATTCGGCCCGCCATCGCACACAGCGGATTGAAGTTGCGCGCGGTACGGTGATAAATCAAATTGCCCGCCTTGTCGGCCTTCCAAGCCTTGACGAGCGCGACATCGGCAGTCAATGAACGCTCGAGCACGTAGTGGTTGTCGCCGAACTGCCGCGTCTCTTTGCCTTCGGCGATCACCGTGCCGTAACCGGTATGGGTGAAGAAGGCCGGAATGCCGGCGCCACCGGCGCGTAACTTCTCGGCCAGCGTGCCTTGCGGCGTGAACTCCAGTTCCAATTCGCCTGCCAAGTATTGGCGCTCGAACTCTTTGTTCTCGCCCACGTACGACGAGATCATCTTCTTGATCTGTCGCGTTTCAAGCAGCAGGCCCAGTCCGAACCCATCCACGCCCGCATTGTTGCTGATACAGGTGATGTCCCTGACGCCCGAATCGCGCAGCGCGGCGATAAGTGCCTCGGGGATCCCGCACAGGCCGAAACCGCCGACCGCGAACGTCTGGCCGTCCTTGACGATGTCCGCCAGCGCCGCCTGGCCGCTCGGATAAAGCTTGTTCATGTCGCTGTCCCTTCCTCTATGGATGTCCCGCTTCGGTGCGAGTGCTACGCCGGGTCCGGTGCTACGGCCGCGGCACGACGCCAATCGGGTGCGCAAAGGTTACGGTTACGCTGAGCGGATGTTACGGCACAAGCCCAGCGGTTGCTCGGCTGCGCACGCCGGGCGGATTGCCGATTGCTCCATGGGCCGGAAGCCGGCTGAGTAGCGCGCGTCCCGTGAACACAGGTAACGCGCGGGGCTCGTCCTGCCCAACGCGACTACTCGAGCGCTGCGAGCAGCGCCTTGGGCAATGGCACCGACTTGCCTGCGTCGTAATCGACCCAAACGATCTTTGCGCCCCCTTGCGCGATAAGCTCGTTGGGCGCGTCGGTGCGCGTCAATTCGAAGCGCGAGTCCAGGCTGCTGCGTCCCGGCTTACCGACCCACATCGTACCGCGTACGTCGCCTGGATAACGCAGCTGGCGCAGAAAATCCATGTGCGCGCTGACGATCACTGGGCCACACCCGTTCTCATCCGGCACAGGCAAGCGTAACGTCTCGAACCACGAAACTCGCACCTGTTCCATATAGCGAAAATAGACAACATTGTTCACGTGCTGAAACGCGTCCATGTCCCCCCAGCGGATCGGCAACACCATCTCGAACGCGTGGCGATACTCGTTGGAAGACATCAGATCAACCCCAATCCGTCATCGGCGGCCATCACTGAGCCGTTGATGAATTGCGACTCGTCGGCCGCGAGCAACAACAACAACCCGTCCAAGTCTTCTGGCATGCCGATCCGCTTGCGCGGCAGCATCGCGAGCAGCTTCTGCCCGTGCTCCGTGGACCACTGATGATGGTTGGGCTCGGTATCGATGTAGCCGGGGCAGATCGCATTGACATTGATGCCATGACGACCCCACTCGAGCGCCATCGCCTTGGTCATATGCACGACGGCGGCCTTACTCATTGCGTACAGTCCAATTTGCGGCGACGCACGCAGGCCGGCAACCGAAGCAATGTTGATAATCCGGTAGCATGGCTTCGCGCCCGCTGCGCCATTACCCCGCATGATCATGCGCTTGGCGACCTCTTGCGCCACGAAAAATGCGCCGCGCGTGTTGGTGCCAAACACGTATTCGAAGTCGGTTGGTGTCACATCAGCCAGCTTCTGCGTCGTCGATACGCCGGAATTGTTGACCAGAATATCAATCGTGCCCGCTTCAGTTTCGGCGTGCGCGACCGCGGCCTTGATGCTGCCATAGTCGGTCACGTCCAGCGTGACCACGTGCGCCGCGCCTCCTGACGCCTCGATCTCGGCGCGCAGCTCCTTTAGACGTTCGGTGCGGCGGCTCGCCAGCACCACTTTCGCGCCCGCGCCCGACAGCACCTGCGCGAAACGCTTGCCCAGACCGCTCGACGCACCGGTGATCAGCGCGACCTTGCCTTCAAGATTGATCGAACGACCCATTGAAATTCCTTGTTCAGGTGAATAGTACAGAACGTATCACGCGATGCGCGATACGTTCTCACAAATAGAACGATCGTGTTAATTCACCGTCCTTTGGTTGCGGCCCCCGGTCGCTTCCCGGACAATGGCACCCGACTAAAACGCATTCTAACGGAGAGGACATCCATGACCCCGCAAAGCTGGATCGAGCAGTACGGACCACGCGAATCGATGGAGTACGACGTGGTGGTGGTGGGCGGCGGGCCGGCGGGGCTGTCGGCGGCGATCAGACTTAAGCAGCGGGCGGCGGAGCAAGGGGTGGAGCTGGCGGTGTGCGTGCTGGAAAAGGGCTCGGAGATTGGCGCGCACATTGTGTCGGGAGCGGTGATGGACCCACGCGCGCTGGACGAACTGATTCCGCAGTGGCGTGAGCGCGGTGCGCCGCTGACGGTGCCAGTGGTAGAGGACCGGTTCTTGTTTCTGAGCTGCACGGGGGCGCTGAAGACGCCAAACTGGGCGCTGCCAGAGAACTTCAAGAACCACGGCAACTACGTGGTGAGCCTGGGCAACGTGACGCGCTGGCTGGGCCAGCAGGCCGAGGCGCTGGGGGTGGAGATCTTCCCGGGCTTTGCCGCGGCCGAGGTACTGTACGACGAGCGCGGCGCGGTGCGCGGGGTGGCCACCGGCAACCTGGGGGTTGGCAAGGATGGCCAGCCCACAGAGCACTTCCAGTTGGGCATGGCGCTGCACGCGAAGTACACGCTGTTTTGCGAAGGCGCGCGCGGGCACCTGGGGCGGCAGTTGCAGGAGCGCTTTGGGCTGCGCGAGGGGGTGGATCCGCAGGTATACGGCATCGGCATCAAGGAGCTGTGGGAGGTGGAGCCGGCGCGGCATAAGCCGGGGCTGGTGATCCACACGGCGGGCTGGCCGCTGGATGCGAAGACCTACGGCGGCTCGTTCCTGTACCACCTGGACAACCATCAGGTGGCAGTAGGGTTTGTGGTGGGGCTGGGCTATGAGAACCCATACCTGTCACCGTTCGAGGAGTTCCAGCGCTACAAGACGCATCCGGCGATCCGCGCGTTCCTGGAAGGGGGCAAGCGGGTCTCGTACGGCGCGCGCGCGATCACCGCGGGCGGGCTGATGTCGCTGCCCAAGCTCACGTTTGCAGGCGGGGCGCTAGTGGGGGACGAGGCGGGATTTCTGAACGCCTCACGCATCAAGGGCAGCCATGCGGCGATCAAGACCGGGAAGCTGGCCGCCGAGGCGGCGTTCGAGGCGTTGCAAGCAGGCCGTGCGCACGATCAGCTACTCGCGTACCCGCAGGCGTTCAAGCGCTCGTGGCTACACGAGGAACTGTACCGGGCGCGCAACTTCAAACAGTGGATGAGCAAGGGGCTGTACGTAGGCTCGCCGATGGTATTCATCGAGCAGAAGCTGTTGGGCGGGCGCGTGCCGTGGACGCTGCATCACCGGCATGCGGATCACGAGCGGCTCAAGCCGGCGTCGCAGTGCCAACCGATCACGTACCCGAAGCCGGACGGCAAGCTCACGTTTGACCGGCTTTCGTCGGTGTTCATCTCGAACACAAATCATGAGGAAAACCAGCCGGCGCACCTGACGCTCAAGGACGCTAGCGTGCCGGTGCGCATCAACCTGCACGAGTATGCGGGCCCGGAGAGCCGCTACTGTCCGGCGGCGGTATACGAGTTCGTGCGCGAGGAAAGTGGCGGCGAGCGGCTGGTAATCAACGCGCAGAACTGCGTGCACTGCAAGAGCTGCGACATCAAGGATCCGACGCAAAATATCGTATGGGTCACGCCCGAGGGCGGCGACGGCCCCAACTACCCGAACATGTGACGGTGCACAACGCGGCGCCGTCGCCCGCCGGGGCACACTCCGAAATCACGCGCCCGGGGCGCGCGCGGCGATCGTCGGCGTCGACGTCTTGACGTCTGCACACTGTGCGCGGTGCCGCAGCGCATGGTCCATCAGCACCAGCGCAAGCATCGCTTCGGCAATCGGTGTCGCTCGAACCCCGACACACGGGTCATGGCGTCCGAACGTCTCGACCATCACGGGCTCGCCGGCCTTGTCGATCGAGCGACGCGGCGTGCGAATGCTCGAGGTCGGCTTGATCGCGATCGACACGACGATGTCCTGGCCGGTCGAAATGCCGCCGAGCACGCCGCCGGCATTGTTGCCCGCGAAGCCGGCAGGCGTCAACTCGTCACCATGCAGCGAGCCACGCTGGCGCACGCTGTCAAATCCAGCGCCAATCTCTACGCCCTTCACCGCATTGATCCCCATCATTGCATAGGCGATGTCCGCATCCAGCTTGTCGAACAACGGCTCGCCCCATCCGAGCGGCACGCCGGAGGCAGTCACCGAGATCCGGGCGCCGATCGAGTCGCCGTCCTTGCGCAACCCATCCATATAGGCTTCGAGCTGCGGCACGATTTGCGCATTCGGTGCGAAAAAGGGATTGTCAGCCACGTGCACCCAATCGACAAACGGGATGTCGATTTCGCCTAACGCGCTCATGTAGCCGCGCACTTGGACACCGAAGCGCTCCCGCAGCCATTTCTTCGCCACCGCCCCTGCCGCGACATTCGGCGCAGTCAGCCGCGCGGACGCGCGTCCGCCTCCACGGTAATCGCGCACACCATATTTTTGCCAATATGTATAGTCCGCATGGCCGGGCCGGAAAGTTTCCGCGATGTTGCCGTAATCCTTGCTGCGCTGGTCCGTATTGCGGATCAGCAACGCGATCGGCGTGCCGGTCGTCACGCCATCGAACACGCCTGATAGGATCTCTACCCGGTCGTCCTCCTGGCGTTGCGTCACGTGGCGCGACGTGCCCGGCTTACGGCGATCGAGCTCCATCTGTATATCAGCCTCGGCCAGCGCCAGTCCTGGCGGACAGCCGTCGATCACGCAGCCGATGGCCGGACCGTGCGACTCCCCGAAAGTCGTCACCGTGAAAAGCGTACCGAAAGTGTTGCCCGACATGCTGGTTGCCCGAAAATTGCTCAAACTATTATTATGCCAGTGCTGTCACGGCGTGCACCGCGGCAACAAAGGTGTCCATCTCGAGGAACTGGGCGCAGAAAAACGGGGCGAAGCAGCGCTCGCGCAACAGCGTGAACTGCAACGATGGCGCGCTGGCCTCGCACGGCCGTGCACAGATGGATGACTTGGTGTGCGACGAAGTCTCTGTCATGCGGATCAAAAAACACGCGTGACAGAGGCTTCGTTGCAGGATTCGGCGGCTGGCCGTACGCCGGCCCCACCACGGCTTTAGCGCGCTTCGCGCGCCCCTTCATCCTCCGGCCAATCGCGGATATAAGCTTTAAGCATCCGGTTCTCGAACCCCTGTTCCTCGACCACCGCCTTAGCCACGTCATAGAACGAGATCACACCCATCAGCATGCGTTTTTCCATTACGGGCAAATAACGCGCGTGGCGCTCGAGCATCATGCGCCGCACCTCGTTGACATCTGTCTCCGGCGTACAAATGAGCGGATGATCATCCATTACCTTGCGAATCGTCACGGCACCGACTGAACCGCCGTGGTCGCGCAACGTCAGGATGATCTCGCGGAACGTCAGCATGCCGACCAGATCACCGAATTCGATGACGACTAGCGAGCCGATGTCGTGCTCAGCCATCGTCTGAATCGCTTCGTGCAACGGCGTATCGGGCGTAACAGTGTAGAGCGTATTGCCCTTAACCTTCAGGATGTCGCTGACTCGCATGGCCTCCTCCTTGCACTGCGCGGCTTTGTGCACCGATCGTAGCGGAAAGACCGGTAAAAGGAAAGCATACTGCAGCGGCGCGCCACACGCTCGCGCCTCGATGCTACGATACCGGCGCACCGCCTCGGCACACACGCTGCTGGACGCCGTGTCGGCCTGCCCCGTCGTGCTGGTCGGCCATAGCATGCGCTCGCTGATTGTACTGCAGGCCGCCTCGCGGGCCGCACAGAGACGTGCATGGGCGCTCAGGGCCACCGCCTATCCGATGACAGTCTCGGCCGCGTTAACCAGGTCTGCCGGCGGCTGCACTTCATCGGCTCGCTCGGCGTGATCGGCTGTGTCGCGATGGCGGTCACGACGCCACGCCGCCGGTGACAGTTGCGCGCTAAGCGGCCGCCACCGGCGAGGCGCGCCTGCTGTTGGCCCGCTCGGCTTGGGCGCCGCGACGACGGCGCACGGCCAACAACGCGGCGAGCGACACATCCAGGCCGCGATGGTCGAGCGCAGCGAGCAGCGTCGGGCCATCGACGTGCGTGGTATCGAGATTGAGCTGATAAGTGAGCTCGTTGCGATCGATGACGAACAATTGATAGAGTTGGCGCAGGCTCGCGTGCCGCGGATTCACTAGAAGCACATAGCGGTCTGAGTCATGCTCGCGCTGTATCCGGGCGACCCACTCGATCGCCTCGAGCTTGTCCAGCAGTCGGGCAGCCGTCTGCAACCCGCAACGCTGCAACCGCGCGAGTTCATGCAGCGTGTAGCCGGCACGGCCCGCATCGCGGGCGTCGTTGAGCCACGCGATCAGCTCCAGCGCATCGAGCAGGTCGCTGCCTGCGTAATCGACGCGATGAAAGTGCCCGAGCCGGATCTCTGGCAACGCGGACGTCAACATCGCGCCGAACAGCGTGATTAGCCAGCTCAGGTAGACCCACAGCAGAAAAATCGGGATCGTCGCAAATGCGCCATACACGGCCGTATAGGTCGGAATACGCCGAATATAGAACCCGAAACCTCGCTTGGCGAGCTCAAACGCAATCGCCGCACACAGCCCGCCGACAAACGCGTCGCGCCACGCCACGCGGCAGTTCGGTAAATAGACGTAAGATAGCGTAAACGCCAGTACCGACAGCGGCAGCACCGCGCCGGTCAACGCCCATTCGACGAACGTCGGCATCACGCGCGACGCGGCGCCCGATGCCGCGCTGGCTGCGCCGGCCACGTTAGCGACCGTGTTGGCAAGCATCGAGTGCGTGAACAGGTAGGACGACACCGATAGGCTCACGCCGATCAGCAGAGGCCCCAACGTGATCACTGCCCAATACACTAGGATGCGCTGCGCAAGCGGCCGCGACTTACGTACGCGCCAGATCGTGTTGAACGCCGATTCGACGATCATCATCGTCATAACCGACGTGACCACGAGGCTAATCATCCCGACCGTCGTCAGCCCTTTCGCCTTTTCCGCAAACTGGTTCAGATATTTGAAGATTTGGCTGTTAATCTGCGCCGGCATCAGATGGTCGGCCAGGAAGCCCTGTAGCGACTGTTGGAATGACGCGAAGATCGGAAACGCAGTGAACAGCGCAAAGGCCACCGTCGCCAGCGGCACCAGCGACAGTACGGTCGTAAACGTGAGACTACCCGCCACCTGCGGGATACGGTCCTCGGCGCTGCGGGTCGCGGCAAAGCGCGCGAGCCGCTTCAGCGCATCCAGATCGATATCGAACTTCGTCAAAGGCTAACCCTCCTTACGTCTTCTATAATAACGGTTCACCTCCCAGGTCATGAAAGACATACTCGTTCTCTACTACAGCCGCAACGGCGCCACCCGGGAACTCGCGCGGGCCATCGGCCGCGGCGTGGACAGTGTGCCTGGCGCACAGGCACGCCTACGCACCGTGCCACCCGTCTCCACGGTCTGCGAGGCCACCAGGCCGGATATTCCCGACGATGGCCCGCCGTACGCAGAGTTGCGCGACCTAGCCGAGTGCGCCGGGCTCGCACTGGGCTCGCCAACGCGCTTTGGCAATATGGCCGCGGCGCTGAAGTACTTCCTGGACGGCACAACGCCGCAATGGCTTAGCGGCGCGCTGGCAGGCAAACCCGCCTGCGTCTTCACGTCCACCGGCAGCCTACACGGCGGTCAGGAAACCACACTGCTGTCCATGATGCTGCCCTTGTTACATCACGGGATGCTGATCGTCGGGCTACCCTATACCGAATCCGCGCTGATGAACACGACAAGCGGCGGCACGCCGTACGGTGCCTCTCACGTCGCCGGGGTGAGCGGCAGCAACGATCCAGCCCCGCTGTCGTCGGAGGAGAAAACGTTGGCGCACGCACTCGGCGCGCGGCTCGCCCGCGCTGCGCTCGCGCTGGCAGGCGGGCAATGACCCGGCAGCCTGGCAACCTGGCGCTACGGAACGCGCAGCGGTTGCACCGGCTGTTAATGATCGCGATCGCCACGCTGCTCGCACTGGTGGTATTGGCCGTAAGCTGGGAAATCTGGCTCGCGCCGTTGCATCCCGGCGGCTCAGCGCTAGCCCTCAAGGCGCTGCCGCTGCTGCTGGTCTTGCCCGGGCTGCTGCGCGCCAGGCTGTACACGATGCAATGGTCGGCCATGCTGATTCTTGCCTATTTCGCGGAGGGAATCGTGCGCGCAATCAGTGATGCGGGCGCCAGTGCGCCCCTAGGCTGGATCGAGGCCGTGCTCGCCCTTGTCTACTTCGTCAGCGTGCTCGGTTATCTCGCACCATTCAAGCGCACTGCCCGGCACGTCACCGCTGCCGCTGACTCTTCCGCCGAACACTGACGATGCCTCACGACACCGCCGCACTGCCCGCCTTCCTGCAAGCTTGCCAGCAAGCCATTGGCGCAGACCAGGTCTTGGATGACCCGGACGACATGTCGCCCTACATGACAGATTGGCGCCGCCGGTACGTCGGCCGCGCCTGCGCGGTGCTGCGTCCGGCAAGCACGGCAGAAGTCGCCACGCTGGTACGATTGGCCACCCAATTCGGTGTTGCGCTGGTGCCGCAAGGCGGCAACACCGGGCTGGCCGGCGGTGCCACGCCGGACGCCAGCGGACGGCAGGCGGTGCTCAACCTGCGCCGACTGGACCGCGTGCGCGCGGTGGACCCGATCAACGACACGATCACCGCAGAAGCCGGGTGCATCCTCGCCCAGGTGCAAGCTCGCGCGGCGGACGCCGGCCGCTTATTCCCGCTCAGCCTGGCGGCCGAAGGCAGCTGCACGTTGGGCGGCAACCTAGCGACGAACGCCGGCGGCACCGCGGTACTGCGCTACGGCAACGCGCGCGAACTGTGCCTGGGCTTGGAAGTCGTGACCGCGAAGGGCGAGGTCTGGAACGGCTTGCGCGGGCTGCGCAAGGACAACACCGGATACGACCTGCGCGATATTTTTATCGGTGCCGAAGGCACGCTGGGCATCATCACGGCAGCCGTGATGAAACTCTATCCGCAACCGACCGCGCGCATCACCGCGCTGGCCGGCGTTGCCTCGCCACACGCCGCGCTACAGCTTTTGGCGCTGGCCCGCGACACCGCCGGCGCGCTGCTGAGCGGCTTCGAGTTGATGTCCGACTTCTGCCTGCGGCTGGTCACCCACCATTTCCCGTCGCAGCGATACCCGTTCGCCGCCCCGCATGCGCAGATTGTGTTGCTCGAATTATCCGACGGCGAAAGCGAGGCGCACGCAAGCCAGCTCATCGAGAGATTGATGGAGCGGGCGTTCGAGCGCGGTATCGTCGACGATGCGCTCGTGGCGCAAAGCCTGGCGCAGTCGAACGCATTGTGGGCACTGCGTGAGCACATCCCGCTCGCGCAAGCCAACGAAGGGCTCAATATCAAGCACGACATCGCGGTGCCAAGCTCGCACATCGGCGAGTTCATCGACACCACCGACGCGGCGATCGCCGCAGCCGTGCCCGGCGCGCGGATGGTCACCTTCGGGCATCTAGGCGACGGCAACCTGCACTACAATGTGCAGGCGCCCGCGGGTGTGGATCCGCAGGCCTTTCTGGCCGAGCACCAGGCGCGCGTGAACCGGATTGTCTACGATAGCGTCCATGCGCACCACGGCACGATCAGCGCCGAACATGGCGTCGGGCAATTGAAGATCGACGACGTGGCACGCTACAAGTCTTCCGTGGAACTCGAATTGATGCGTGCGTTAAAGGCGACACTCGATCCCGGCAATGTATTCAATCCTGGAAAAGTGCTGCGCTGCGGTCCATGACTAGCGCACCCCGAAGGTCTGCAACGCGGCCTCGTCGGCCGCGAGTGCCTTCGAAATATGCTCGCGCAGGAATTCGACCCAGGTCCGGATCTTCGCGTCCAAATATTGCCGCGACGCATACATCGCGTAAATCGTCATCTTTTGCATCTTGTGGTCGGGCAACACGCGCACCAGCGTGCCATTGCGCAGCGCCGGCAACGCTGAAGGCGTGAGCAGCGCACCAATGCCCATTCCCTCGCGCAGTGCCACCGCGAGCGCGTCCGACACATTGACCTGGAACGTCGGCGCCGGCAACTCGATCGTCTCCATGCCGTCCGGCCCGTCGAAGCGCCAATGATCACCGGGAAAAATCGATGTCACGATGCGCAGGCAGGTATGGCCGGCTAGATCCCGGACGTTGCGGGGCGTGCCACGCTTTTCCAAATAGGCCGGAGAGGCACATAGCACGCTATACGAGTCGCCAAGCCGCTGCGATACCAATCCGGAATCGGGCAGTTCGTTTGCGCTGACCTGCAGCGTGACATCGTAGCCTTCATCGAGTAGATCCGGCACGTGCTGCGACAGCGTCAGATCGACCGACACAGACGGATAACGCTCCTGATAACGCGTGACGGCAGGCACCACATAATACTGACCCAAACTGGTGGTCGCATGGATTCTGAGCCGGCCCGAGGGTCGTGCGTGTGCGTCGGCGGCTTCGGCTTCGGCCTGATCGACGTAGGCAAGAATCTGCTCGCACCGTTGCAAGTATCGCTCCCCCGCCTCCGTGAGCGCGATGCGCCGCGTCGTACGGTTCAGCAATCGGGTGCGCAGATGCGCCTCCAGATCTGATATGGCCCGCGATGCGTACGCCGTCGTCGTATTCATTTGCTGCGCCGCGGCCGTGAAGCTCTTCGCCTCCACAACGCGGACAAACACCCTCATGTTTTGCAGCGTATCCATAACGGACTTCCTGTGCGGATCGAAGAATTGTTGCACATTTTGCAAGAGCGTTTATTGCTTTTTTGGTAAGGAATTATCTCAAATTGGTCGCTTATTCAGAAATTGCTTCAAAAATATAATTTTACTGACTAGTCATTTCGGGGTGTTTCGAGATAGCCGTGCGATCCGTCCGACGTTTCACCACGCTGACTCCCGTAATTTTTGCAAGTTACTTGATTATTGCGGGCTGTGCGAGCACCCATGGCATTGCTCCTCATGCCAAGCCGGTTGACGCCGGTCAGCTCGATGTGTCCCAGGCCGTGCGTGCGGCAAGCGTCGATGCACAGTGGCCGAACGAGCAATGGTGGAAAATGTACCTTGATCCGCAGCTCGATCAGTGGATCGCCGACGCGCTGGCCGGCTCGCCCAGCTTGGCGATGACTCGGGATCGCGTACGGCAGGCGCAGGCGATAGCCGGCGTTGCGCAGGCCGATCTCTCGCCTCAACTCAACGGCAATCTGTCGATGACGCGGCAGCACTGGCCCGACAATGTGTATTACGGTCCTGGGCCGCTAGCGCACGCCGATACGTGGAACAACACGATCGGACTGTCGTTGTCGTATAACCTAGACCTGTGGGGACACGATGAGAAGGCCGCCGAACGCGCACTCGACGCGGCGCGCATGCAGGCGGTCGATGCCCGGGCGGCGCAACTTGAACTCGCGGTCAACATCGTGCGCGCCTACATCAAGCTGTCGCTCGCGTTCGCGCAACGGGACATCGCCGCGCAGACGCTGGCGCACGAGCAGTCGATTGTCGACATTGCGCGACGGCGGCTGCAAGGCGGTATCGGTACCCAATTGGAACTTACGCAGGCACAAGCTCCGCTGCCCCAACGCGAACGCCAGATCGCGGCATTCGACGAACAGATCGCGCTCCTACGCAACCAGCTTGCCGCGCTGGCCGGCAAAGGCCCGGGAGCGGGCGCCGCGCTGCAACATCCGACGCTCTCGCTCCAGACGCCGGTGAGCCTGCCATCAAACTTGCCTGCCGAGTTGCTCGGTCATCGGCCGGACGTGGTCGCCGCGCGCTGGCGCGTGGCCGCCAACGCCGCGGGTGTCGACGTTGCCAGGACCGCCTTCTATCCGAACGTCAATCTGCTGGCCTCGGTCGGCGCAATGTTCGTCGGCGGCGGGCCGCTGGCCTTTTTGCTGTCCCAAGCGCATGCTGCCACGGTGGGGCCAGCAATATCCCTGCCGATCTTCAACGGCGGGCGGCTGCGCGCCCAGTTGGATGCCGCCAGCGCCGGCTATGACCTGGCCGTCGATCAATACAATCAAACGCTGGTTGACGCATTAAAGGACATCGCGGACCAGATCGTCACGTTGAAATCGCTCGATATCCAGCAGGATGCAGCGCAGCGCGCGGTCGCCGTCGCCCAGCGCAGCTACGATCTGGCCTCCACCGGCTTTCGGCGCGGCTTGACCGACTACCTGTCCGTATTGAGCGCGCAAACCCAATTATTGCAGGCACAACAGGACGCCGAGATCATCCACGCATCGAAGTTGGCGGCGCGCGCGTCGTTGACGGCCGCGCTGGGTGGCGGACGGGTCGATCCGGGCGACGGCCCGTCCGACGAGGATCCACGCGTGCCCAAGGCCGTCGCCCGGCAGGCATCGCAATGAGCAGCACCCCATCCGCGCTGGCTCGGTTAACGTCATCGTCCGCATGGCGCGACACGGTGCGCGACTGGTTACGCATCGACGGCCGGGTATGGATTTATCTATTCAAGACCGTTGGCGCCGCGTTGCTTGCGCTGGGCGTGGCCATGAAGCTGGACTTACCGCAACCGCGTACCGCGATGACGACCGTGTTCATTGTCATGCAGCCGCAAAGCGGGATGGTGCTCGCCAAAAGCTTTTACCGGATCGTGGGGACCGTGGTTGGCTCGGTCGTGACGATCGCGCTGGTTTCACTATTTGCGCAACAGCGTGAACTGTTTTTGCTATCCGTATCGCTCTGGGTGGGCATTTGCACCTTTGGCGCGGCACGCAACCGCAACTTCCGCTCGTACGGGTTCGTGCTCGCCGGCTATACCGCCGCGCTGGTGGGCATTCCGGCCGCCCAGCATGCAGACGGCGCGTTCATGGCGGCCGTGACAAGGGTCACGGAGGTTACGCTGGGCATCTTGTGCGCTGGCGCCGTCAGCGCGCTGGTGCTGCCCCAGCACACCGCTGACGCGCTTCGCTCCACGGTCCAGGCGCGATACCTCGCGTTCGTCGAATTTGTATCGGACACGCTGGCGGGCCGGATTGACCGCTCTCGCGCCGAACGCACCAACGCACGTTTTGCCGCCGATGTCGTCGGTTTAGAAGCGATGCGCAGCTTCGCAGTGTTCGAGGATCCGCGCAGCCGAATGCGCAGTGGCCGGCTGTCGAGGCTGAACACCGAGTTCATGAATGCGTCGACACGCTTTCATGCGTTACACCAGTTGATGAACCGGATCCGGGCAGGCGGCCAGGTTCAGATTGTCGAGGCAATCGAACCGTATTTTCGCGAAGTCGCGCCGCTACTGCTGAAGGAAAGCGGCGAACCCGTGCGCAGCGCCGAGGATGCACAGCACGTGGCGACACAGCTGCAGGCGTTCAAGCAGACGTTGCCGCGCCGCATACGGGATACCCGAGCGCAGCTCGAACAGCGTGAAGGCATCGCGCTGCTGGACTTCGACACCGCAGCCGAGTTGCTGTACCGATTCGTCGAAGAGATGCACGCGTACGCGCTCACGTACGCGTCGCTGAGCACGGACCTTCACGAGCGCGAGTACGATGCACAACGCTACATCCCGCGCACCCATACCGTGGCGGCGGGCGTGGCTGGCGTGCGAGCGGCCATCGCAATGTTGGTGTTCGCCGCATTCTGGATTGAGACCGCCTGGCCCAGCGGCGGCATGGCGGTGTTGAACGCAGCCGCCACGAGCGCGCTGGTCGCATCAATGCCGCAGCCCGCCAAGGGCGCCGCGCAGATGGCGATGGGTACGATGGTCGCGGTGCTCGCCGGTTTCATCGCGGTGTTCGGCCTCTTCCCGCACCTGGACGGCTACGTGTTGTTGTGCACCGCCCTTGCCCCCTTGCTGATGTTCGGCGTACTGATGTCCACGCGTCCAGGCTGGGCCGCGTTTGGCATGGGCTATTGCGTATTCTTTTGCTTCCTGGCTGGCCCCGACAACGTCGTGCACTACGACCCTTCTTCGTACATGAACGACGCCATCGCGCTAATTGCCGCGATGCTCGTCGTCGCGCTGATCAGTGCCGTACTATTGCCGCCGGCCAGTCCGTGGCTGCATAAGCAACTGCAGCGGACCCTGCTGCACCAGGTCGTGGACGCATGCAACGCTCGACTGAGCCGGGCCCGCCAATACTTGGAAAGCGGCACGCGTGACTTGCTGCACCAAGCCAACGCAGTCACCGCGGATCGTCCGGACCTGCAAATGCGGATGCTATCGTGGACCTTTACCGTGCTCGAAGTCGGTCATGCCGTAATCGAATTACGCACGGAACTCGACCGACTCCCCGCCGACCCCCGCTATTCGGCCAACATGCCGTGGCGGCAGGCCACGCAGCACATGCTGAACACACTGGCTGCCTTGTTCTCCGCACCCAGCTATCGACGGCTCGCCGACGCACGCGAGGCGACCGCGGCCAGTATTAACGCAGCGCTGGCCATGCTGCGCAGTGTCGTTAGGTCGCGCGATGACCGGCACAGGCTGCAACGTACTTTGAGCTATTTGCATTTCATCCGGACCGCTCTGCTCGATGCTCAATCTCCGCTCAGCGAGCTGACGTCCGGCCCGCATGGCCCTCACCGACGAGAGACTACCCATGCCGCGTGACATCGCATTGTTCGACGCCTACGTACCCATGCTCCTGCTCACTACGCTGGCCGGCACCGCGTTGACGTGGGTGCTTGATCGCGTATTGGCCTACTTTGGCGTGTATCGTCTGTTCTGGCACCCGTCGCTCGCCCGCGCGAGCCTGCTCACCGGTATCGTCTGCCTGTTCGGGCTCGCCGTTTATCGTTGAACTCAAAAAGAGTCGGACATGAAACTTCGCCGTATCTTCAGCTTCTTTGCGACTATCGCGATCTTCGCCATTGCCGTGCTGCTCGGTCGCGCGTTGTGGGTCCACTACATGGATTCGCCCTGGACCCGCGATGGACGTGTCAGAGCGGAGATTATCAATATCGCGCCGGACGTATCGGGGCAGATTGTCGAGTTTCCGGTGCGGGACAATCAGTTCGTGCATCGCGGCGACGTCCTGATGCGCATCGATCCGAACCATTACCGCATCGCCGTCCAGCAAGCCGAAGCGCTGGTCGCGGCACGCAAGGCGGATCTACAGATGCGCCGTGACGATGCCGCCCGACGCCGGGATCTGGACGCACTGGTTGTTTCGAAGGAAAACCGCGAAAATGCTGTGATCCAAGCCGCCAGCGCCCAGGCCCAATATGAACAGGCGCTCGCGCAGCTCGCCGCGGCGAAGCTGAACCTGGAGCGCACGACCGTGGTCGCGCCAGTGGATGGCTATGTGACAAACTTGAATGCCTATCGCGGCGATTACGCCATCGCCGGGCAGCCTAAGCTGGCGCTCGTTGACAACCACTCGTTCTGGGTCTACGGCTATTTTGAGGAAACCAAGATCCCGCTGCTTAAAATCGGCGACCCGGCCGAGATGCGACTGATGAGCGGCGCGGTATTGAAAGGCCATGTCGAAGGGATCTCGCGCGGCATCGCCGACCGCGATAACCCGATGAGCCGCGAACTGCTTGCCGACGTCAATCCAACCTTCAACTGGGTCCGTCTTGCGCAGCGTGTTCCAGTACGCATCCATATCGATCAGGTGCCCGACGGCTTGATTCTGTCCGCCGGCACGACCTGCACGGTGGTGGTCACGCCGGCCGCGGCAACCGACGCCGGGCCGCGCACGTAGTCAGGCGGTGGGCAACGCCGACCCCGCTGCGATGGCCCGCATTGATACCCTCTGGCTGACGACGAAGCCAGTTGATACGCCAGCCAGTGTCGATACGCTGCTGACGTAGGTGGTCAAAGTGGTTTGGCGCAGTACGGCGCATCATGCGTACCGGGTTGCCCATTGTCGCTCGAGCCACATGAAGGTACTGTCTACGATGGCCTTGGGGGCCGCTTGCGGCACGGCGTCTGAGCCAGAGACGTTCCACCCGGACCGAGGGCCAGCAGGAGATTGCGATTGCGCTCAATTTCGAACCACTGTGAGCGCTGGTGAGCAAGCTCGCCTGGCAGATGCTTGCTCACGGTCGCGCGACCACCGACGTGTAATACCCCGGAAGCCGTGAACGACGGGTGGCAGGCTTCGCGACATTTTCGCCAGATTGGCTCCAACTCGACAATCCAAAATAAAAATGATCATTGGGGCGTGGCAGTGTTTTCCGCAGTGGCCATTGTTTCATGCTCAGCGCGAACAAGCGGATTGGACTGCTCCATAACGCAACACATTGCTTCGAATGACAACACAATGCGCATGACACACCCCAAGGAGAGCGCTTGAAAATCGTCCTTTCGGACGCTGGTACGGTTCGTGCCTCAATCCTTTGGCCGCAAGACGGTAAGCCCCCCAAAAACTCGGAGACGCAATGAGCTACCTAAACATCGCTGATCGTACCGACAGCTTTTTCATTCCCTGCGTGACCCTCATCGGACCGGGTTGTGCACGCGAAACCGGTGCTCGAGCCAAGTCGCTCGGCGCAAAAAAGGCGCTTATCGTGACGGATGCCGGCCTGCACAAGATGGGGATCTCCGAGATCATCGCAGGCTACCTCCGTGAGGCTGGGCTTCAAGCCGTGATCTTTCCGGGTGCCGAACCCAATCCGACCGATATCAATGTCCACGACGGTGTCAACCTGTTCGAGCGAGAAGGTTGTGACTTCATCGTCTCGCTAGGAGGCGGCTCGTCGCACGACTGTGCAAAAGGCATTGGACTGGTCACCGCCGGCGGTGGACATATCCGCGACTACGAAGGTATCGACAAATCAACGGTGCCCATGACGCCGTTAATTTCTATTAACACGACGGCCGGCACTGCGGCGGAGATGACGCGATTCTGCATCATCACCAACTCAAGCAACCACGTCAAAATGGCCATCGTCGATTGGCGCTGTACCCCGCTTATTGCGATCGACGATCCGCGCCTGATGGTAGCAATGCCGCCGGCATTGACCGCCGCGACTGGCATGGACGCGTTGACCCACGCAGTGGAAGCCTACGTCTCCACCGCAGCCACGCCGATTACCGACGCGTGCGCCGAAAAGGCAATCGCTTTGATAGGCGAATGGCTGCCGAAGGCCGTCGCGAACGGCGAATCCATGGAGGCACGTGCCGCGATGTGCTACGCGCAGTACCTCGCCGGCATGGCGTTCAACAATGCGTCGCTCGGCTATGTGCATGCGATGGCACATCAGCTCGGCGGGTTTTACAACCTGCCGCACGGCGTCTGCAATGCGATCCTGCTGCCGCACGTGTGCGAGTTCAACCTTATCGCCACGCCCGAGCGCTTTGCCACCATTGCTGCGCTGCTCGGCGTGAATACCGCCGGGCTCAGTACAGTCGACGCTGCGCGGGCTGCTGTAACAGCGATCCGGAACTTGTCCGCATCCGTTGGTATCCCGTCGGGTCTGGCTGACCTGGGCGTGAAGGCACACGATCATGAAGTTATGGCTAGCAATGCGCAGAAGGACGCATGCATGCTGACCAATCCTCGCAAAGCAACCCTCGCCCAGGTCATCGCAATCTTCGAAGCCGCGATGTAAAGCAAATCCCGCCTTCACCGGGGAATCGTAAGGAACAAAACAGCTGCATGCGAGCTTTGGCGGACCGGGCATTAGGCGCCGTGCTATCTCCATGCTGAAGAAGCATGTTTTTCGACATGTTCTACTATCGGGTGTCTGTGCCCATCGATTTCAAGATGGACGCGGCGCCCGCCCGTATCTTGAGACGTCCATCCGAATTGCACGCTTCAGCCGCATGCATTCCAATCAGCGGCGCTACGTGTGCATAGAGAAGCCTCAAGACCGACAGGCGTGCAGACCGTGTTCTTTTTCAGGCACGACGACGGCTCATGGCAAGTTTTCCCCCGCGGCGAAACGGCCTACGATGCGGGTGACCCAAGGCGGAACTTCATGGTCACTCAGGCAGTGAACCGTAAGTCGATACGGTCGGACACCAACTAGGCTCGACGGACCATGGCAGAAGGTTGGGTAATGGTGAGCGCTAGGCGGTCGTAGTCCGTTGTAGAATCGCCAGCGCTTGTTGAGCAACTTAGCCTAAACTCAGCTTCGGATGTAATGGTCGACCTGCGAAAAAGGCGTTCCAACCATGGAAAAGCTTAAACGGCATCTTGAGTCCGCATTGACGATCAAAACTTGACCTCGAAGAGCCGCTGATTTGTGAGATCGAGGTCGAAGGCGTCGGAGTCGAATTTATTAACCGGCGCCTCAGTAGCCGCGGGTACGGCGCGCTTGCCTGGGCGAGCTGATCCAGATTGACGGCAGCGAGCATTCGTGGTTTGAGGAGCGCGCGCCACAGTGCATGCTGCTGGTGTACGTGGACAATGCGACGAGCTGGCTGGATTCAATCTAGCCGGTTGATGCATACTTCGCGACGCTGCCTGCGATCAAATCGGCAGCATGACTACCCCGGATGTTCCACTTGAAAATCTTGGAACACTGTCGCACAACCGCGGCCCCTTCTTTTCGTCGAACACCGCTTAGCGCTTGATCGTCAAGTACATCGACGATATCTTACTTGGTATCAGCGTAAAAATCTGACACAAACTTGCGAGCGCAGTTTTTACGCCACGGCCAGGCAGCGGAAAAGCGATACATAGTCGCCTCTACTAGGAGGGGAAATGAAGCGGAAACGGACATACTCGGAGTCGGAACCGATACACGCCTTGCCGAATAAACGCGCTCGACATTGGACAGAGCGAAGTCGGCAACGCAAGCTTTCGGAGCCCACGCTGGCATCAGATGCGCTACAAGATGCGCAGCAGCGCGATTTTCATCAGCGTACCATCGAATTAGTCCGCAAAAGCCTAGCGGGTTTCGCCCAGCCACCGCAGCGTCGATTACCCGAGCTGGAAGAAAAAAGCTTCTATTATGATGATCAGCACGATGCTAACAGGCCTGATATCGTTTATCAGGTAAAATATGGGCCTGCGGCCGCTATTAGTGACGCGGATAAGCAGTGGCTTAAGCAATATTATGGTGAAGATGTTAGCAAGCGCTACACTCAATATAACTCGAAACGACCTTTTTATGCCGAGGCAGCACAACAAACGGGTCGCCCACTAACCCACCAGGAAGCTGCGGTGAATGAAGGCAAAGACCCTGGATCAACAAGCATTAACCACCTCATTGCGAGCGCAACCGGTCAGCATTTGATGAATCAAATGACATTACTGTACAGAGCGGGCGCGCAACAGTTCGAAGAAGCGGAAAAAGCGCAAAATCAGCAAGATGATAATATCGGAGAGGATGAGGCTAAATCTATCTGGAAACAAAAACGGGCGGGACTGGCAAAGCAGGCGGCAGCGATGGGCCGGCTACGCGGGTTCGGCCGTGCGATTTTGGCCGATGAATATACTCGCCATGGTTATGGTACTGAATTACGTGATGTGTGGGTTGCCACCGATTACAATGCTAATATCCTAAAACGCAACCGGATGGCTGCCGACATCCAAAGGGCTTTTGAGGGAAAAACGCCGGCGGATCGACTCCAAGCCTATAAAAATTTTATGGCTAATACGTTCGACTCTACCGGCAATCTCCGGCTCGGTCACGGCAAAGGAAATGGCCGGGTCTCTACGGGTTTCGATATGCCGGTCACAGAGAAGTCAACACCGACACCTCGCGGACGGCGTTTATTTGAAGCGAACTATAATTATGGCATGCCTGAAATGCAAGTATCAGGCAAGGTGGACAATTTTAAACCCGGCATGTTTACCACTGTCCAAAAAACAGGAGAGCCCGAACAAAATTTAACGAGTAGCCAATGGGCGCCCCATCCGCCTAATTTATTTCAGCAGATCGCAAAATATATTGCTGCATCTAACACCCGCCTTGCAAAGCCCAGCGCAGCACGTGCAGATTTGTCGAACGCACAAGCAACCAACCACTTTTGGTTTGCTACTCTGCGCCAGAGGATGCAACCGCAAAAACTGCACGAGTTAATTGCGTGGACGCGATTTCGCTCTCCGCCAAACGATTTTTGATGCCAACAGGCCGCCCCACCTCATCGCCTAGAGCGTGTTATGCACTTTCAGCAAGGCTCAAAATCGAATCGAGATGGAGAAACGCAGACCCTATCCGAGCGACGTGACGGACGAAGGATGGCGCTTCGCTGCTGCGTATTTGACGTTGATGGAGCCAGACGCACCGCAAAGACGGTATGAATTGCGCGAGTTGTTCAACGCGCTGCGTTGGCTAGCTCGTGCAGGCGCTGCGTGGCGCATGCTGCCCGACGAACTTTCCGCCATGAGAAGCGGTGTATCAGCAAACTCAACGCTGGCTGCGAGCGAGCTGCTTCGAAGCGATGGTTCAGGATTTGCGTTCGGTGCTGCGTGTTGCGCAGGGCCGGCAAGGCCAGCCCAGTGCGGTGGTTCTGGACGGGCGTACGTTGCAGTCGAGCTGCGAGCGTGGCCCACGCGCAGGCTACGACGGGTACAAGCGCAAACGGGCAAGCAAGGTGCATATGGCCGTCGATACGCTCGGGCATTGGCTGGCGGTTCATGTCACGCCGGTCAATGAGCAAGCGCGCGCGCAGGTTCCGGTTTAGCACAAGAGGGGCAACTTGTGAGCGGGCAGAGCGTGAAGCTTGCCTTTGCCGACCAAGGTTATATAGGAGAAGAGCCGGCACAAGCCGCGCAAGATGAAGGCATCGAATTGCAGGTTATCAAACGGTCAGAGGCAAAGAAGGGCTTTATCCTGCTGCCGCGCCGATGGGTCGTCGAACGCAGTTTTGGATGGCTCAATCGCTCGCGACGACGAGCGTTTGCCTGAAACGCTCGTCGACTTGCATTTCGTCATCTTTGCCATGCTCATGCTCGTTCATGCCGCGCCTATCTTGCAAAGTGCATAACACGCTCTAAAGAATCGTGGCGATGTCATTGAGCGTGCGCTCGGCCGCTGCCAGCGGCATATCCGCGACGTTGCACGCTCGCTCGATTACGAGCACACTTATTTCGCATTGCCGCAATCGAATTGGCCTGGCGTGGCACCAACGTCGCGAACGAAAGAGCAACAAGCGCGGCTCGCGCGCTATGAATCGATCCCGCGCTATCATCGAAGCGGCATAGCAATCCGAGCGATTACGTCCATCATGGCATTGGAGCGGCGCACAGTGCGGTACTGAATTCATGCCGGCGAGTTTTGCTAAAGAGCGCCGACAGGTGCGCTCCCAATACCGTCAACTCGTATACCGAATAATTGGACGATTCAACCAACCGCAAGATCTGCCCTCATCGATTGTATTGAATCAAAGAAAGCTTCGCTACGGCTGTTTACGCTCGCTTAATACCCTCCGGCGTGTCTTGCGCGTTTGACGCAACGCCTCGGTGATGACGCCAACATCTCCACGCGCCATCATCACAAAACTCAGCACCAAGGCATTGACCGCCACATGCGTCGGTTCCACCGGTGTGGAATACCATCCTGCACATACACGTACCGCCAAAATACCATACACCGCGACCAACCAAAATCGTATCGCTCGTTCATACCAATTCAACGGACTGCGCCGGGGTACTGGCGCACTAAAGGCAAACAACAGAATCAGAAAAATCGCACTTGCCAATACCCCATTCATCCACAGCAGCAGCAAGTCCCATACGCTGTAGGCATTGAAGTACGCTATCGCCGCTTTTATCATTTGTTTAACTCGCTATTCTTAGTGTCATTAACAGGCGTACTCCCAATGATCCGGTAGGTTAACTGAGTCAACAGTTCCGGTACTATTTTCTCTGACCAACCCAACAGTGTATTGGCCAGTGTCACGATCGCCGCCGTAGACAGAAACGCGGCAAGCCATTCCGGTAGCCCCACGTACTGCTGCACTGACGAGGTCACCGAAAATCCGCCAATCACTGATACGCCGAAATATGCTACCTTGCGCGGCCACGACGGTTCACGGCTATGCAGCAAAAATATCAATGCACCGCACACTACCCCACTTATCAGGGTTAGGTCATCCTGTGTCCAGGCCCTTGAACTGAACACGGAAGGCACACGCAATAATAGTTCAAAGCACCACATCATGCTATACCTCTGCTATATGTTCGCGCATCCGGCATCCAGTTGATCGGACCGTGCATGCTATGCTTACAACTGTATCGTATGGACATTGTTTGGGCTGGCCATCTGGGCAACCAACGCATTTCGCTTACGTGGTTGCCCGATCACCGTACGCTTGAATTACACTACAGACTTGCATTGATACCTCCTTTGGTGACCAATCGTTCAAGACATTTTGTCATGGTACCGCCGACTGAAGCCCGGCCACGGGACACTCTGCGGTTTCAGGCCGCACCGCGCACACGTAAGCTTGTAAGGCCTTGAGCTTATCTATTTCTCGCTGGTCGTCGTCAGCGACCCGGAAAACGCGTTCTGCAACCGCTGGGTCGAGGTCTGCGTAGGTGGGGGAACCATCGCCCATTCCGGTGGTGGAGGCAAAGTCGGACACGTCACGGCTACGGGTTGAACAGTTGACGACGGCGACACGCAGCCGCTCAGTACCAGCAGCAAGAGCATTGCGCAAACGTTGATTTTCATTCTCATGGGCTTGGCGCTCCTGACTCAGTTGTGCATCCAGCGTTTCAATCCGGCGGGCCTGGACCTCACGCATAGCGGTCGCTTTCTGTTGCGCGGCCAAAGCTGCGTCTGAAATCGCTTTTATTTGTTCGGCATGCTGTTCATGGTCCCGGGCTCGCGCAGCTTGTTCTTCAGCCAGCCGCCTACCAGCGATGACCGAGCTTATGCTCCAACCCAAGGCAATCCCTACAATGAATAGAACACCATAGGGTGCGATCCATCTCAGCAAATGCTGCATTGCACTCTCCTTGACCGTGGCAGCTGTGTTCCCCGCCTAAGGCACGTCGACTGCTATCCCACAAAGGTTTCTGCTCCTGCCTGTGTACTAAACCTATCCCATGCACTCATGCAGCCGGAACGCTAGATGGGCTGAAAAAGGCAAAAACACTATATACCGCATTTATCTCATTGCCCAAACGAATCCTGACTTAAACCGCCATCATTGAAAGAATTAGCAATGTAGGCACAGCGACTATGCTTTAAAAACAAGCCGCCGTGAAACAATACACTTGACATCGCTCAATTAAGTGCGACTATGGCATTGTTACGGATATGTAGCGATTCGCACAAAAATAAAAAAATCATAGAACATTGCTACGCATTGCATCTAATTTTGAAATAAATAGCTTGGGGTGGGAAGTACCTTTCATAGTCGGTTCATTACCCAGCCAAACACGAATGCTTCGTCTTTCTCTCGTCTCTCTGCCAGCTCAATGTAACGCGCCCCTTGTAGGCTATTGAGTGCCTTGAGAAGCGCCACTTGCCCTGGCTCTTTGCGTTTGTCCAGAAAAGCTTTGAGCGCCGCGGTGGTTTTGAGGCCTATCAAACCATCTACCATCATATCGGGGTAATCGGCCTGCCGACGATTGAACACATTGAGCACACGCTGCAGAAACTGTGCTGCCACCTGCGCGCCCATATTGACACCGGTATCAAATAATTCAAGCGCAATCGGCGCTGATAGTGTGGCAACGTCCTCCAGATGCAGCTGCTCCCAATAGCGACGCCGATAAATGGCTTTGGCGGTTGCTAAGGGCAACAAGGTCATCCGACCCGAATACCCTTCTGCTCGCGCCACCGCCTCAGTAATGCCATAGGATGTTTCGCCGCCGCTATCATCAGGATGATTAGAGTAGCCTCCTTCTCGGGCCACCGTCTTTTCAAATGCATCATCAAACGCCGTCATGGCTTTGCTCCTCTTCATAAGATCGCCATACGCATCCTTCTTGAAAAATTCACTTGAGTCAACAGGCGAATGGGTTCAAACGATAAGCTGTTCAAAAAATAAAACTATCGAATGCAACAGATACCAGTCCCGTTTGCCACGGTGACCACGGCGAGATCGCAACTGATGGGTCTCCACTTTGATGTCGCGCGAGCTCAGGCTGAAACGACCGTACCATCAATCTGCGTAGCGAATGGTCGTCGCCGGAAAATGGTGAGCGTGATAAAGCGATTTTTTCTTCTTTAGCCCCCGAGCTGACCCGAGCTCGTTTACAATACAATGTGACAAAGCCAGTGCTCGAGCGCCGACATGCAGTTCTGTCAAAACAAGCCATGGCGATAGTCACAAAGAAAAATCTACAAACGTCATTGGTCGCGAGTGGGCACCCAAAGGTGAAGGGTTCAATGGCATCATCGGCTGACCGTTTCCCTCCATCTGATGCGCGCAAGGACAACGAGAATGCCTGCCGAAGATCGGGTCAAGATGTCAGTGTCTGTTATCGCGACGGAAGACGCCGTGGAGGCAGTAAATTGCGTACCTTCTGCGAGATAATCGTTCGAATCATACGAAACCTGGCAGTAGTGACTTAGAGAGGTGCTCGCAGCAGACTAAGCATCTTCACGGCTTGCACGCCATTGAAGAATTTTTTACTGTTATTTTATAAAGATTTTTTATGGTCAAAACGCCATAAATTGTGCAAAAAAGTACGATTACCCATAATAAGGTTGGCCTACCGGCGTTTCCCATCTTCAACTTCACCGATTCCAACGCAGACGGATCGACGACGGTTCACTTTGGCCTGGGCGGACGGGCGCTGGTCAACCAGCTAGCATGCCAGTAATTTTGCTTGGGCCGGTACATTTGCTCATAATCAGGTCCAAACCGCCATTTTTTCGAGTTAAAGATCTCATAGTGCGGAACTTCTCTGTCCTTTTTCCAAAACCGCACATGCTGCTTGACCTGATCGGTTTTTTGATGCCGATACAGCCATCTCAGTTCACTGGATGTAATACTGGTCCCATGCCCTGTCTTGCCCGCTACCGCACTGAGATTTTCATCAATGTCGTCCACAATAAAGTGAATGTTTTTTTGCCTGACCAACAACTGGTACTCAAGTCCCGCCTTACTGGTTTTCTTCCATAAAGCCTTACTCGCCTCTAATGTTAATTGTTGGCTTGGTGTCACTTCGCTAGCAACATTGTAGCGGGGATGACGGGACAAAAACGTTTTGAATGCAATACCTCGCTGGGCATCGGCTAACGTCTTTTTGATGCGCTTGTCTGACTGGTAAACGTAGGGCTTATCCAGCGGATCCCATACCGCATTTGTCAAGTCATTTTGAATCAAAATTCTTTTAGGCGGCAGCGCATCCCGCTTTTGCGTGACGCCGCTGCCTTGGTCTAAGTTACTAAACCCGGCTTGCTTTAACGTGTCCAGTGCGCGCTTTCTCGGCGCATCTAGACCATAGACAATATCCCCCTCTTGAAAGGCCGCTGCCAATTGTTGATACGGAATTTGTTCACCGCCTTGGTTCGCTTGCGAAGCAGACGAAAGTCTAGCCAACACGGCTTGAATCGGTGCTAGTTTAAATGTCTGCGTTGACTCGTCCCCCCTCTCGGATAACCGCCTACTCGAGCGGCGCGAGGATTGATGCACTGCGTCCTGCTGAACGACATTTGTTTTCATTTTCCGCTCCTCATGGATCCGCTATGCTTGACACACAAGTCGATGGAGAGTTGCTCGCCCACCGGCTCCAGCCAGATTCACATTGAGCGAGCTAGCCCGTTCGTCGATTTCAACACACGGTGAAATGGTACGCGCATAGGCTAAACTATACCGCTGCATAGGATATGATACTTTAATGTTCGCGTGCCAGGTATGCGCATTGTTGCGCGCAAGGTAAATTTGGACCACCTTTCAGTACAGTCGGCCTTTTTCGCTCGTGACGTTGCTACCACGTGCAGCGTATTCAATTCGATCGCCGGCAATGCGAGAAAAGCGTGTTCGTGATCAAGCGAGCGTGCAACTTCGCGGATAGGCCGCTGGCAGCGACTTAGCGCGCGCTCAATGGCATCGCCAAGATGCTTCAATAGATGCCATCGGTCGGCCACTTGTATGGCTCGCGGGGCGCCACGTGTGATGCCTTTGGCGTAAACCCCAGCGCGATCGCGCGACACGATGCGAATTGTGCGGTTTCCTGTTAGCCAGTTCGCCACCGATGTCGCATCACGATCGGGCAACCAATCTAATGGGCGCCGTTGCTCAATGTCGACCAGTAGGGTGCCATAGCGATGAGCGCGTTTGAATGCCCAGTCATCGACGCCAACTATGGTAGGGTTGGATGTCGTCGCGACGTACTTTTGACCGTTGCGCTTGAGCAAACGAAGCATCGTTTCGCCGCTGATCGAGATGCCCAGCCGCTGCGCCAGGCGCGCATCTGCGGCGCCACTGAGCGCCAAGCCCACATGCCACAGCGCCGTCTGTGCTCAGGCTGTGCGGCGCTGCTGACGCGCAGTGAATGGCGCAAGGCATTGGGCGAATGTTCTCCGGCGACCCAGCCAGATTGCTATACGTTTCTCGACACTGGCAGTGGCGCGCATCGCGCCGTGGGGCCCGCACTGGGGCCGTGCGGGCTGCAGCACGCGCGACTGATTGGGCCAAGCTCGTCCATACGGGGTGGCACTGCCGCGCAGGGGGAACGGCCCCCCACTCGGGGCAGGCGGTGCTCGAGTGCGGGTTGAGCCAGCGAGGTAGGCGGAGCCGGGGGGCGTTCGCCACAGCCCAACGCC